>CAZEBC010000012.1:0-2347 GCA_964510165.1 uncultured bacterium
TTTTCCATGTCGGCGGCGGCCTTGTTGATATCGCTGAGCGGGTAGAACTTGATCATGCGGTCGAAGGGGAAGCGCCCTTTCTTGTAGAGGTCGATCATGAGCGGGATGAAGATATCGGGAACGGAGTCGCCCGCGATGATGCCGCGAACTGTGCGACCGAACAGGAGCGTATCCATGTCGAGGCGCGCCTCGGCGTCACCGGAAGGAGCGCCGATCAATCCGCAGACGCCGCACGGCCCCATCGCATCGACCGCCTGTCTCAGGACCTCGGGGTTGCCGACGCACTCGAGCGAATGGTCCACACCGGTTCCGGTGATCCTATTGATGGCGTCCACAGGGTCTTGCCTGCGCGGGTTTATGGTGTGAGTGGCGCCGAGTTCGCGCGCCAGTTTCAAGCGGGCGGGATTGACATCGACAGCGATGATCGTGCCGCAATCGCGCGCGACGGCGGCGAGTATCGCGCTCATGCCCACTCCGCCGACGCCGAACACTGCGATGGAAGAACCGATTTCGGGCCGCAGGGTGTTGATGACCGCGCCCGCTCCGGTCTGCACGCCGCAGCCCAGCGGCCCAAGCAGTTCGATTGGGACGTCCTTCGGGACCTTTACCGTGTTGCGTTCGTTGGCGAGCGCGAAATCGGCGAATGACGACTGACTGAAAAACGCGCCGTGTATCGTCTTTCTGCCCTTTCGCAAGGTGGTCGAGCCGTCGGCGCGCGCTGCGCCGAAATTGAGGTCGGAGAGACGGTAGCAATAGGAGGGCTTTCCGCCGAGGCAGGAGGGACACGCGCCGCACGACAGGAGACTCAACACGACGTGGTCGCCGGGCCGTACCTTGGTGACCCGCGTGCCGACCTTTTCGACTACTCCCGCGCCTTCATGCCCGAGCACGCACGGTAGGGGAACCGAGAAATACTGGTCGCGGCATGCGAGGTCGGTATGGCAAATTCCGGCGCCGGCGATGCGGACGAGCACCTCGTCGTCCCTCGGCTCGTCGAGATCGATCGTTTCAAGGGTGAATCGAGGAGATTTTTCGTACACCACCGCGGCGGTGATCTTCATGTTGAGAATCCCTTCTTATCGGGTAGAGCTGTGACACCATATTGTTATCCGATCCTTGGAACTTGTCAAGGTGAGCCGAAACCACAACAGGGACGGAAGTCATGGACCATGTGGACGTGCATGGACAAGCACGGACCGGCACGGCGCGATGGGGCCGCAATCGAAGCCCCTCACCGAGGGGAGAGGGTAACGAGAGCGGCGGAGCTGCGGGTTTCGGGCTTCGGGTTTGTGGTTGAAAGGGCAAAGAGGAGGGTGCGGGGCGGGGACGAGCGTGTCGGACAAGTCGGACACATCGGACCGTTCGGCCGGGTCGGGAGCTTGGAATGCGGACTGCCTGGGGTGCGAGCGGTTTACGGTTTCCCGTTTTTTCCCTTCCCATGCTATAATGGGGCATCGATAAAGGAGATAGCATGGCCGAGGGAGTATCGGTAATAATTCCCGCCCACAATGAGGAGCGAGGGATAGGGGCGGTGATAGAGGGGGTGTCGGCCGCGATGCGGGCCGATGGGTTGGAGCATGAGATCATCGTGGTTGATGACGGCTCGACCGATGGCACGCGCAAGGCCGCGTCGCGCCACGGGCAGGCGCGGCTTATTGATCTCGGCATGAACCTGGGCTATGGCGCGGCGATCAAGCAAGGGCTCAGGGCCGCGCGCTACGACCTCGTGGCGATCACCGACGCCGACGGCACGTATCCACCTGAGGCCTTGCCCGGCCTCGTTCGCGCGATGGATGACTGCGACATGGTAGTCGGAGCGCGCATCGGCGACAACGTGTCGATCCCGCTTGTCAGACGTCCCGCCAAGTGGATACTCGCCAGATTGGCGAATTACCTTTCCTCGACGAAAATTCCCGACCTCAATTCCGGCATGCGCGTGATGCGGAAGGACGCGCTCATTCGGTTCCTGAACATATTGCCGCAGGGCTTTTCATTCACCACGACGATCACGCTGGCGATGCTGAGCAACGATTACCGCGTGCGGTTCCGGCCGATTGACTATCATCCGCGCACGGGAATGAGCAAGATACGGCCGGTCTCCGACACGCTCGGTTTTTTCCTGACGATTGTGCGCACGATCATGTATTTCAATCCGCTGAAGATATTCCTGCCCATCAGCGCATGTCTGTTCCTGAGCGGGATGGCGCTGCTGCTGTACAGCGGATTCGTGCTGGGCCGCGTGATGGACGTAACGGTGATCGTATTGGTGTCTCTCTCGATACAGGTGGCGGTCATCGGGCTGCTGGCGGATTTGATCGACAAGAGGACGCCGTGAGGCCGTCCGGGC
>CAZEBC010000012.1:2447-17716 GCA_964510165.1 uncultured bacterium
GGGCGCCCCTACAAATTCGAAGGGCACGAAGGAACACGAAGAAGATACAGGTCATTTCGATTGAAAAGACTCTCGCTCATTCTGAAACTCGCCGTTTCCGCCGCCCTCCTCTTTATCCTGTTTCGGAACGCCAATCTCTCGAAAGCCGCTCAGTACATGGGTTCACTCCGATACTCGTTCGTCCTGGCCTCCGTAGTGCTTATCGTGCTGGGCCAGATTGTGCGTTCGCACAGGTTGGCGGTGCTTGTGTTTGGCGTCGCGGCCTCCCGCAGGATGTGGGAGGTGCTTCGAATCCAGATGGTCTCGTTTCTGCCCGGGATCATATCGCCCGCGAAGATAGGAGAAGTCGCCAAAGTCTACATGCTGAACAAGGAAGCGGAGGTGCCCGTATTGCGCGGGTTGATATGTTTCGTGGCGGAGCGCGTGCTCGATCTCCTGTTGCTTGGGCCTCTCGCGGCACTGGGTCTTTTTGCTCTTTTTCGTTCAGGTCTGCATATTTATGTTGAACCCGGTTGGGTGCATGTGGCCGTCGTGGCGGGGGTGGCCGGTCTTGCAGCTTTGGCTGTGGGCCTGATATGGGCGCGTTGCCGCGGCATCACGGCGGCAGCGGTATGGGAGACCGTGTCACCGCGAAACCTGCTAGAGGCGGCCGTTATGACGCTGCTCTATTGGGGAATCGTCTTCATCGAGGTCTGGTGTTTCTGCAAGGCTTCTCTGTTCGACACGGCGGCGTGGCACATGGCGATAGTCATTCCGCCGGCTCTGCTGTCTTCGATGATACCGGTCGGCTTTTCGGGGTTCGGCCTGCGTGAGGCCGCAATGGTGATATTGCTTCAGAGGCCCCCCTTGGGCGCCACTTATGAGCGGGCCCTCTTGATAAGCCTGTTATACGACATAATCGGGCTGGGGATACCGGCGCTCATGGGGGCGCTGTTCTGGATGACGAAAAGGACCGATGCCGCTCCACAGTCTTGAGATAAGGAATCGGGAAATCCTGATCGATCATGCCGTCGTCGGGATCTTGGCCACCGTTGCGCCCGAAGGCGTGAAAGCGAGCGCCGACTTGTCCAGCGAGGCGGGCGTGGTGAAGCTGAAGGTGCGCTGGGTTGTCGAGAGAACTCCTGAGCGATTTGCTCCGCTGGAGATGCTCAGGTTCCGGCTCGGCGAGTTCTATCCCAACGCCGCCTTCGTGGGCGGCAGGCGATACCGGTTCTCGCCATCGGAATCCATCGGCTCCAAACGGCTGAAATTCCCTTACAATTCATACTATAAATTCCGCATTAGCTGCCCGCCCGCATTCGACGCGGCGCTGTTTTCGAAAATGCCTCTCGCCTGTTGGCAGGAACCTCACCGCGCCTTCGCAGTCGCGTTTCCGAAGTATGTGACGCTTGGCGGGCACACCCTGCCGCTATTCGTCAGCGCCAGCGGCGCGGAGGCCTCGGTCGAATTCTGCGCCGCCATCCTGAGAGATTTCCAGGTGGACCGAAAGCCGTTCGGATGGTTCAGCACGCGCGTGGAGCGGAAGGAGCAGGATCTCGATATTCCGTCGGGCGAATTCGAGGCCAAGTTTGTGCTGGTTTCAGCGGACACGTGGACCGAATGCGTCTCAGCCTGCGCGGGGCACATCTATCCGGCTGATTCCGCGGAACAGCAAAGTCGCAGCCAAAGTCCCTCACCCTGCCCTCTTGCGGTGGGAGAGGGTCCGCAAGTAAGCTCTGTCCCAGTGGGAGAGGGTTGGGGTGAGGGCTCGAATGCGCTGCACTCGGCCGTTCGGTTCTACAATCGGGCCTGGGACTGCCGGAATCGCACGCACATGCATTTGCCGCTCAAGAACGTGCCGGGCTTCGAGTCCGTCGAATTCAAGCATTCGCACATCACGGACGACCTCACGAAGCTGGTACTCTACCGCAGGCTGAGCAAGGCTGGTTACAGCGAACTGGAGGCGAGGGAGAGGGAATTAGCGGGGAAACTATCGAGCGGCGCATATCTTTATCATGTTGACGGCGCATCACTGTGGCACACCACCACGTATTTCAACGGAGAGGGTCTGGAAGCGTTCACACATCACGGGATTGGCTTCGTCGGATTCCCCGGCGGGATGGCGACGGTCGTGAGACGGCTGTTTGAGTATTGCTCGCTCCGAGAGAGCCGCGAGTTTGAAGGGCTTGCCGCGGCTGGCGCCGACTGGCTCGTTAACGTACAGGCCGAGGACGGCTCCTGGCCGGCCACGTTGGATGACGGGCGAGGAAATTACGTCGGCTGTGTCGCCAGCACTGCCGAGGCCGCCCGCGCGCTGATAGCCGCATATTTGTATTCCGAGAGAGACAGGTACCGCGCATGCGCCGATCGGGCGATGCGGTTCGTAAACCGGGAGCGCAGTTTCTTCGAGTGTCGGCAATACCTGCGCGACGTTGACCCTGGCGAAAGCGACGGCATCACGGCGGAGGCGTGCATCCACGCCAATCTCGACTGGCATTACGTCAGCCGCGATGAAAGCTTCATCGAGCAGGCGACCAAATGGGGTTGGTATGCGCTCCAGTGGGTGCGCCCGCCGGAGGATGGCATTGGGACTTCGTTCGACGGATTGTCTCGCTCGATAACTCCGCGAATTGACGTGTGGGGCGGCCTTCTTGCTGCCCGCTCGTTCCTGAGGCTTTCGCGCGCGACCGGCAAGTCCCTCTGGAGCGAGCAGGCATGGAGGCTCTTCAACACCATCGCGGAGTTGCAGGAACGTGATGGAGGCCTCTGCGAAACATGGTTTCTCGATTATCCCTCGGGCCTCGAGAGCATCCACGTCGAGCCGTCGTTTGCCGCCGACGCCCTCGTCGAATTCCTGCTCGACGCCTCGGAGGAAGAAGGCGCAAATCCGGGGTTGCTTGCGCCCCGCTCAGAGAGCGCAAGCGTTCAGCCCCGGCTTTCGCTTTCGGAAGATGGCAGGAGCATGGTTCGGATATCCAGAGAGCGACCCGAATTTTTGATCGACCACGAGCTTCGGCTTGGTTTCGCTTTCGATGGCGCGTATGACTGGGCAAGTGGAATCAGACAATCGCTCTACACGACGCTGCGCGAAATCCGCACGGGTCGGCAGTTGCTCAAGCTGTTTCCCGTGGCGAGGATCGCATTCAACCGGCGGAGAGTGTGCCCGCCGATCTCGAGTATCGGGAGGAGCAGTACCATTGAGGTGACAGACCTTAAGGTCGAGCCAACAAAGGATGGAACACCCGCGTATAAATATCAGACTCCCATTCATGAGTTCAGGCTCTCAGTTGTCTCAGCGGGAGTGGATGCTGACAATCATTCTGTCGCCGACCTGGAATTCGATGCTCAAACCATCGCTGGCGATATTCGGCTCAACCAGGCGCGAATTGACTTGGAAGGCCGCTATGAGATAAAGTCGGTCCGTGGGAAAGAGGAGGTCATCGTGGCCGCCAGCCAGCACGAATACTCGATTCAGGTGCTTGACGGCTGGGTGGACGGCATTCTTCGCGATGGCCAAAGGCTTTCATTTGACATCAGCCTGTGCTCGAACTGGAATTATTTCGGCGAGTACAACCTTCGTGTGCGGGTTGTGCGGCGTCCGAAGTAAACGGGCTGGCTCATCGGGAGGAGATGGGGTCTTTCATTCTGGCAATCTCGCTTGTTGCGCTGGGCATCGCCCTAGGCGAATACGTTCTCTACAATCTTGTCATTGTGTTCGCCGGTCTCCTCCGCTATCCAAGACGAGACTTCGACTTCACACCGCCTATTACCGTCGTCATCCCCGCATACAACGAAGAGCGACACCTGGGCAGAAGACTGGAGAACGTCCTGGCTTCGGATTATCCGCGCGAGTTGATGGAGGTCATCGTGGTTGACGATGGCTCCACTGACCGGACCGCCGAGGTGGCGCGTGAATTTGAAGACGAAGGCGTGAGGCTCATCCGTTCGGAGGAGCGCCGCGGCAAGATATACGTCCAGAAAATGGCCTTCTCGGAGGCGAACGCCGACATAGTCTGTATCACGGATGCGACCGTACTGACGCCACCCGATGCCCTTCGAAAGCTGGCGTCCCATATGGCCGATGCGCAGGTGGGGGCGGTCTCCGCGCGCATCCGGGTCCGCAACCGCGATGTCAATTATCTGACGCGGGTTGCGCAATTTCTGTTTGACATACAGAACGCGCAGAAGTTCGGTGAGAGCATGCTCGACAGCGCCGCCGGCCTGTTCGGGCAGTTCTCGCTCGTTCGGCGCGAGGCGGTGGGGGATTTCTCCACTGACGTCATTTACGAGGACCGTGAATTCGGCATCGCGTTGAGGGAGCGCGGGTTCAGGGCGCGGCTGGAGCCCGGCGCGACAGCCGGCTATCATGCTGCTGAGACGCTCGATGATTTCTCGCGCCAGAAACAGCGCAATATCGGCGCGATGACTCAGTCGCTCGCGCGGCACCGCAATCTGTTGTTCAATCCGCGATATGGCTGGTATGGACTTCTGATTTTTCCGGAATATTCTCTGTTCCGCATGCTGAGAATTTATCTGCTCGCGGTCTCGTTTGTGGGCGCGTTCGTTTACGTTGCGGCATTCGAGCCTGCGTCGGCTGTCGCGCTCCTTGTTTCGATGACGGGCGCAGTGTTCGTCGCGTATGTTGTCGGGACGGCGCTGCTGGCGCCGCTGGTGGCTGAACCGGGCAGGTTTCTTCTCGATATCTTCACCGCGATTCCCGCGATGGCGCTTGTGGCGCTTCATCTGGCCACGGCTGTCGTACGATACTTCAGGGGCGATTTCACCGCCTTGTGGGAGCGCGTGAAACGCCAGCGGACGGTGTGAGCATGAAGGCGCTCTTGTTGAACCCTCAGCCGCAGCGGGACGTGGTGATCAGCCGCGATCACATGGGAGGTTTCGGCTTCGAGATAAAGAGCAATAATCTCACTCCTCCCCTGACGCTCGCCTATTGCGCGTCGGTGATGGAGAGCATCGGACTTGATGTCGAGATACTCGACGCGGTCGCGCTGGGCTGGAAGCCTGACACCGTGCTGGCGTGGATTCGCGAGCGAGCGTTCGTCTTTGTGGCTGTCAATACGGCCACGCCCTCGATACGAGATGACCTCGCGATTGCCGATTCGATCAAGCAGTCGCAGCCGGAGAGCTTTGTCACGCTGCTCGGGCCGCACGTGTCGATTTTTGCCGAGGATGCACTTCGCGAATCGCGCGCCGACGCGGTCGCGCGCGGCGAGCCTGAGTATACGCTGTCCGAATTGGCCGATGCAGTGGCTCGAAGCAAGCCGCGTGGGGGGATATCGAGTCTGAGCCTCAGGGACAGGGACCGAATTGTGCACTTCCCCGACCGGCCTCCGATAGAGAATCTGGACGCGCTGCCGTTTCCGGCGCGTCATTTGCTTCCTATGTCGCGCTACCGCTCCGCCGTATGGGGGAAGCGACCGTTCACCACGATGCTCAGCAGCCGCGGCTGTTTCTACGGATGTTCGTATTGTCCGTATCGGATTGCGCATGGGACACACTGGCGAGCCCGCAGCCCTGAGAACGTGGTCGCGGAGATCGAGCAATGCGTCAGCAAATTGGGGGTTCGTGAGATACTGTTTCGCGATCCCCTGTTCACGGCAGACCAGGAGCGGGCTCGACGGATATGTGAACTTATTGTGAATCGAGGGATCAGGGTGGATTGGCGGTGCGAGACGCGGGCGGACCTGGTGACTGAGGAGTTGATCGAATGGTTCGCGCGTGCCGGCTGCAAGGAGATCAATTTCGGGGTGGAATCGGCGAATCCACAGGTTCTCAAGGGAGTCAAGCGCACTCCAATTTCCTCCGCGCGGATTCGCTCGATTTTCGAAACGTGCCGCAAGAACGACATCGAGACGATGGCGTTCTTCATCATAGGACTTCCCGGCGAGACCCAAGACACGGTCGAAGAGACCGTGCAGCTCGCGATCGAGTTGAATCCTGATATTGTTCAATTCACCGCCGCTACCCCCTACCCTCACACACCGTATTATGAACAGCTCAAGCAGGAGGGACTGCTTGTCGAGGACTGGTCGCTGTTCACGAGTCGCGCGCCGGTCCTTGGCACACGCGCGCTCACGCCCGACAGGCTTTGCGCTCTCATAAACCATGCCTATCGCAGGTTCTATTTCAGGCCCTCATACGCGCTTGGCCGCGCGAGAAAGCTCAGGTCGGCTCACGAGGCGGTTCGACTCTGGAAGGGGATGTGGAGCGCAATGAAGTATGCGGGCCTCTCCCGATGAGAGAATCGTAACTCCATGCCCGCGCTTGATTTCAGCAAGAGCTTAAATATATAATTGAGCTTGTGGTTGCCTGAATCCGGCAGCGGTTCCCGGCGTCAAGTTGCTGGACGGTTTCTGAAATTCCGTCCAAAATGGGAGAGACGATGACGGACGCGCATGAACCCAGAAACTGGAAAGTGAAGAAACAGGACGGCAGCCGTCTCGAGCCCGCCAATCTCGATGTGCTCAGGCATTGGGTGGCCTCCGGCCAGATCGAGCCTGATGACATGATCATCAACGACGACCTCGCCGACTGGATTCGCGCCGCCGAAGTGCTCGAGCTATTTGACCTTTTTGAAGAGGGCGGCGAGACCACCTCGCGCCCGCGCAAAGTCGAGGCGCATCCCCCGAAGGAGCAGAAAGAGGACATCGAGATTCCCGACTGTGTCAATCATGCGGGCAGGCCTGCCGAGACGATATGCGTCGGCTGCGGAAAATTCATTTGCAAAGAATGCCGCGAGCAAATGGAGGGCAAGGTCTACTGCCGGAGGTGCGCGGCGGAGAAGAAGGCGGGCGTCGAACCCGGCGCGCCGGTCGGACCGGGCGCGCCCAGGAATCTGCAGGGACACGGTGCTGCGCCGCCATCCATGAGCAGGCTTGCGATCGCAAGCCTCGTGTGTGCCGTCGTGGCCGTTCTGTCATCGTTTGTGATGGTCCTTCCAAGATATGCTCTGGCGGCTGCTCCGGCAATCGGGCTGATAGCCTTCATCGCCGTTCTGCTTGGGGGCTTGGCGCTCAACCGGTTGAGGCGCGGGCCGGCGATGCAGCGAGGCAGACAGTTCGCGATGGCGGGACTTATCTCGGGAGGAGTGGCGCTTGCGGTTTCGCTTACGGTGGTCGTCATTTTCGCAGGCCAGGTTCGGACCGGCGAGGGCGGACAGACGACAGCCGGCCTTGAAAACGTTATTCCGGGGCGTCAGCCGAGGACTCAACCTCCGCCGCCGCTCTCGAGGGAGGCGCGTGAGGAACGCGAGGCCAACGCCAAAGCGCTCCTCGCAGAAATCGAACGGTACCTGAACGAAGGCGACCTTGAGCAGGCAGTGAGCGTGGGCCGGACCGTGCTCGGGCTATATCCGGAAACGCAGACGGCCGAAGTCGTGAAGGAGAGGTTTCCGGCTCTCGAACAGGCCCTTGCAAACAAGAAGGCGCAAGAAGAGGAACTGACGCGCCAGAACGAACAACTCGCGCGGCAACGCCTGGACCATGCTCTGCAGATGTACTCGGAGGGCAACCGGGTCACTGCGCTTGACCTTCTCAAGAGCATTGTTGAGAGCTATCCACAGACACGCGCAGCCGAGGAGGCCAGGGCCGAAATCGCGAAGATCGAAAAGGCCGTCGCAGACCAGCGTCTGAGGAGGCTTGAGGAGGAGGCCTCTCATCTCGCGGAAGAAGCCGAGCAACGGATGCAGTCGGAGCAGTATGGCGAGGCGGTAAGCATCTATCGCGACATCCTGAGCCGATACCAACAGACCCCGACCGCTTCGGCGGTGAAATCCAGGCTGCAAGAGGCCGAGCTTCTTGCGAGCGACCCTTCGGAGCGCGAGTTTCGCAGACTCAAGGATAGTCTGCAGAATCTGACCTACGAGGAATCCATCTCGGCCCTGCGGGATTTCATTGTGAAGTATCCCCAGAGCGGCCGCGTTGCCGAAGCCAGAGGGCTGCTCGATGAGAATCAGACCCATAAGAACGCGGCAGACAGCCTTTATAATTTTGGGCACGCATACTTCGAGGAAGGGAAATACAGCGTCGCCCTGGGACGGTACGACAAGCTGATAAAGGAATTCCCTCGGAGCCGCTGGATTCCTCAGGCGCAGAAGGAATACGAGCAGACGCTCGAAGAACTCCAGCAGTGAACCAGCCAACCGCAATCCAGCCTGCCAGCGCATCTTCGGGCCAGTCGGCCCTCCTTCGCATAGAATTCGCGTGCATGCTATTATTCATGTTCCTGACCTTGTTGGTCGGTCTCGAGATAATCACCAGTCGGTTTGAGGGGACGCCCACCTATCCCGTGGACAGCTACTTCTATCTCTCCAAGGGCGAACAATTGGCAAAGGGAAACGGCCTCACAACTACCTGGAATGATGGATTCGACCGAAAGTATTTTCCGGGTTACTCGCTTCTGCTCACTGCGGTCTCTCATATTGAGGACTCGGTCATTCTTCTGCAAGGGATAGCTTACCTGGCCTGCGGGATTTTGCTGGGGTACATGGTTCTCGTGTGCAATTTCGAGCGTCCGCTTGCCTTCTTGGCCATGACCGCCCTTTGGGCAAATCCGATCTCCCTCAAATGGTTCTCTCTCCCGATGGCTGAGGGCGCCGCGCTGATGCTATGTCTCACGTCCATCTTGGTCGCCGTTCTCACGCGCGGATATCTCGGCTTTCTTCTCGCGTGCGCGATTGGCGGATTCGCAGCCATCACGCGGATGGAGGCGGTTTTCCTATTGCCGGTTTTCGCAGTCCATCTTATCTCAGGAGAAAAGGAGAGGAAGGCGTGGCGGACCATGACGGCAGGCGCCGCGCTTTTCATTGCGCCGCTTGCCGCGTATTGGCTGTGGGTGCGCTCCGCGGCAGGCGAAAGCCCCGCCTATGTGCATGAATTTCTCCAGACCTTCAAAGGGGCCCGCCTGCTTGAGAATTTCGCCTACAATGTCTGGGTCCCGTTCGGATTCATGCATCGGCCGAATAGGCTGATCGCCGGACAAGGGCTGATTTCAGCAGCCGGGGTTGCCGCGATCACGTGGTTCCTAGTCGGAGAGGTCGTTTTTCTCATGGGACTGGTCTGGGCCGTTTTGGGAAAACTTAACAAACAGGCACGAGCATCGGCGTGGCTCTTTCTGGCGTATGCATTCTTTCACTCTTTCTGGTATTACCGGTATGAGCGATTCATGCTGATGGCGCTTCCGATGGCCATTATTGTGTGGATGGCGGCGGTCGGGAAGGTGGCCTCCTTCATCAGGAAGGAAGGTTCCTTGTGGCCGATGGTCCTGGCGCAGGCACTGGTTGCCGCCAGTGGGCTATACATCGGTAATTACTACGGTAAGGTTCACATTGAGGAACTTCAGGCTGACACATCGCGGCTGCCATTCCAGGATATCGCCCGCACCGTGAACCAGGTGAATACGATGCGCTCGCCTGTGCTTACCGACCTTGGGCCGCATCTCGCTTATTATCTGGACGCGCATTCCTATCTGGACAGCAAGTATGCTAATTACTGGCAAAGAGCTTTTCCGCCCGAGCAAGCGATGGAAGAAATGGAGCGATTGGGAATCAGGCTGGTCGTGACTCGGAAGGATGTCGGTGAGTGGCTCGATAGACACAAGATTCCGCCGGACGCGAGAGAGAGGTTCAAGGCCGCAGAGATCCTGCCCAACGGCGTGACCCTGATTGAGTTCGACACTCAACCACGCGGTGAGTGAGCGGGTTACCGATTCCTGATCGTCCAGATGTCGTCCAGTTCGTCAATGCCTTTGCGGAGTTCATCGGGGTCTTTGGGGTTATAAGGCTCGGTCGGAATATTGATGAGGTAACTCATCTCGCTCAGCCCCATCTGGCCGTGCCACACCATCGTCGGAATGATGAGCAGCACGTCTTCTCCTTCCTCTCCGAGGATGAACACGTTGTATTCGCCGCGCGTGGGGCTGCCGGGCCGGTCATCGAAGAGGCCTATCTTCGCCGTTCCCTTCACCACGTAGAAATGGTCGGTTTGCTTTTGATGGCAATGCCATGCCTTTATGACATTGCGACGGCAGGAGGCCACGTATATCTGGCCGAATTTGTTGAAATGCGGGGAGTCGGACCGCAGTATCTCGGTCACATAGCCGCGATCATCCGGATGTCGCACAAGAGGTATTTTCTTCACGCCGTTGATCATGTCTCGCTTCCTCTTTCGCTCTAGTCCGCTTTCTGGTCACGCTGGAAAGGCATTGTAGCAGAAGGCGCGCGGGTATTGCAATTGCATGATTGTTTGCAAGTCAATCTCTGTCCAGGACGTGTTTGACTTGTTCCGCGGCTTTGTCAGCCGAGATGACGGCCTCGGGGAAACGGGTGACCGGACCAACGTATTCGGCGTTTGCGAAGAAGATGTTGTCGAAGGGCTTTCCGAGGTTCGGGAGAACGTCGGTCATGTAACCGGGGTAGGGAACACAGTAGTTCATGGTACGACAGAAGGCGTGGATGGCCTTCACCTTTTCGATCGCGCCCGGGAAATGAAGGTCGAGTTCGCCGAGCATCCGCGCCGCCATTCGAAGCATCGCATCCCGGTCCTGGACGAGGTCGACGTGTTCGGGCGCCATCTTGTTGAAGCAGGTGAATATGTTCGGGCGATTCGGGCCTTTGTCGCGGCTGAACCAGTCGGGCACGGTGACGGCTTGCATCGCGCAATGCATCACGCCCACACGGTATCCCGTCCGATAGATCGGCTCGCGGGAGCAGAACGTGAATGTGGGATAGCTGAACCTTCGCATGGCGTTCATCGCGTCTCTCGTCGGGTTCGGGATATCCTCGATGATCTGCTTCGCGATGTTGGCCTCCGCGCTCACAACCGCAGCCCGTGCGCGAACCGTGGTGACATTTCCATCCTGCCAATATGTGGCCAGCACGCGGCCATCGTCGTCGCGGCGGACCTTATAGACAAACGCGCCGGTCAGGAGCCTGCCTGCGGCCTTCTCGTTGATCTTCTGCGCGAGCGTGCGGGTGATAAGCCCGAGTCCGCCCGGAAACGAGCAAATTCCCTCGGAGCCCGCGTAATCCTCATCCTGCGCGGAGGTGATGGCATAGTAGGCCGAGACGCCGTCAACGCTCGGGTACGGCTTGGCGATGCCGTCGTACCACCGCCTGAACTCCGGCGAGTATTTCTTCAGAAACTCCGAGAAGGGCGTCCGGTCGAGTTCTTCCTTGCGATTCTCGACATCTATTTTGGGCATGTCGAGGAGGTAAAACCGGACGATATCGCGCTTGACCCGCCAAGGAAGCGGCATGCGGATGAATCCGAACAGGCTATAGGGGTTCTTCGTCTGGATATTATTGGGGAACGCGAGGACCAGCGGGCTGGTGTCTGGCTGGGGCGTGAGGTTCAACTCGCGGCACAGGTCCCATACCGGGTCCGCCCATGTGCCGGGCGCGCCGATGTATTGACCCCCAAGTGAGAAGGGTATCCCCTCCCATTCGGAGTATGTCGAGTTGCCGCCTATTTCGGGGAGCGCCTCGAGCAGGAGGATATTCCGATCCCTGAGCCGATACGCGGCGGTGAGCCCTGCCGCTCCGCCGCCGACTATGACAACGTCCACGTCGCGAGTGGGTTCCGGCACGCCGGTGAGCCTGCCCTCGCGGAACATGCGATTGGGATTATCGGGAAAGACCTCGCCATGGAAGGTGATTATCTCCTCGATTTTTTTCAGGGGAACGTTGCGCATCGGTTCTCCGCGCGGGTGGCCCTTGTTGCGACGCTATGTGGACGCGCGGGCGGCCACGCAGGGCCGCCCCTACAGCAATTTACACAGATGCGAGATGTCGTCGAGCGCCTCGATGTTCCGTATCAGTTCGATCGCGTGGCTGACCTTGTCCTCGGGACGGACCTTCAGCGCCTCCGTCCTAAATTTCTCCGAGACATCGTACGGTCGGCTGGGAGCGCCCTTCACGGTCGGGACGGTTTTCTCGAAGACTCTGCCATCGTCCATCGAGATGGTCACGACTGCGCCGAGGTTTCCTTCGTTGACATACGCTGAGGTCAGCATGATGTCGGCCTCGCACCTGATTTTCTTGATGACGCCGTGGATGACGGGGTCAAACAGCCGTTCATCGGTCCATTGCCTCGGCGTGAGTTCCCTGTCCACGATGGCGGCCGCGACCGGATAGGTCAGCTCGAAAAGCAGAGGGATATACGTGCAGTCGTGGCGGGTCCGGAGTTTCTCGAAATATTCGTCAACCAGCCACATGGTGCCCGCCATCGCCGCCTGCGTGGGAACCTTGACCACGACTTCCTTTATACGGCCGGGATCAATGTCATTCTCGGTGGCGAGATCAATGGCGGCCTCGACCTGCGCGAGGGTCCACCCGCACACCGGATAGGACTTGTTCACGAGACGCTCGGTCCACCAGACTCCGCCGAGGTCTTTGGTGAGTTCATCGTAAAGCGGCCTCTCGCACACGAGCGTGAGATACCCGAGCGGGTCTTCGAGCGGTTCGTGAAATCCGGTGAACCCTTCCCTCGCGACACACGAAGCGGTGACACCGGCAAGCACCGGCATCGCGCTCAGGTAGGCCTTCGCGTGGCTCACCCACCCGCTGAGCAGCGTGACCTGCACCTGAGTGAGCGCGCCGCCGATGGCATCGAGATACGTGTCCAGATCGAGCTTCATCAGCTTGCCCGCCACAAACGGAACGACGGCCTGATACACCGGGATGGCGTTGCCCATCCGTATTCCTTGATGCGCGGCGTAACCGACGCGTCCGCCGACCTCGTTACCCACGACGACCGCCTCGATGAGTTGCTTGCCCGATACCCCGAACGATTCGCCAACCGAAAGGGCCGTTGGTATTATCGCCGCGCCCACGTGCGAATACGGAAAAATGGCGTCTTCATACTCCAGAAGTTGTCCCAGCACCGAGTTGGCGAACGCCGCGCTGCGCATGCTCGCTTTGAAGCCGCCGCCCCAAACGGTGGCCTCGTTTCTGTCACCCCACGACCTCACGACCGAGAGGATCGCCTTTCCGGGGGGGATGGTCGAGGCCGCCAGGCCGGCGCCGAGCAAGCCGAAAATCTGGTCCTTGGCCTGTTTGACCGAGAAAGGAGGGATATCGTCATACTTGAGATTGAGCGCCCATCGGGCCAGAATCTGCGTTGTTTTTTCCATGGTGACCACCCCCTTTCACTTCGGCATTGGCCGCATGAGCGCGAGCAACTGGATGATGATGCCGAGGCGGAGGTGGATGAGCGTCTCATCCAAGGTTGTCCGCATCTTGCCGCGCATGGCAAGCGTGAGGAAATTGGCCTTTCCCGCGAGCAAATCGCGCCAACTCAGCGCGTCGGTCCTGAAGCGAGCGTGCGCCCGTTTGTCTTCCCCTTCGGAGAGGGTTGCCTCAGAATCGGTCAGCGTGAGCACATACTTCTCGCCCTCGGTCGTCTGACAATTGATTGTTCGATTCAGAAGGGGTTCGACGAGGTAGTTGGTCTTGAGCATTCCGATCATGCTGTTCCAATTGTCGCAGAAATGCTCCAGACCGGCACGGATGGTCGGGACGGGCATATGAAGACCTCCTTCCCCAGACTGGCTCGCGACTGTAGCGGGCGGTTACATGGGGACACCACGCGGCATGATGTCCCCATATAACCGGTGACTCAACTGAAATCGGGCAACTCTGTCGATTTTGTGGCGGTGATTGAAAAGAACTCGAGGTGACAATCCGCCGATGCCTCAAGGGTGATCTCGCGCCCGTACTTTTTTTCAAGCTTTGCGATGGCGTCCGACTGGGTTGCCCGCAACCTCTCTATGACGTCTCGATGGGCCGTCAACTTGATGGACTTTTGGCCGTCCTCCCTGCACTGCTTTTCGAGTTGCCTGAGCGCCTGAATCATCGTAGTCGTTGCCGACTTGACCCAACCGGTGCCCTCGCAATAGGGACACGGCTCGCACAGTGAAGGCGTAAGGCTGAGCTTGACGCGCTTTCGCGTCATTTGAATAATCCCGAGTTCAGTAACTCCGAAGATATAGGTCTTCGAGCGGTCAGCCTTGAAAGCTTCCTGAAACTCCTTAAGCAGTTTCTGACGGTTGGCGGGGCGCTCCATGTCGATGAAGTCCACCAGTATGATTCCGCCGATATCGCGAAGCCTTATCTGACGCGCGATCTCCTTAGCCGCTTCGAGGTTTGTCTTGAGGACGGTGTCCTCGAGCTTCAGTTTGCCCGTGAACTTGCCGGTGTTTACGTCGACAGTGGTGAGCGCCTCGGACTGGTCAATGACAATGTAGCCGCCGCTCGGAAGCCATACCTTCTTTCGCAATGCTTTTTCTATTTGCGATTCCAAGTCGTACTTCTCGAACAGAGGCACGTGCTCCCGGTACAGCTCAACCCGGTCTTTCAGATGGGGAGCAAGAGTTTCGAGCAGGTTAAGGACGGTGTCGTAGTCGGGCTTGGAGTCTATTATGAACTTGTCGATACCGTCGTTAAAGACGTCACGCACCACTCGGGCGACCTGCCCGAGGTCCTGATGCAACAGGGAAGGAGCCGGCATGCTCTCCATTCTGCGTAAGATTTTCTGCCACAGGCTGGTCAGATACTTCACGTCGGCCTCGATCTCTTCCTGACCCTTTCCCTCGCCGAGCGTGCGAACGATCAGGCCGAGGCCGGGCGGCCTGACCTTTGAGGCGATCTTGCGCAGGCGGTCCCGTTCCTTGTCCTCCTCGATCTTGCGGGAAACCCCGAGATGATTCACCGTGGGCATAAGAACGAGGTACCGGCCAGGCAGCGAGACATAATTGGTGAGGCGCATTCCCTTTTGCCCCATCGGTTCCTTCGCCACCTGCACCATAATTTCCTGCCCGCGCTTGAGCATGTCCTCAATCCGCGCTTTTCGCTTGCGCCTGCGCGGGCGGAACTCTTCCTCGTATTCACCCTCATCCAAGTCTTCGTCGTATTCATCGAGAACGTCGGTCACATCGGATATGTACAAAAAGCCGTTCTTCTCCTGCCCGACATCTACAAAGGCGGCCTCGATTCCAGGGACGACGCTCTTCACCACGCCCTTGTAAATGTTACCGACTAGCCGCCGCTTTGATGTTCTCTCGATGAAGATCTCGGCCAGCTGACCATCCTCGATCAGCGCTATTCTGGTCTCTCGCGAATCGACGCTCGCCACAAGTTCCCGGGTTGATTTCGCTTTCTTGTTACCTCTTGTCTTCCTCCTAGTGTGCTTTCTCATCAGTTCTCACCTGTGGGGGGTCCCATTAAACCGTATCTCGGTGCGCTTCACTCGCAAGCGTTTCGCGGCGTCCGGGGACAT
>CAZEBC010000012.1:17816-23294 GCA_964510165.1 uncultured bacterium
TCAAGCAAATCCAGCCCCGTCGGCAGCGCGGCTGCGAGGCGTTCGTGCAGCACGTGCGGCGAAAGCATGCTCTCCAGGACAATGTCGGCGAGTTCGCACACGCTTTCATACCCGAGCGGAAGCGCCGGACCCATGGTGATCTTGGGCCGGGGATTGAACCCCGCAGTGTAAGCGACCGGCACGTCGGCCCGCTGGAGCGCCCGTTTCAACGCCCTCATGACGTCCAAGTGGGAGATAAAACGGACTCGCCCCGTTTTGCCGTATTTAAGACGATAGGTCCACATGTCCACACACGCCACAGCCCAGGCATACGTCCCGACAATCCGCAGTAAACTCCTCGGAGCGCGACCGGCCGCGTTCCATGAGGAGATACTCTTTCGTGACCCCGCTCTCAATATGATCCCACGGCAGCGTGTCCTCCGGCATGTAAGGGAACTTTACCGCGCGACTGAATTCAATCCCGGCCTCGGACATGCCCTGTCTCCACGCTTCGGGCTTCAATTCAGAGGACCAGCCGTCGAATCGCGCTCCGGCTTTCCACGCGCCATATATGAGGTTTGAGACTCTTCTGTCACCCCTGGAAAGCGTCGCCTCCAGGAGACATAAGAATGAATCTCTCCAGCTTATCTTGACGTCGCGGTAAGGAACTCTCGACGTGACGGACGAGTATTTGGCGCGCAGCGATTCCTCATCCACCATGTTCTCCCATTGGAACGGCGTATGAGGCTTGGGAACGAACGCCGACAGGCTGACGTTCAAGCGGAATTTCTTGCCCCGTATCGCGCGCCCCATTGTCCTGACTTTGCCAATAAGCGAGGCAATCGCCTCGATGTCGGCCTCGGTTTCCGTCGGCAGCCCCGCCATGAAATACAATTTGAACAAGTCCCAACCCGCTCTGAGAGCGCTGTCAAGTGAGTGAAACATGCGCTCCTCAGTGTAGTCCTTGTTTATGACCCTGCGGAGCCGGTCGGTAGCCGCCTCGGGGGCAAAGGTGAACCCGCTCTTGCGGACCTCTTGTATCTTCTCGGCTATCCCGATGGAGAAGCTGTCCAACCGAAGCGAGGGGAGCGAGATGGAAATGCGCCTGCCGGAGAGCTGGCGCGTCAACCGGTCCACAAGTTCCTCTATCCGGCTGTAATCGGTCGAGCTCAGGGACGCCAGCGTGATCGCCTCGTACCCCGTGCGCGCCAGGCCTTCCTCCACCAGGCGGCACACGGTGTCGACGCTTCTCTCCCTGACGGGCCGGTAGGTCATGCCTGCATGACAGAAACGACATCCGCGCGAACATCCCCGCATGATCTCGACGATGTACCTGTCATGAACCGCCTCGATGAACGGGACCGGCGGCGCGGTCGGAAACGGTGCCGAATCCAAGTCCTTTACCCGCACCCGCTCGACGGAATCGGCCGCGCCGTTTCTCGGAATGATCTTGCTTACCTTGTCCTGTTCGTAGCGAACCTCATAGAGAGAGGGAACATAGACTCCGCCGATCCGCGCCCATTGCCGGAGCAGGTCTTGCTTCGTTCCGCGCTCTTTCTTGCAGGTTTCGAAAACCTTGAGCAGACGGATGATCGCTTCCTCGCCGTCTCCGATCACGAATGCGTCCATGAAGTCGGCCATCGGTTCGGGATTCAAGGCGCAAGGACCGCCTCCGATTACTATCGGCATGTTTTCTCCGCGGTCTGAAGCGAATATGGGAATACCGGCGAGGTCGAGCATGTTCAGGACGTTCGTGAAATTCATCTCATACTGGAGCGAGAATCCGATGATGTCGAATTCACGAAGCGGCTTGAACGATTCGAGCGAGTACAGCGGGATGCCGCGTTCGCGCATCTGCCCCTCCATGTCCACCCAGGGCGCGAACGTTCGTTCGGCAATATACGAGGGATTGGAATTGATTATATGGTAGAGTATCTTGATTCCCAGGTGGGACATCCCGATCTCGTAGACGTCCGGGAACGCCAGCGCCACGCGAACGTGCGCTCTCGCCCAATCCTTCCGGATGCTGTTGAACTCGCCGCCAACGTAGCGCGCGGGTTTCGACACCAAAGGGAGGAATTCTTCGATTGTGTGAATCATGAGAAAATATGGGCACGCATCCGTATGCCAAGCAAGAGGCCCACGCACGCCATCATCGTGAGCAGGTTGGAGCCGCCGTAGCTCATGAAGGGCAACGGGATTCCCGTGACCGGCATGAAGCCGACCGTCATCAGCAGGTTTACCAGAGTCTGGAACGCAATGATTGTGACCACGCCTACCGCCAGCAGCCCGCCCAGATAATCGCGTGACGATTCGCCTATTTTGATCGCTTGGAGCAGCAGGCCGACATAGAGCAGCGCCACCAGCAGTGACCCGACAAACCCCCATTGCTCGGCGAATACCGAAAAAATGAAGTCCGTGTGCTGCTCCGGAAGAAAATTGAGCTGGCTTTGGGTGCCATCAAGCCAGCCTTTGCCCGCGAACCCGCCGGCTCCCACCGCGATCTTGGATTGAATTATCTGATAGCTTGCCCCGAGCGGGTCAATGTCCGGATTGATGAACGAGAGCAGCCGCGCCTTCTGATAGTCCTTGAGGAATGCCCAGAAGACGGGGCTTATCGCCAAACCGAGCGCGCCGAAAATCCCCAAATGGCGCGGATTTGCATTTGCCGCATACACCATGCCGCCGACCAGAACGACAAGCACCAAACCGGTCCCAAGGTCCGGCTGAAGGATCACAAGCCCGGCGGGAATGCCCGCTATCGCCAGGGCGCCCAGCAAGTATGGCAGTTCCCGTATTTTCTCCCGTATGTCGTCAAGATAGCGGGCCAACGCGAACAGTGTCGCCGCCTTCACAAACTCCGACGGCTGCAACGCGAATCCGAACAGGCGGAACCACCGTTGCGCGCCATGCGATTCCTGCCCCAGCACGAAGACGGCCACAAGCATTGCCAGGACCAGGGCGTAGAAATGATACGCGAACATTGCCATAAAACGGTAGTCCACTATGATCGCGAAGGCCATCGCCACAATGCCCAAGAGCGCCCAAGTCAACTGGCGCGGAAAGTAGGATTTGACCTCGCCCAGACCTGACTGATAGGCGGAGGCGAACACGGTCGAAAGCCCGATGCACACGAGCAATGCAGCCATCGTAAATGTGGCGTAATCGAACTGCCGTCCCAATTGCCTATGGGCCTTCATGCGTTCGGCTGCTCCTCCTTCTCTTCGGCCGTCGATATCTGGAGTTGCGAGATTCGTTCTGCGATGTTTTTTGCGACAGGAACCGCGCTCTCGGACGCATGCCCGCCGTGCTCAACGAACACGGCCAGTACGAGCGGCTCGGACGTTCCCTCGGTGCATGCCACAAACCAGGAATGATCCCTGTGCTCGTAGGGAATCTCCTTGAGCTTTTCCGCGGTGTCGGCCCTCTCTCTGAAACCGACCAACTGGGCCGTCCCCGTCTTCCCCATCAACTGAACGACGTTGCTCTTTGCGCGCCAGGCAGTGCCGTAAAAGGGCGCTCTGGAATTGACCGCCCCTCTGAGTCCTTCCTTGATCATCTCCAAGACGGCTTCGTTGTGACCCGGGAGCGTCATCTCTTCGGTCCAGGGCGCGCGCACATTCTTCTCGAGGCTCTCCACGACATGAGGGCGAACCAGCTTGCCTCCATTGACGACTGCGGCAAACAGTCGCGCCAACTGCAAGGGAGTGACAAGCATGTATCCCTGACCGATTGACGCATTCACCGTTTCGCCGTCGTACCAGCGCTTGTCAGTGAGGTTCTTGAAGGTTTCGGCCTTCCATTTCGGCGAGGGAACCACGCCGCCCATCTCGCCCGGAAGCTCAATACCTGTCGGCTGTCCCAGGCCGAAGGCGCGCGCATGTTTTTCGAGGCGATTAATTCCAACCTGGAGGCCGGCATTATAGAAGAAGACATCGCACGAATACGCGAGCGCCTGGACCACGTTGAGGCTTCCGTGACCATGGTCTTTCCAGCAGCGGAATCGGCGCCCCAGATTGAAAGCTCCGGTGCACGTGAACCGGGTCTCGGGGCTTATGACCCCTTCTGCCAGACCGGCATATGCCGTGATTATCTTGAAGGTCGAGCCCGGCGGATAAGCCTGAAGGGCGCGATTGAGAAGCGGATGCATCGGGTCGTTCAATAAACCGAGCCTCTCTTCTGCGGCTCCGAATGAAACGAAGACGTTCGGATCAAATGAGGGCTTGCTCACCATGGCCCGTATCGCGCCCGAACCGGGGTCCATAATGACGACGGCGCCCGCGTGCTCTCTCATTTCCTCCTCGGCTATGCTTTGTATCTCAGCGTCAAGCGTCAGCCGCAAGGCCTTGCCCGGCTTCGGCGGCTTCTTGTGAAGGGTAGTGAGCGGCCTGCCTACCGTGTCTATCCTCACGCTCGGCTTGCCGATCGGGTCGAGCTCGACCTGAGGGCGGCCGTCGGCGTATACCTGCACGCGAACCCCGCCGTCCTCGCCGCGAAGCCAATTTTCGGCGACAAGTTCGATCCCCGCCTTTCCTACATAATCGCCCTGAGAGTACCCATCATCCGCCAGGCGGTCGAGCTCGCGCTGGTTGATCTCGCCCAGGTATCCCAGCACATGAGCGGCGTATCCGCCGGGCGGGAATCGCCTGCACGGCTCGGCGCTTATCGTGATGCCGGGCAGTCGCAGCGAGTACTCCTCGATGGCCGCCGCCTGCTCGATGGAGATGTCCTTGGCCACAACAACCTGTGTGAATGGCGATTCTCTGGACGCGTTGAGCGTGGCCAGCACTTTCTCTTCATCGAACTCGACGAAGCGGCGCAACGTGGCCAGTGTCGCCGCAGGATCGCGCGTTTCGGCCCGTATGATGGATACCGTGAATGACGGACGGTTATCCACCAGCAAAACTCCATGCCGGTCATACACGAGGCCGCGCGGCGCTCTCAGTCGCACCAGACGAATCCTGTTCTTGTCCGAGAGATGCCTAAATTTTGCTCCACAAAGAAGTTGCAGATGGGCCAGCCTCAACGCGAATATCGCAAAGCCGGCCACAATCACGAGCATGAAGACTCGCAACTTCAGGTCGAACTTGATGTTCTCCCTATACCTCTGTCTCAGATACAGCTTCACTGTCTGCGCCATATTTCATCTTCATTCGGACGTATGAAGGACCGCCCGCTCTCCCCAACAGAACAAATGCCGCCGGCGCGAGCATCGCCGTGTACACGGAAATCCATAGGATGAACTGCATCGTCTGCGCAAAAGTACCGACCCCATGCCGAGAGAGAATTCCTCTTACGGTGGTCAACGATATCCCAAACAGGACGGCGCCCACGAACGTGAAGAAAACCTGGGCCGCCTTGTGGTCAGTCATGAGATAGCGTTCCGCGAGTATGAGCAGATAGGCCATCAGCGTCAAAGAGAACGCGCTTATGCCAAGTGGACCGACCGAGAACAGGTCACGCGTGAGCCCCAGTAGAAAAGCGACCGCAATCGCTCTT
>CAZEBC010000012.1:23394-45621 GCA_964510165.1 uncultured bacterium
CTACCATTGCTCTGACTCAATGTCATTGCTTTCTTGGTATCCTTGGCGGCCTGGCGGTCACGGACGCCTTCGGTTGCCGTCATGCCGCGCAAGGCATCTCCCTCCTCGCCGGATGACTCACCGGGAGTTCCCTGAGGAGCGAGGACCATGACCACCTCGAGTTTTTCGAAATCGGTTGCCGGGATAACCGTCGCCCAGTTAAACAGGTCGCCGCTCTCTCTATTCAGTTCTCCAACTCTGCCCACGAGCAGCCCCTTGGGATACACGGCGCCGACGCCGGAGGTCATAATCACGTCTCCCTCCACGATGTCCGCCGTCGGCTCGATGTACTTGAGCATGCAGCCGCCGTCATCTCCTTGGACAACGCTCTGAGCGCGGCTCCGTTGCGCCAGTACACCGACTTTTGAATCCATGTCCGTGAGCAGCAATACTCTGCTCTGACGGGAATAGGCTTTCACCACGTAACCGGCCAAACCCGAGGACGAAATCACCGGAGAGTCCTCTTTCACGCCATGGGCCGTACCCTTGTCTATCGTCAAGGCTCTGGACCAGGGCCCCGGCTCGGTGCCGATCACGCGGGCAATCATCTTCGGGCCATTGATATATGCGGCGAACTCGGTCAATTCGGTGACCTGCCGTTGATGCAGGAGTTGTTCTTTAAGCTCAAGCACCTCTTGCTCGAGTTCGCCCACGCGCCTCTTCAGGGCAACGTTCTGGGCTCTTGTCTTCAAGAGATCGGGCACGAGGAAGAGCAGATTGCGCGCGCCGTCTCGCGCGCCTTCGGAAGTCTTCTGGATGGGGGATGCCAGGGTGAGGACCGTCTTGCCGGCGAACCGCTCTACCCATCGTCTGTGCACGCTATCGACGGTGAGCAGGATTGACAGAGTGAGCAGACCGACGACAACAATAGGTCGCCGATATTTCCACAAGAACTCGGAGAGGAACAAAAGCTGGACACCTTCTTCTCAGAGGCCTCGCACGCAAAATCCATGTAGGGCAGGCCCTCGCGCCTGCCCAATTGTGGGCGCAGACCCCCGCCCGCGCCTGCTCAACAGGCTCCCGCGTGTGCCCGACTTGCGGGCGCCCGCGGCGAGTTGTTCCTGCAAATCATTGCTTCGGGCTTCAGCGCCGAAACATGTTCATGCCATCAAGGTACTTGCCAGCGCCCATCGCGACCGCGGTCAGAGGGTCATCTGCGACTCTTACAGGAAGCTGGGTTTCCTCCGCAATCAGTTTGTCGAGCCCTCTGAGCAGCGAGCCGCCGCCCGCAAGGACAATTCCCCTCTCCACGATGTCGGCCGACAATTCGGGCGGCGTTCGCTCGAGGGTGATCTTCACTGATTCAAGAATGGTAGATATCGGTTCCGCCAGAGCTTCTCTTATTTCCTCGGACGTAATCGTGATCGGTTTGGGCAAGCCGGCCACCATGTCGCGCCCTTTGACGGTCATGTGCCGCTCCTCCTCCATCGGAAACGCGGAGCCAAGCTCGATCTTTATCTCCTCGGCGGTTCGCTCGCCGATCATAAGATTATATGTCTTCTTCAGATGCTGGATTATGGCCTGGTCCATCTCGTCACCCGCGATGCGGGCGGTCTTGCTGAAGACGATGCCGCCCAGCGAGATGACGGCCACCTCGGTCGTCCCGCCGCCTATGTCCACGATCATGTTGCCGACCGGCTCCTGCACCGGCAGACCGGCTCCGATGGCCGCCGCCATCGGTTCCTCTATCAGGGACACGCTCCGGGCGCCCGCCTGTGACGCCGAATCCTCGACCGCCCTCCGCTCCACCTCGGTTATCCCGGATGGCACGGCGATAACCATGCGCGGCCTTACGAGCGACTTGCGGTTGTGGACCTTCCGCATGAAATATTGCAGCATCCTCTCGGTGACCTCGAAGTCGGCTATCACGCCGTCTTTCATTGGGCGGATGGCCACTATGTCACCCGGTGTCCGGCCAATCATCTGCTTGGCCTCGCTTCCCACCGCGAGAACGCGGTTCTCGCCCTGCTTTATGGCAACGACCGAGGGTTCCCTCAGGACGATTCCCTGTCCCTTTACGTACACAAGTGTGTTCGCGGTCCCCAAATCAATTCCCATGTCGTTTGAAAACAGACCCGCAATCGAGTCAAGAATCATGTGTGTATCCTCCCCGAAACAACCAGCCTGGGGGTTCTATTTGATATCTCGCCAAACTCAAAGCTCGTTATGGTGTGGGCAATTATGTGATTCTACCATTTCGCGCCCGCAATGTCCACAACACGCATTTCAAACTTCACCCGCGCGCTTCTGCGTTGTCACCCGCGGGCGCGTTCTGGTATAATCATTACCGCTTGAACCCCTATGCACATGTAGGGCAAATTTCATGCCGTTTAACCTCTCCCATGAAAGCGGACTATGCACACGAGAGTCTTGACCGGTATCCATAGTCTCGAGCCATCCCGTGTTCACCTGATCGAGCGCCCAGGCCTATCCCCCGTTGCCGTCTGTCGGCAGCCTCTGCCAAACCATCTTAAACCCAGGGATTTGCTGGGCGCGCTCGAGGGCAGAACTCACTTGTTCTTGCTCGAAAGCGCCGACGGCCCCCTGAAAATGGCCCGCTATTCAATTGTCGGGTGCGACCCCGTTCTCAGCTTTCGCGCCAAGCGCTCGCAGTGCACGGTGACCGATTCAACCGGCGCGCGCACCTGGCGGGGAAGCCCCATTGAAAGCCTTCGAGAGATATTGAAGCCTTACGCGGTTCCGAGACGGCAATTTTTGCCCGTGTTCTTCGGGGGCGCCGTCGGGTTATTCTCTTACGACATGAAAAATTATTTCGAAGTATTGCCCGATGCCGCCACTGATGATCTGGACCTGCCCGACTGCTACAGCGTGCTGGTGGACACCGTCGTCGTGTTCGATAAGAAAGAAGGCACGGCCGAGATCATTGCCAGCGAGTTTCACTCCGATAACCCTTCGGTCTCACAAGTCAAAGCCGAGGCGAAGGCGATGGCGATGCTCCAGAAGATCAATGCCGGTCTGGCTCGCCCATTCGAGGCCAGGCAGATCAGGTTCGGAGAGGTAACTTCGACCCACACACCGGAAAAATATTCCGAGATGGTCGAGCGAGCAAGAGAATACATTGCGGCGGGCGACATCTTCCAGGCGAACCTCTCGCAGCGGCTGTGCTCGCGGTTCCAGGGAAGCCCAGTCGAACTCTACATGAGGTTGTCCCAGATAAATCCGTCTCCGTTTGCGTTCTATTTCGACCTTGGCGATTTCCAGCTCGTGAGTTGTTCGCCCGAAAGGCTCATCTTGCTCAACGACCGCAGCGTGGAAACCAGGCCTATTGCGGGCACCCGGCCGCGCGGGCGGACCGAGGCCGAAGACCTGAGGCTGCGCGACGAACTGATCCTCCATCCGAAAGAACGCGCCGAGCATATCATGATTGTCGACATGTCCCGAAACGATATCGGCCGCGTGTGCAAGTGCGGGTCTGTGAGACCGGACGAACTGATGGTCATCGAGCAGTACTCCCACGTGTTCCACATCGTCTCGAACATCGTGGGCACCCTTGTTCCTGGCAAGGACTGCTTCGACCTGCTCGCGGCGGTGTTCCCCGGAGCCAGCATTACGGGTGTGCCGAAGATCAGGTGCATGGAGATAATAGACGAACTCGAGGCCGTCCGGCGCGGCCCCTACACCGGCTCGCTCGGATGGATTTCATTCTGCGGCGACATGGACCTCAACATCATCATTCGCACCTTCGTCATCAAGGACGGTCACGCTTACATCCAGGTGGGAGGCGGAATCGTGGCCGATTCCGAGCCGGAACGCGAATATCATGAGAGTCTGAGCAAAGCGCAGGCGCTGGTCGAAGCGCTGAAGACCGGGGAGCGAATGTGAAGGACCTGGTCTATCTCAACGGACGGTTTATCCCGAGCGCCGACGCTCGCATTTCCATCTTCGACAGGGGATTCCTGTACGGCGATGGCGTCTTCGAGACGATGCGCGCGTACGACGGCCGCATCTTCAGGCTCGATGAACATATGGAGCGCCTGGCGCGGTCAGCCGAAATAATCGGCTTGAACCTGCCGGGCGGGCCGGAACGCTGCGCCGACATCTGCCGCCAGCTTCTCCTGCGCAATGAGGCGCGCGACGCGCTGCTCAGGCTGAGCGTGACGCGCGGCGAGGCCATCGGCGGAATAGGAATCAAGCGCGCGGCTGAACCGACCGTGATTGCCCACGTGAGGCCGCCAATGCCGCTCCCCGACGATGCATACCGCAACGGAGTCAGAGCGAAGATCGTCTCGATCAGGCGCATCCCCTCAACCTCGCTCAATCCGCACATGAAATCCATGAATTTCCTCAATCAAATCCTGGCGCGGGCGGAAGCCGAAGCGTGCTGCGCCTATGACTCGATCATGCTGAACCAGGCCGGACTCATAGCCGAAACCAGCACGGCGAACGTCTTCTTCGCGCGGGATCGCATGCTCTCTACACCCTCCCCCGATTGCGACATCTTATTAGGGATCACGAGGGCCACAGTGCTCGAACTGGCCGCCAAAACGGGAATTCGGTGTGAAGAGCGAGCGATCAAACCTTCCGAAATCGGCGCCTTCCAGGAGTGCTTTCTCACCAGCACGGGAATCGAGCTGCTTCCGGTCACCAGGATCAATGATTCCGAAGTGGGCGGCGGCGTGCCGGGCCCCCTGTATGAACGACTGCATTCCGCATACCGCGAGCTTGTAATGGCATGATTGAGATGGACCTCAGCCGCGATGTCACGTTCGAAGACCTCTCGGTGGACCACCTGTCGGACGTGCTCGAAATCGAACGCCTCAGCTTCAAGACGCCGTGGAGCAAGTTCGCGTTCATACACGAGATCGAGTTCGAGAAATCGGTGTTCAAGGTCCTGAAGCTCAAGGGCAGGCTCGTGGGATACGGCGGCTTCTGGCACATTCTTGACGAAATACACATCTCCAATATCGCGATCCATCCGGACTATCGGAGGCGCGGCCTCGGCAAGATGCTTCTCACCCATCTGCTCGAAGAAGCCGTCGCCAGGGGCGCCGCAAAGGCTTCTCTCGAGGTCCGCCGCTCGAACACCGCGGCCCGGCACATGTACGAGAAGCTCGGTTTCAAGGTGGTGACCGTCAGGAAGAATTATTATGTGCCCGAGGGTGAGGATGCCCTCGTCATGTGGAACGATGACATCCGCTCCGCGTTGTCTACAATAAGCGAAAACATCGTGTAATGATGGACGCGACCCCATTTGCTGAGCGTAACTTCCGCGCGCTCGAAACCATTTATCGCTTCTATCAAGATATCGCTGAATCCCTCGGTCCGTGGGCCTGCAATTCCGGATGCTCCGAGTGCTGCACCGCGTTGGCCTCGTTGACCTCGCTGGAGGCGGCCCACATGTGGGGTATGTATGCGACGACCCTTAATCAGCGCATACAGGCATGGCCCGACCCTGGCTCCCTGGCGCCGCTCGCCGTGACTGCGAATGAACTTGCGGGACAATGCCTCCTGAAAGAAGAAACAGAACAGCAAGCGGAACCATCTTCACCGTATCCCTGCCCCCTCTTGTCCGACGGGCGATGCCTGTGTTACGAGGCTCGGCCGCTTATGTGTCGAGTGCTGTACTCGTCGGTCCGATGCGCGGAGAGCGGCTACGCCCAGATGCCCCCGCAATTGCTCTCGTTAAGCACGGTCTGTCTGCAGCTTGTCGAGAACTTGGACCGCGCAGGCTGTTCGGGGTATCTTGTCCACGTGTTGCCGCTCTTTTCAGACCGACGGTTCTTCGACGCATACCGGGAACACCGGCCATTATCAGCGACCAGAGTTGTGCGACCGAACGCGCCAAATCCCGGCTTGCTTGTGCCGCCGGAGCACCAAGGACAGATACGGGCATGGCTGCGGCGTCTGCATGAACTGTAGGAATTTCGGGGAATACGCGTTCACCTCGGTCCTAGTTGACTTAATCGGTCGGATATGTTATCATTGCGCCACGGATAGATTTCAATATAGTGAGTTCCGGCGCATACCCATATGCTGGCTGGAACAAAGGAGGATACGACCGGCACGAATTCCACCTCTCCGTCCACCCGGCCGTGGTAACTAAGTCCTCCTCCTCAGACATGAACGGGGGACAGCGCTCGCAAAAGGCTCTCTCCGTTCCCTGTTTGTGCTCATCCACCCCGAGAGTGTCCCAAAAGATAAAATAATGACAAAATGAAACTGTTATCATACTGCGACAAGAAAAACACGCGAGGGCTCTGCCATGCACAGGTTGGCGCTGTTGAGTGTTGCTGCGATTATTGTGGGCCTCACCTCACCGCTCTCGGGGCAGATTCAGATAGCGAGCGAACCCGGTGACACGGTTGAATTCTCATCAAGCGCAACCTGCGCGAAATGTCACAGGGACATCTACAAATATTGGAAGGATTCGCTGCACGCCAAGGCTCTGGAAGACTACATCTTTGATGCTGCCTTCATGATGGCGCTCAAGCAGAGAGGCGAGCAGGCCAGGGCACTTTGTCTGGGCTGTCATTCGCCCACGACCCGCGTAACCGGCGATGTCATGCTTCAACGGGCGATATCCGCCGAAGCCATCACGTGCGATTTCTGTCATCGGGTCAAGTCGGTCTCACTCGAGGGAGGCCAAAACAAGGTAGTTCTCACATCTGGCAGCGAAAAATATGGTCCGCTTGAGCCGGGTCTCAGCGCCGATTCGCACCCCTCTGTCCAATCCGACCTGTTCGCTAAATCGGAGATGTGCGCCGCGTGTCATCAATGGTCCAACTCTCACGGAATAGCGATATTCAATACATATCGGGAGTGGCTCGACAGTCCGTTTCCGGCCAAACAGACGCATTGCCAGGACTGCCACATGCCGCTTGTAGAGGGGACTCTTGTCGCGGATAAACCGAAAGGGAAGGGCGAGCTGATTAACTCCCACAATCTTGCCGGAGGCCATTCGATAGAACAGGTCTCCGCCGCCGCGACCGTGCGAATCGCGTCCGTCACCGAAGTGCCGGCTGGACTGCGGGCCGTCGTCGAGGTGAGCAACGTCGGCTCCGGTCACATGATCCCGACCGGCATCCCATCACGCGAACTGGTGCTTCAGGTCCAGCTTGTAGACCAGAGGGGCATCGTTCTTGAGACTCGCGAGCATATCTTCAAGCGAGTCATCACGGATGATGAACATAATGAACTCATGACCGACGCAGATATCATACTGAACGGCGCATCGGTGTCCAAGGACAATCGAATACCGCCCGGCGGTTCCGTTCAGGTCCCGTTCAGTCTGGCGGCGGCCCACGGCAGGAAATACACAGTTCGGGCGGCGCTCCGTTACCGGTACAGGCCGCTCGTCATCAAGGAAGAGGAGATTTCCATAGAGATGGGCTCTGAATCGAGGCGTCCGTGACTCTTAAAGGAGGAATTGAATTGGCGGAGGAAACCAGCAACGGGAAATCCCGGCGTTCCTTTCTGAACTATTGCATCGGAGCGAGTTCGCTCACGTTTTTCGCATTTGTCGGCTATATGGTTGGCAAGTACATGTTCCCGCCCGGCGTGCTCAGCGCCGAGACCGAAACGGGGACGGCCCGGCTTGCGCTCTCGGAACTGCCGGTAGGCAGCGCGAAAGTAATGCGCTACAAGGGCGAGCCTGCCATAGTCGTCCGCACAGGCGACAGGACGATCCGCGCCCTCTCCGCCGTGTGCACGCATCTGGGCTGCATCGTGAAATGGGACAGCGCCAAGAACATGTTGGTATGCCCTTGCCATGCCGCCTTGTTCGATCTCAATGGCAACGTCGTCGGGGGACCGGCCCCCAGGCCTCTCGCCAGCTTTCCGGCCAAAATCGCGGGTGATGAAGTCGTAGTAGGAGAGGCGTAACACATGGAGACGCGAGATAAGCGAACCACAGAAGAACAAGAGAAGATGAGTTTCGAGCAGCGCTCCGGACTGCGGGAGCTGTTCGAGCTGTTTTCACTCACTGGCTTTGTCTATGGCCCCCTTGACCAGCGGCTCGGTATCCGTGACGCGCTCGAGAAGAATCTGAAGAAGCCCGTCCCGCACCACGTCAATTGGCTGTTCTGTTTCGGCGGCCTGTCGCTCTTTCTGTTCATCATCCAGGCCGTGACCGGCGTGCTGCTGCTCATGTATTACCGGCCGACCATAGCCGAAGCGTACAAGAGCGTGGTGTTCATCACCAACAACGTGCCTTTCGGCTGGCTCGTCAGAGGGCTGCATCACTGGGCCGCCAATCTGATGATAGTCATGGTGTTTCTCCACATGGCCCGCGTGTTCTTCTACGGCGCGTACAAACCGCCGCGCGATTTCAACTGGGTGACCGGCGTCATATTGCTGATGCTCACGCTCGGGTTCGGGTTTACCGGTTACCTGCTTCCCTGGAATCAGATATCTTATTGGGCGACCACGGTGGGAACAGAGGCCCCCGGCGCAGTGCCGGTCATCGGAGGATACCTGACGATGCTAATACGAGGCGGGCAGGAGGTGGGCCAGACCACGCTCACCCGCTTCTTTGCCGTGCATGTCGTCATTCTGCCGCTTTTCATCAGCTTCTTCCTGCTCGGACACTTTTTCATGATCCGAAAACAGGGTATAGCGGGGCCGCTGTAATTACCGCTTCTTTGGAGGAGAGAGCCATGTCGGACGAACTGGACAAGGAACACGCGGAGGAGGGTGAACCCTTCTTCCCGAACCATGTGGTCCATCAGCTAATGATGATCTTCGTTCTGCTCGCGGTGCTCGTCGTGCTGGTGATGTTCTTTCCGGCGCCCATGGAGCCGCCGGCCGACCCCTTCGAGACGCCCGAGCATATCAAACCCGAATGGTATTTCCTCTCGGCCTACCAGGCGCTTAAGATAGCCGAGTACTTCTCGTTTCTCGGCGCCTGGGCGCCAAAGGTGCTCGGAATACTCGCGCAGATCGGAGGGATCGGCATTCTCATCTTGTTGCCGTTCCTGGACAAAAACCCGAAGCGCCATCCTCGCGAGAGGCCCGTCGTCATCGGCCTGGGAATACTGGCGCTCATCATGCTCGCCGTCCTCACCATCTGGGGGAAAATATCATGATATCGGCGTGGAAGCGGCATCTCGTGCTCTTCATGGTCGCAGCCGGCTCGCTGACACTCGCCCAAACCGGCCTGGCTCAACAGGAGAGTTCCTGCGTCAATTGTCATCGCGAACTTCAAGACGAGAAACTGTCACCGCCCGTGGAGGATTGGCTCCGGAGCGTTCATAAGGGCGCCGGAGTTGGCTGCCACTCTTGCCACGGAGGCGACCCCAATGTTCCCGACATCATGGCCATGGCGACCGACGATTACATCGGTGTGCCGTCTGTGAAACAGGTCCCCGAACTGTGCGGCTCATGCCACTCCGACGCGGACAAGATGCGCAAGTACAACCTGCGCGTTGACGAATATCAACTGTTCCGACGAAGCGGCCACGGACGCGCGCTCTACGAACGAGGCGACACCAAGGTCGCTACCTGCGTGAGCTGTCACGGCGCGCACAAGATACTCAAGAAAGAAGACGTCGAATCGCCGGTGCATTACACCAATATCGCGCGGACCTGCGGCGCATGTCACGCCGACCCTGCCTACATGGAAGGGTACGGATTGCCCACCAATCAGGTGGCCGAATACAGCGAGAGTTACCACGCGAAGATACTCCGGGGCGAGATAGAGGGCAAGAATCCGGCGCTTGCGCCCACCTGCGCGAGCTGCCACACCCACAGCCCGCTTCTGCCCGAAGCGGTCGAAGTCCCCGAAATCTGCGGCAGATGCCATACCGTGACCGCGAGCTATTATAAAGACGGGCCTCATTACGAGTCATTGACCGAAGTGGGCGTGCCCCGATGTGTAGACTGTCACGGAAACCACTTGATCAAGTATCCGACCGCAGAGATGTTCTCAGGCGTAGAGGAGGGGCGCTGCGGGTCGTGTCACGACTCGGGTTCGGAAGCGTATCAACTGGGCCAGAAGGTACGCAGCCAATTGGAGATCGCGGCCGAAAAAGTGCAGATCATGGAACGAGAGCTCGCCGACATAGAGCATTCCGGTCGCAACTTGAGCGACCTGCAGACTCTCACCGAGGAGGCTCAGACAAGCCTGACCGAGGTGCTTCCCATAACCCATACGCTTTCGCAGGAGCGGATCACGGAACGAACCAGCCTCGTCATCGAGAAAGCGGACGCGCTGCTGGCGACGGTGAACCAGTTCAAAGCCGAGCTCAGGGCGCGCAAGAGAAACATGGCGATCATCCTGGCTGTCATTCTGGTTAACATCGGCCTTCTGTACATGAAGCGTCGCTCGATGGAGAAGGGATAGCGTAATCAGATTGGGGACACCATCCGACATGGTGTCCCCAGTTCAATCTTCCAACTGTCAGCCTACCTTATTCCGCGATGGTATTCCTGCAGCGACTTGACTTCGCCGCGACCCTGCCGGTATGCCTCGATACCCTTGACGGCGGCGAGCGCGGCAGCAATAGTTGTTATGTAAGGCGCCTTGTACTTGATTGCAGCCTTGCGAATGTAGGAATCGTCGTGTTTTCCGAGTTTCCCAATGGGCGTGTTGACTACGAGATGTATTTCCCGGTTCGTGATGGCGTCCACAATGTTGGGACGCCCCTCGTGCATCTTGTCTATCGGCTTTGCCTCGATTCCGTTTTTCGTCAGGAATTCGTGCGTGCCCCTGGTTGCCATGATTTCGAAACCGAGCTTCTTGAACCGGGTTGCGATCTCCACCAGAGGCGGTTTGTCAGGGTCGCTGACCGACATCAGCACCGTCCCCTCCGTCGGCAGGCGCGAGCCCGCCGCCTCCTCAGCCTTGTAGAAGGCCAGGCCAAAGGACTCGGCCATCCCGAGTACCTCTCCCGTCGAGCGCATCTCGGGCCCGAGCACCGGGTCCACCTCGGGGAACATGTTGAACGGGAACACGGCCTCCTTGACGCCGAAGTGAGGCACGGTCTTGCGCTCTAATCCGAGGTCCGGAAGCCTCTTGCCCAGCATCACCCGGGTCGCAAGCCTGGCCATGGCAACGTTGCAGACTTTGGACACAAGCGGCACGGTGCGTGACGCTCTCGGGTTGGCCTCGAGCACGTACACGGTGTCGTTCGCTATGGCGTACTGAATATTCATCAAGCCGACCACCTTCAGCTCGATCGCGATCCTCCGCGTATAATCATAAATCGTCTCAAGGTGCTTTACGGGGATGCTTATTGGAGGGATAACGCACGCCGAATCGCCCGAATGGATGCCCGCCAACTCGATGTGTTCCATCACGGCGGGAACGAATGCGTCCACTCCATCGGCAATGGCGTCGGCCTCAGCCTCGATCGCGTTTGACAAGAACTTGTCAATCAATATCGGGCGTTCGGGCGAGACAACCACGGCCGCTTCCAGGTAGTGCTTCAACATTTCCTCATCGTGGACTATTTCCATCGCGCGTCCGCCGAGCACGTACGAGGGCCTGACCATCAGCGGATACCCGATCTCCTGCGCAATCGCGAATGCCTCATCGAAGGTCTTTGCCATGCCGGAATCCGGCTGGGGAATCCCTAGATCGCGCATGATGTGCCTGAAGCGGTCCCGGTCCTCCGCCAGATCAATGCTCTCGGGCGAGGTCCCAAGTATCTTGACGCCGGCCCGTGCCAGTTCGTTGGCGATGTTCAGGGGCGTCTGGCCGCCGAACTGCACGATCACGCCCATGGGTCTCTCTTTCTCGTATATGCTCAGGACATCCTCGACGGTGAGCGGCTCGAAGTACAATTTGTCGGATGTGTCGTAGTCGGTCGAAACCGTCTCGGGGTTACAGTTGACCATGATCGTCTCGTAGCCCTCATCTCTCAGCGCGAAGGCGGCGTGCACGCAGCAGTAGTCGAACTCGATGCCTTGTCCGATCCGGTTCGGGCCGCCGCCCAGGATCATCACTTTCCTCCTGTCCGTGGTGACTACCCTGTCGGGCGCGTTGTACGTCGAATAGTAGTACGCCGCGTTCTCTACCCCGCTGACCGGCACGGCGTCATAGGTTTCGACCACCCCCAGCGACGTGCGTCTCGCTCTCACATCGTCTTCGGAGACGCTGAGAAGCTGCGAAAGATACCTGTCGGCGAACCCGTCCTTCTTCGCCCGCTCAAGAAGCTCATCGGGCGGCAGTTTTCCCTTGTATTTCAGGATCTTTTCCTCAAGGTCCACCAGTTCCTTCATCTGTTCGATAAACCATGGTTTGATATGCGTCTTCTCATACAGAAGATTTATGTCCGCTCCCTTTCGAAGCGCCTCGTACATGATGAACTGGCGCTCGCTCGACGCAGTGCTCAGGAGGCCGTACAAATCATTGAGCGAGAGCGCATGAAAGTTTCTGGCGAAGCCAAGCCCGTAGCGTCCCTTCTCAAGCGAGCGGATCGATTTCTGGAAGGCCTCCTTATAGGTCTTCCCGATGCTCATCACCTCGCCGACCGCCCGCATCTGAGTTCCCAGCTTGTCCTCGATGCCCCGGAATTTCTCGAAATCCCAGCGCGCGAACTTCACCACCACATAATCGCCCCACGGCTTATACTTGTCGAGGGTGCCCTCGCGCCAGTATGGGATTTCGTCAAGAGTCAGCCCGCCAGCCAGCATTGAAGAAATGAGCGCAATGGGAAAGCCCGTGGCCTTTGACGCCAGCGCCGAAGATCGCGAGGTCCGCGGGTTGATCTCGATCACGACGACCCTGCCGGTCTTCGGGTCATGCGCAAACTGGATGTTGGTGCCGCCTATCACTCTGATACCTTCGACGATATCGTAAGAGTACTTTTGCAGCTTCTTCTGAAGCTCGGGATCGATCGTCAACATCGGCGCCGTACAGAACGAGTCGCCCGTATGTATTCCCATCGCGTCCACATTCTCGATGAAACACACCGTTATCATCTGGTTCTTCGCGTCACGGACGACCTCGAGCTCCAGCTCCTCCCAGCCCCTGACCGATTCCTCCACCAGTATCTGGCCTACCAGGCTGGCCGCGAGCCCTCGCGCCGCGACAACCTCTAACTCCTCCTTGTTGTACACAAGGCCCCCGCCCGTGCCGCCCAGAGTATAGGCGGGCCGGATCACCACGGGATAATTCAGCATATCGGCAATGCTGGCCGCTTGCTCGACGGCGTGCGCGATCTCGCTCTTGGGCATGTCGATGCCCAGCCGCGCCATGGTCTGTTTGAACGCCAGACGGTCTTCGCCCCGTTCGATCGCATCCACCTCGACGCCGATTACCCTCACCCCGTACTTATCCAGGATTCCCCGTCGAGCGAGTTCCGAGGAAAGGTTCAGACCTGATTGCCCGCCAAGGTTCGGCAGAATGGCGTCGGGTCGTTCCTTCGCTATTATCTCTTCCATGGACGGCACGGTCAGAGGCTCGATATATGTCTCGTCCGCCATTCCCGGGTCCGTCATAATGGTCGCCGGATTCGAATTGACCAGCACGATCTCATAGCCGAGCTTGCGAAGCGCTTTGCACGCCTGCGTGCCCGAATAGTCGAATTCACAAGCCTGCCCGATAACGATGGGGCCCGAACCGATGATCATCACTTTCCTTATGTCACTCCGCTTTGGCATGTATCTCCTTTCCTGCTGTCTTGCTGGTTCGGATGGGGCTAAAATGATGGAGGCATTTTCAAGCTGACATATTAAAAGAGTGGCGACGATAAGTCAACCCGACAGCGGCTGATCGGCTGATTCCGAGACCTCCGCCTGCACCCAGTCACAACCTGCTTGGCCTTGCATCGCTCGAGGATAGGTGTTATATTAATTTTGTTTCCATAATAAGGCGTCTCAGGAAACATGGTAAATCGGAAGGCTCGAAAAAAGGTTATCTCAGTGTATTGACTATCAGTTTGCGGTATGATATACTTCCGCCGCTAATAGCAATTGGCCACACTTATATGCGATCGGTCATGACCGTGTCCTTGCGCGACCAAGTCGTTATTGCATCCATCCAGAGCAGATTCCCGGCATCCGGGAACACGAGACAGCGGCCCCTCTCTACCATTGGAGGAAACTCTGATGAGCGTCGACTCCACTGAAATCACCGTTCTCAAGGATACCCTGCTGAGCCGCGAGGAGGAACTGAAGGCCTGCAAGAACACATTGTCCGACAGGGACAGGCAGCTCGCCGCCCTGAAGGAGGAACTCAGACAGACCCGTTCCAAACTTGAGGAAAAGATCGAACGCCTCCACACCCTGATCAGCGTCGGAAACAGCATGAATTCCACGCTCGAGCTGGACCCATTGCTGACCTACCTGATGACATGCGCAACGAAAGTCATGAAAGCCAAGGACAGCAGCTTGATGCTCGTGGACGAGCGCACAAATGAACTTGTGTTCAAGATTACCATGGGTGAGAAGGGCAGCCTCGTCCAGGAATTCCGTCTGAGGATGGGGCAGGGCATTGCGGGCCAGGTCGCCTTGACGGGCGAGCCCATTGTGGTCACCGACACCTCAAAGGACGCCCGATTTGAGAGTTCCATCGACAAGGCGGTCGGCTTCGAAACGAAATCCATCATGTGCGTTCCAATCAAGTTGCGCGACAAGGTCATCGGCGTGATCGAAGTGCTTAACGCAGGCTATAGTGGACCGCTCTCCGAGGAGGACCTCGACATCTTTTCCGCCTTTGCGGGCGCCGCCGGCGTCGCGCTGCAAAACGCGCGTCTGTTCTCTGCCATTCAGCACTCGGTCGAGCATATCTGCACCATGCTCAACTCCGGAGCGCTCATGACCGATGAGAACGGCGAACTCGTGATGATAAACAGGATTGCCAGAGGACTTTTGGGCTTCGACGACACCGAGCCGGTCACCGTCCAGGATATAAGCGAACTCAAGGCGGACAAGAACATCGTTTCCCTCATCCAGAAAGTTTTCGAGCAATCGAAGTCAATGAAGGAAAAGATCGCGCTCACTACGGCAGCCGGCAAGAAGAAAGCCATAGAGGTTGAAGTAACCCCGGTGATCGACCCGCACGGCATGAAGATAGGGACCGTCGCCGTGCTCAACGCCAAATAACTTTCTCGGCATACTGCGGAGAGCAAGCCATGTGCACCAGGAATCCTTCCCGTCGCGACACTCCATTTGTCCATTGGCTCGCAATGATGCGCCGCACGGACGGGCTGTCCATGATCGAACTGATCGTCGCCTTTGTCGTCCTGCAGGTCGCCATTGTCACGTTCGCTCAACTGTTCACGGCAGGGCTTGACTTTTCGCGCAACGTCCGCCGCATCGAGCTGGCTCAGTTGCTGGCTCACACCAAGATGGAAGACCTTCTGCGAACCATCCCGGCCGATTCCACCCTTCAGCCCGCGCCCGACGAGCCCGATGCCGTCGTGCTTGTCACTCCCCGGCCCGCTTCCTTCGAGGCAGCCGCCCATGTCCATTCCGAGGACCTCGAACGGTTCCGGTGGCTGGCTGAAACCCGCAGAGTGCCGGATACCGAAAACCTGGTCGGCGTCACACTCTATGTCTACACCATAGACACGTGGGAGAAGGGCGACAAACTGACCGGGGCGGAGGAAGATTTCTACATCTCCGATGACCGCGAACGATTCACATATACCTACACCCCCTCGGGCAGTAACACGGTCCAATTCATGAGAGGAAGAGAAAAGCTGAGGATCAGCAGCGCCGTCACGCTCCCAGTACACTAGCGGACGAAGGGGAACCGATATGAAAATGCGCCGACATTCTAGTGCCGGAATGACCATAGTCGAGACGGTCGTCGTGATCGCAATCCTCGGCATTTTCATGGCAATCGCGGTGCCGAGCGTCATGAAGGCATACCGCGCCATGAAGCAGGCCGAGCGGATTACGCTGCGCTATCCCAATGCATGGCATGCCCTAGACACAATCTCGACCACTCTTCGGCGAGCCTATCCGCAGCGCGTCGCGAATGTCGCCTTCGAGGGCCGCAACGATTCGTATGAGGCGGGCGGGATTAAGATTCCTTCCGACGCGCTCAGTTTTCCGGTGTTTGATACCGCCTACGCCGCCTTCGGGTCGGTCCAGAAGCTCTCCTACCGACTTGAGCGCCCGCAAGACGGCGGCGTTGGCGCCTTGGTCCAGATTCGGTCCTCCATCGCGGGAGACGATGTGGAAGGCGGCGTCAGGGAAACCCTGATCGAGGGCATAATAGGTTTCGATATAAGTTATCTGGACGGATCAGTCGAGCCGGAGCAATGGGTAACCCAATGGCCGCCGGTGTCGGAACCGGCGACCTCGCAACCGGACCGTCCGAAAGCCGTTAGAATGACCGTCTTGTTGCTGCAGGATTTGGCGCTCGCGCCAACCGCGTTTTCAACAGTCGTGAATGTGCCGACGAGCTAGTTCACGTTCGAAAGGAGGGACACCGGTGAGGGCCACAGGTCGAAGCGGAGTCGCCATCCTGGCGGCGTTGGGCGTTCTTGCGATCCTGGGAATCCTGGCAAGCGCCTTCCTGGCTTTCATGAAACTGGAGGCCGCCTTTGCCACGCGAGACGCTCAGCAACTCAAGGCCCATTACCTGGCCGTGGCCGGAGTTCAGAATGCGATCGCGCTTCTCGAAGCCGATGAGCCCAACATTGACGCACATTCCGACCCTTGGTGGCTCGGCGAATCGCCCGAATTGCAACCTATGGGAGACGGCGGCTATACCCTCACCATCACTGACGAGTCGGCGCGACTGAACGTGCTGAATGCGCCTCCGCCGGCTCTCAGCGCCATTTTGGGCGGTGACAACGAGGCCGTCGCCTCGCTCGTGAATTTCCGGGCCTCCGCCACGCTGTTTTCCATCGAAGATTTCGTGGGGGCCAACCTGGGCGCCGAGGCCTATTCCAGGCTCATGGCGCTCGGCACTGTGCACGGAGACGGAAGGGTCAACATCAATACCGCTAACGCCGACGTGCTGGCAGCTCTTCCCGGAATGGATGCCGAGACCGCCCAACGCATAGTCGACTTCCGAAATGGGGCCGACGGGATTGAGGGAACCACTGACGACTTTGTGTTCGCCGCGCCTTCTGACCTGGCAAAGACGCCGGGGCTCACTCCCATCCGGCTCGCTCCTGCGCTCGCAATGATGAAGGTGAGTTCAGACACCTTCCGCGTGCAGGCAGTCGGCTCCATCCATGCCGGAGCGGACCGACCGGGTCAGGGGGAACGAAGAGTAGTCAGCAACCAGAAGATCAGCGCTCTGCTTCGACGCGGCGATGATAACAAAGTAACGATACTGCTGTGGGAAGGCTCTTGATTGCAGTAAACCGCGGAAAACCATAGTGTCGGGAGCAAAAGAATATGAGCGATTCCGAAGAAAAGACCGTGGTCGTTGAAGAAAAAAGCGAGGATGTGCTCCAGAAAAAGCTCGAAAAAGAACTCCATCTCGAGCAAAAGGCGGCAGCCGCCGGAGAAGTCCTCAAGAAGAAACTGCTCGAGCGGATCGGAGGCTCTGTCGATAGTGTGCAGCCCGTGCTGCTCGTGTCGGCCGTTATCGAGCTTGCCGTAAACTCCAGAGGAACCGATATCCATTTTGACCCTGCCGAATCCGGCCTTGTCGCTCGCCTCCGCATCGACGGAATGCTGCATGACGTGCTCGCGATCCCAAAACGGCTGCAGCCAAACGTGGTCGCCCGCGTCAAGGTGCTCGCCGAAATGGACATCTCTGAAACACGCCGCCCGCAGGACGGTCATATTTCCATGTCCATCGGAGAACGGCGCTTCGACCTCAGAGTCTCAGCACTCCCCACCTTCAGGGGCGAAAAGCTCACTCTCCGCGTGCTCGACTCTACCGGCGGAATCCCAAAGCTGAGAGAGCTCGGAATGGAGTACAGCGACCGGATCGTGTACGAAGACATGATCACCAAGCCTCAGGGAATGACCCTTGTGACCGGGCCCACGGGCTCGGGCAAGACCACCACGCTCTATGCCTCGCTCGAACGCATTAATCATCGTACCTACAACATCATCACGCTCGAAGACCCTGTCGAGTACCAGCTTAAGGGCATCAACCAGGTCCAGATAAACCCTGCGATCGAACTGACCTTCGCAAGCACATTGCGCGCGTCCCTCAGACAAGACCCTGACACGATTCTGGTCGGCGAGATACGAGACCTTGAAACCGCAGCTATCGCCATCAGGGCCGCCATGACCGGACACCGCGTCTTCAGCACCATCCACGCCAACACCGCGCCCGACGCAATCAATACCCTGATAAACATGAACGTGCGCCCATTCCTCATTTGCAGTTCCGTCCTTTGTATCCTCGCGCAACGATTGGTCAGAAGGCTGTGCTCCCAGTGCAAAGAAGCCTATGAACCCGAACCTGAACTGCTTGAGGAACTCGGCGTCAAGAATAAGGTCACCGTGTACCGAGCGACGGGATGCGACAGTTGCAACAATACGGGATACCTCGGCCGGACCGCGGTGTATGAACTCCTTCGGAACACGCCGTCCCTCAAGCGCGCAATCCTCGCTGAGAAACCGCTCGACCACATCATTAAGATCGCCCGTTCCGAGGGAATGAAAAGCCTCTTCGAGAGGGGTGTCAACAAGATCCTCGACGGAACAACGAGCGTGGAGGAGGTTATCAGGGTCCTCAAGATCGATTGAGAGCCTGTGGGTGAGATGGGCGCGAGCTTACGGCGAAGACCTGTGAAATGAGGGCCCACTAGACGACCGGGGAAAAATTCGTCAAGATACAGAGAAGGTTGATTGTCGTGCCGACTGTGTAGAACGACGGGTGTCCGCTCGCGCGCCGCTGAAGATAAGGGTGTTGAGTTGCTCAAGATACTGATACAAAAAGGGTTTTCGGGCTCCAAGGGAAAGGGCTTGGACCTGCCCGCAAACCACGAAATAGAATACGTGGATATCCGCACGGACACAATCGATACGACCGCGTTCGACCTCATCCCCGAACAGGTGGCGCGCGATTTTAACGTGTTCCCGTTGAGCCGCAATGGCGAAACGCTGCGTCTTGCCGTCGGCGAACCAGGCCAAATCGCCCGCCTGGACAAGTTCCGGGTCATAAGCTCGATGAACATCGTGCCCGTCCTCATGCCGCCCGACTCCATCAAGGAACTCATCGAGCGGCACATGCCGCTGAAAGAGGAGAGCGCCGAGCAGAAGCCTGCCCAGACCATCGAGGACGAAATAAAGGAGATCGAGCGCCTTGTGGGGGGTCGAGTTCCGTCCGTTGAAATGGTCAATGCAATCATCTCCGGCGCGGCCAACGCCCGGGCCACAGATGTTCATTTTGACCCGCAGGAAGACTCGTTTCGCGTTCGTTACCGCATCGACGGCGTCCTCTACGACATCATCAACCTGCCCCGCGCGCTCGAGCCGGGCATTATCAGCCGCATCAAGGTCCTATGCAACATGGATATCACGAATACCCGGACGCCGCAGGACGGACATTTTACTATCAAACTCAAACGCGTACACGACCTTCGCGCCGCAACCGTCCCCACCTATTTCGGCGAGAAGGTGGTCCTCCGGTTCATCGGTTCCGGAAACGTCATTAAGAGTCTGGAGGAATTGGGGATGGACCCCGCCGACCAGAAGGCTGTCGCCAGATTCACCTCGCGCAAGGGCGGCATGCTGCTGGTGACCGGCCCGATGGGGTCGGGCAAGACTACCACGCTCTACGCCGTATTGAATAACCTCAATGTGCTTACCGAGAACATCGTCACGATCGAAGACCCAATTGAGTTTCAACTGGGAGGAGTCAACCAGATCCAAGTCAACGCTTCAGCCGACCTCACGTATACGCGCGTGCTCAGGGGCGCCCTGAGACTCGACATCGACACGTTGATGGTCGGAGAGATACGGGACGACGAATCCGCTCACATAGCAGTCCGCGCCGCTGTCACCGGCCATCGTGTGCTCAGCACCATGCACACCAACAACGCACTCGAAACCATCACCGCCATGCGGCACATGGGCATAAAATCGTTTATGATCGCGAGCGCGCTCAATGTCGTCATCGCACAGCGCCTCGTACGCATCAACTGCAGCCACTGCAAGAAGGAGTACGAGCCTCCGAGGGAGATGCTGGCCGAACTCGGGCTGAGCGAGGCCGCCGGCCCGTTCTATCATTCCGCTGGATGTCCCAGATGCAACTACACGGGCTTCTTCGGGCGGACGGGCATATTCGAGGTCCTCAAGGCCGACCCCCAGGTAAGAGCCGGCATCATGACGGGCGCACCCGTCGACGAAATCGCCAAGGAAGCGGAAAACAAAATGAAGTTCATCATAGAGAGGGGAGCGCAAAAGGTTGCCGCTGGAATCACCACGGCGGAAGAGGTTTTGCGAGCGATAGGAGCATGAGCGCGGGGGTTCCTGCCCGCGCAATGTCACGCGGCGGTCGCCAATGGTAGGGAGGAACGATACCAATGCCAGACAGAAGAGAGGACGTTTCCAGACCCGGTGAAGCGCAAGTCCGGTACGAGGGCGAAACCACACGACCCATCGAGGAAAAGACCTTGTTCGATAAGATCGTCGCCGGCGCGTTTGGCGGAGGACGAGTCAAAGAAGAAATCATCACTTCGTTCCTGCGCCAACTAGTAATGTTGCTCGAGGCCGGCGTCACCTTGCTGCGGGGGATGAACACCCTTGCCGAGAGAACGTCAAACAAGACGTTTAGATCTGTCCTCAAGGACGTGGCTGACCGCATTGAAAGCGGCAACACCCTGTGGCAATCGCTCTCTTACCACCCCAAGTATTTCAGTCACTTGTTCGTCAGCATCGTGCGTGCCGGTGAAAGTTCAGGCACGCTCACCGAGATACTTAATCGCCTCGCGGAGTACCGCGAGAAGAAATCCCTCCTGCGCAGACAGGTCAGATCGGCGCTGGCGTATCCGTTCGTCGTGTTCCTTGCCAGCATCGCCATTCTGATCCTGTTCCTCATAGTGGTCGTGCCTGAATTCGAATCACTGTTCGAGTCCTTTGAAATCGAATTGCCGGCCATCACCAAAATCGCGCTCGGGTTCTCGCACGCGTTGGTCAGCCTGTGGTGGCTGTGGATACTCATAATCGCTGGAGTGGTCGCTGGCGTGTGGTCCCTCGCGCGCACCCCGGTCGGGCGATTCCGCATTGACTACTTCAAGCTGCGCGCGCCCATATTCGGAGAGGTCATCACCAAGAAGGTCGTGGCCGATTTCGCCCATACGTTCGCCACGCTCCTCAACGCGGGCATCTCCATTCTCGAGACGCTTGACCTGACCAAGGAGGCGGTCGGAAATAAAGCCTTTGCCCAGGACCTCCAACAAGTGCGTGAATCTATCGAACGCGGGGAGGGCCTCGAAAAGCCGCTGAGGCGCTCAAAGGTCGTGCCTCCTCTGGTAACTGACATGCTTGCGACGGGTGAGGAATCGGGCGCCCTCGAACGGGTCTCCCGGCAGATGGCCCAGATATTTGAGCAGGAGGTCGAGACGGCGGTTACCACACTCCGCTCGCTCATTGAGCCGATCATGATCCTGGCGCTCGGCCTGATAGTGCTCTTCCTTACGCTCTCGTTCTTCTGGCCCTACGTCTCGCTTATCGAACAGATCACCACCGCAGTCTGAACGGGACGATCCCCGGGGCAAAGCGCCCGCCGATGCGCTTTGCCCCGCTTCTTTCCGCCATCCGCTCCCAAGTAGCATGACAATCTCATCTTTCCACGTCCCCGTAAGGCGTCGCCGAGGATTGCGGCGTGTCTCTGCAAACAGTGATTACCGGCGGAACGACCACTCTTCGACGCTATAGTGAAAGTCGGAAGGCACCGCGTCGTTCCAGCTCTTCACTCTCCAGTAAATCCAGGTTCTCTCGGGGAATCCGGTCCACAGCGAACTGTCGATAGTGTATGAGGGCGAGGTGAGCATGGCGCTCTGGAATTGTTTGCTGAACCGGCGATTGAGCGAAAACTCTACGATGAAGCTGGTTTCGCAGCCGGGCGACCATGACAGGGTCGGCGGCTGATGCGATCTGGAGTGGTCTGCGGGCGCGAGCAGGTGAACCTGCTCGCATGTGTCCAATAGGAAAATCTTCGCGCCGTTCCCGCACGCGCCGGAAACAGTCAAACTCACGGTATAGGTGCCCGGGTACCCGTAGATATGTGATGGGTTCTGTTCCGCACTGGTAGCTCCATCGCCGAAGTCCCACTGCCAGCTTGATATCATTCCGATGGACTCGTCCCGGAATTGTACCGAAACGCCGCCGGTGACGAGCCTCTGGGAAAGCGAGAAA
>CAZEBC010000013.1:0-28164 GCA_964510165.1 uncultured bacterium
CCGTAGTGGTCATCGGGCACGCCGACCGCCGCGCATTCCAGCACGGCTGAATGGCAATACAGCGCCTCGTCAATCTCGCGCGGCGCGATGTTCTCGCCGCCCTTGATGATAAGTTCCTTGATGCGGCCCGTGACGAAAACAAAACCGTCCTCGTCCATGTATCCGATATCGCCCGTATGCAGCCAGCCGTCAGGCTCGATGGCCTGCGCAGTCAACTCCGGCGCCTTGTAATAGCCCTTCATCACGTTGTCGCCGCGAATCATGATTTCGCCCTGCGTCCCGCGCGCCGCTTCGGCGCCATTCGCGTCAATAATCTTCGCTTCGTTGCCGACTGCGCGTCCCGGCGAGCCGTATTTCCTCTTCGACGGATCAAGCGGATTGGAGAACACAGGCGCCGCCGTTTCCGTCAGCCCCATCGTCTCGATGATGGAAATCCCGAATTTTTCCTCGAACGCCTTGTGCAGGGCGGGCGGCAGCGCGGACGAGGCCGAACGCCCAAACCGAACGTGACTGAGATCAAGGTTCTTGTCCTTGATGTCGGTTGCGCTGTGAAGATACGAGATGATTGTGGGAACCACGCTGAACCATGTGCAGCGATGCTCGAACAGCAATTGCCAGAAGTTCGACACGCTGAACCTGTGCGGCATCACCACGCTCCCGCCGCTGACCAATGGCGCAACCACCGTCACGACCGCGCCGTTGATGTGATAGACGGGCAGCGAGCACAGCGCTCTGTCCTCTGGCCCGAGTTCGTGCGCCATGGTCGTGTATCGGCCTCCCGCATTCAGGTTCTTATGCGAAAGGACTACGCCCTTCGGCTTGCCGGTCGTGCCCGACGTGTAGAGCAGGAGCGCATCATCATCCTCGGCCACTTGCGGTAAAGATAGACTGGAGAAGTCCGAGCCAGATGGGAAGATGTTTTCCGCGTCATTGTCGATCTGGAATAGTTCGATGCTGCGATTGACCTTCGAGGCCGCATCCTTCAGCTTCTCCCGCTGGTCTTCTGTGAAAAACACGAGCCGCGTGTCGGAATGCTCAAGCACATACTCAAGCTGCGACGGCTGGGCCAAAAGATTGAGCGGCGCCGCCGTGAAACCCGAGTATATGGCCCCGAGGAAAATCTTCGTGGTTTGATACCCGTTCCCCATCATGTAGGAGACTTTGTCGCCTTTCTTGAGACCCAGCTTCGTCAGGCGCTTTCCAAAGTCGATGCAATCTTGCTTCAGCCGGCCATAAGTGAGTGTCAAACCCGGCTCGGGCGCGAGCATGAATATCTTGTCGGGATGCCGCTCGGCTTGTTCGTCAATGATGTGTCGGATGGTATGCATGTGCGACGCCTGGTCAACCCTTGTAGTCGTACCCGATCTGGAAGGCCTGCTTGTTCTGCTCTTGAAATTTCGGCATGACGTGCAGGATGCTGTCAAGCATGATGTCTTTGTCGAGCAACTCCACCTGCCTTGTGACGACGCCGAGCATGAGCGAATTTGCGAAAAGCGGGCCGTCGAATGTCTTGAGCGATAGTTCGTTCGCCGGGACGGCCCTTTGCTGGCATTTCAGCCCCATGTCAATTTCGCTCACAAACGCGGGATCATACAAGATAACGCCGCTCTCCGGCATCAACCGCTTGAACTGGTTGTATGCGGCGCCCGACAGCGCGATGAAGCAATCGGGCGATTCGCAGATGGGACTGTCGATGATTTCCTTTGAGAGGACGACCTGGCTTCTCACGTAGCCGCCGCGCATCTCGGTTCCGTGACTTTTCAGCATGCTGACGTGCAGTCCCTGCTTCACGCCGGCCTCGCCTATGATCTGGCCGAGCCGGACGACCCCCTGTCCGCCGAACCCGCTCGCGAGTATCTCAGTTCGATCCTTCATCCTTGTATCTCCTGCGAATCTCCTCCACCCTATCCCGCATCAGCTGCGAAAACTCGGGCCGTGAATTGCGCGCGTCATGATAAATGCCCGTACGCCAGATGATGTCCTTCTTCTCCATGCCCAAGGGCGCGGCGTGGTTCTTGATCCAATTGAAAATCTTGACGGCGCTCCTTGTGCCGAGCGCATTCTTTCCAAAGTTCGTGGTGCAAGGATAGACCACATGTACGAGCGAGAACCCGTTGTTCTGAAGCGCTTTCTTGAGAGAGTCCACGAGAACGGCCCCATCCATGCTCACGTGTCTGGCCAGGAACGTGGCGCCCGCCCCTTTCAATATCATCAGCACGTCCCGCCCGGGCTCGACCCAGTTCGGCTCGAACATGCCATAGGGACTGCTGTCGGTCACGACGCCCGGCGGAGTGGTCCATCCGAATTGGCCGCCGGTCGATTGATAGCCGAGATTGTCGCACACCATGACGGTCATCTGCGCGTTCGTCCTGACCGCATGCAGGAGATGATTGAATCCAATGCCGAAGGCGTCGCCATCGCCGACGGTCAGCACGATCCTCTTCTCGGGCGGCAGCGCAAGTCTTAGCCCGCGCGCGATGGCATACACGCGGCCGTGCGTTCCCGCGAAGCTGTCGCCCTTCCAGGTGGCAAAGGTCTGTCTTCCCGCGCATCCGATAGAGGTTCCCCACACGATGTCGTTCACCCGAAACCCGAGGTCATCAATGGCCTTCACCAACGCCTTATGACACTGGCCGAGTCCGCAGCCCGAACACGCCGTGCTCGGTATCTTCCTCTCTCTCAGGTATTGTGTCGCCAGGTAATCCATTTACCACGCCTCCGTTTCCCAGCCGCGGCGCGCAAGAGGCTGGCCTTTGAGCAGCTTGTCGAATACCTCGTGCAGTTCGGCCACGGTGGGCAGTTCGCCGCACTTTCCGAAGAAATGGACCTCGCTGTCGCGCGGGACCGCCCGCTGAACTTCCCTGACCATCTGGCCGTCATAATTCAACTCGACCGAAAGATAGGTGGCCTTGTTCTTGAAAAGTTCGTCCGGGAACGGCCACAAGGAGATGGGCCTGATCATGCCGACCCTGCGCCCCATCTCGCGCGCTCGTTTGACGGCGGTCTTCACGACCCTCGACGGCGTTCCGAACGCGACCACGACAAGTTCCGGCTCATCCTCCAGGAATAGCGTCTCATAGCGAGTGATGATGTCCCTGTGGTTGCGGATTTTGTAGATCAACCGGTATGCATGTTTGTGCTGAGCCTCGACCGTCTCGATATCGTAGCCCTCCTCGGTCGGAGTCCAATCAGAGCAAAGGGCACCCGTGTCCTTCCCGAGGACAACCGGCGGCACATCAATCTCGTCGGTCGGAGGATAGAAGTCCGGCCCCTGATGCGCCTTTCGCTCTGCGAACCTCAGGCCCATGGCCTGCTTTTCGTCATCCGTCTCGGGAATGCTGAGGTCTTCCCATCCGTCGGTGATCAATTGGTCCGCCAACACGGTGACGGGCGTACGGAATCTTTCCGATAGATAGAAAGCCTCCACGGTGAGCGCAAAGGCCTCCTGAGCAGTGCTCGGCGCAAGCACTATCGTCTCGAAGTTGCCGCCCTGCGTGACATAGCGGCTCAGGTAGAATTCTCCCTGGCCTGGCGCGCCGGTGATCCCGCTGACCGGGCCCACCCGTTGCGAATTCAGCACCACCAGCGGTATCTCGCATCCGATAGCCCAGCCGTAAGGGTCGGCGTAGAGTATGAAGCCCGGCCCCGACGTGGCGGTCATGGCCTTCATGCCGCCGAGCGCCGCTCCGATCGCCAGGTGCATGGCGGCGGTTTCGTCCTCGGTCTGCACATAGAAGCCGCCGACTCGCGGCAGGAGCCTGGACATGGCTTCGGCTATTTCGGTTGCAGGCGTGATCGGGTATCCGCAAAACACGCGGCAACCTGCCATGATGGCCGCCTGCGCCACCGCAAAATTCCCTGTTTCCAAGTAACGCTTCATCCCTGATGTCCTCTTTTCGTCATGCTTTCTCGGCGATGTCTATGGAGAAGTCGGGACACGCGAAGAAGCACAACATGCATCCGACGCATCTCTCGCCACGCGCGGCAAGAATGGGCCTGTAGCCGCGCCGGTTAAACTCGGCGCCGACCTCAAAAACGCCCATGCCGCACACCTCAACGCAATACCCGCATTCCTTGCATCCTTGGGCATGTACCTGTATGTCGAACTGACGCGCGTCGCAGCTTCGACATCGCCCCGCCTCTTTGATCGCCATATGCGCACTCAATCCAAGCTCCACCGGCTGGAAATCGCATGCACGGTCGGTCAGCGGCGCGCAGGGAATGGAAACGCGCGCGTGATCGTCGGCTTCATAATCCATCACCACCACTTCTTCCTCGACCGGACCAAGCTCCTGGTCTACACAGCCCGCCCCGCCAAGAAACCTGTCAATGGATTCGGCAGCCTTCCGCCCGTGAGCAATGGCCTCGATGATGGAAGCCGGACCGCTCACCATGTCGCCCCCCGCAAACACGCCGGGGAGGCTCGTCTCCAGCGTTTCGGCATTAACCTCGGCGGTGTTCTTATTGGTCAATCTGATGCCGATAGTGACGGGAAGGTCAGGTACTTGTCCGATGGCCACGATTACGGTATCGAATCGCGCGTTGAACTCGCTGTTCTTTATCGGACTAGGGCTTCGGCGACCGCTCGCATCGGGTTTCCCGAGTTCCATTCGAATGAGTGTGGTCTCCAACCCATCTTTGCGCTGAGAAATATGAACCGGAGTCCCCAGGAATTGGAGCTTCACGCCCTCGAAGAGGGCGCTTCCGACTTCCTCCTCGTACGCGGTCATCTCGGCTTGCGATCTGCGGTATATCAGAGTGACCTCCGTCGCGCCCAAACGAACTGCGCAGCGCGCGGCGTCAACTGCCGTGTTGCCTCCCCCGATAACGGCCACACGCCCGCCGACATTGACCTTTTTCCCGCGGTTAACCTCTCGGAGGAACGTGATGCCATCAATGACGCCGGGCAAATCCTCGCCCGGGATTCCAAGCCTGGCGCTCTTCTGCGCCCCACACGCGAGATAGACGGCATCGTAGCCTTGCTTAAAGAGACGATCGAGGGACTCCACCCGCGCGTGTGTCTGTATCGTGACGCCAATCTCTTTCAGGTATCCGATTTCCTTATCCAATGCCTCGCGCGGAAGACGGTACTTGGGGATGCCAAACCGCATCATGCCGCCCGCTTCGTCGAGGGCCTCCATCACGGTCACGCGGTGGCCAACCGTCGCGAGGTAATAGGCCGCCGTCAGCCCGCTCGGGCCCGAGCCGACTATGACAACGCGCTTGCCCGTGTCAGGCGTCATCACGAGATTCTTTCGCCAGAGTTCGCCCCCATATTCGGCGGCGGCCCTCTTCAATGCGCGGATCGCAATCGGATCACCGAATTGACGATTCCCACATTTGGCTTCGCACGGACTGTAGCACGCATACCCGCATATCGAGGGGAACGGAATCCGCGCCCGAATGACCGCCAGCGCGTCGTCAAATTTGCCCTGCTTGATACAGCGAATGTATCTGGGCACATCTATACCGGCCGGGCATGCCTCCCGGCATGGGGCCACGACCAACTTATCTCGCGGGACATGTTTCTCCATGTGCTTCTTGCCTCCGACAACGAGCGGACTATCGAGCCGAAACTGAGCGAATCCGGGTGAGGGTTGGAGTTCCGTATCAATACTGATGGGATTTCTTGATTGGCGCTTTCTTAAAAGCGGCTTGTACTCCGGACCCTGGAATCACTTCACACTGCTGAGGAATTATACACGATTCATTCAAACCTTATCAAACGACAAATCGCCATTGGAACCAGGTCATGAACGCCTGAACTTCGGCTCGCGCTTCTCGATAAAGGCGTTGAATCCCTCGAGGGGTTCCTCCGAAAGGAACATCCGCTCCACCAACTCCGGCTCGCAAAGCCAGAGGTCGCCGATGTTTGAGAGCGCGGCGGCGTTCGCGATCTTCTTCGTCAATCGCACCGCAAGCGGACTCTGTTTCGCTATCTGTTCGACAAATGCCTTCGTCGATACGCTCAAATCATCAGGAGTAACAACCAGGTTTGCAAGCCCCCACTCCAGCGCCTGCTTGGCCCCGACTTCATTGCATGTCATGATGAGTTCCTTGGCTCTTGAGGAACCGACGAGCCTGACCAGCCTTGGCGTGCAGCCCCATGTGAAGAAGATTCCGACATGCGCCTCGGGTAACCCGAGAGTCGCCGCCTCCGAAAAAATACGAAAATCGCACGCAAGCGCGATGGCGAACCCGGCGCCGAGGCATCTGCCATTGATGGCCGCGATTGTCACCTGCTCCAGTTTCTCAAGGGCCTGCATCAGTTCGTGGCCGCGAAGCTGTTGAAACCGCGCGATCTCATATGGGGCGATTGCCTCGGTTTCAGCTTTCTGCAGTGCGCCCGCAAGGTCCGCGCCGGACGTAAATGTCTTCCCCGCTCCGGTCAGAACCAGGAACCGCGTTGACGTATCGGTCCTTAAAGCCGCGAACAAGCGGGTTAACTCATCGACCATGACGTCGTTCATCGCGTTGAGTTTCTTCGGTCGGTTCAGTGTGACCGTCATCATTTCCCGGTCCCGCTCGACAAGCAGCGTCTCGAATTGCATTTCCTGTCCCCCTCTAACCTCCGATTATCTGTATCTGCCTTCGCGCACCGTCTTGCAGGGCTTGAAGATTTCTTTCCCGTATTTCTCGGCAAGCCGCTCCAGGCGCGCCGACAACTCAGCGTGGGCAATGTTCTTCGCAACCGACATCGGCCCGACCGGATTGCCGCTCGAGTTGGTCATCGCCACGTCCACGTCCTCGGCACTGCACACGCCCATCTCGATCAGCTTGCAGGCTTCGTTTATCTGAACCGCAAGCGTGTCCATCGGGTCGAATTTGTCAGTCGCCTTCGAGAGGTCAATCTGCGGCCTTCCCTGCGACCAGTCATAGTAGCCCCTGCCAGTCTTCTTGCCGAGCCTGCCGTCTTGGACCATCTTGAGAAGATGCGGCGCTGGAGCAAAATCGGGATGAACCCTCTCGGCGTAGTACTTGGCGCCATTGACACTGATGTCAATTCCAACATAGTCTTGCAGTTCACACGGTCCCATCGGCGCGCCCAGACTCTTTACAAAAGCGTCAAGAGCCTCCGGCTCGATCTCGCCCGAGCCGATAATGGCGTTGATGAGGACTCCCGCCGGCGCATTGATTCGGTTCGCGATGAAGCCCGGCACATCCTTCTTGACGATGACCGGAACCTTCCCGAGCTTTTCGACGAACTGACGACCGACCTCGATGGTCTCATCAGACGTCTTCTCGCCGCGTATCACCTCGACCAGACGCATGATCACCGCCGGGTTGAAAAAATGCAGCCCGAGCACCTTATCCGCCCTGCCAGTGACGCTTGCGATATCCGTTATGCTCATAGTGGACGTGTTCGAGGCAAGCAATGACTGCTTGGGCGCAGCCCTGTCCATGGTGGAAAACACCTGCTTCTTCAGGTCGAGCTTCTCGGGCGCAGCCTCAATGGCCAGGTCGGCGTCCTTCACCGCAGTCGCCAGGTCGGTGGTCTTGCGAAGAAGCTTATTCTTGATGTTCTCAAAGTGCGCCGATTGAACTTTGCCCTTCGACACCAGCTTCTCAAGACTTTCCATGATGCGCGCCTCGCCCTTGGTGACGAATTCCTCCTTGATGTCGTACAGGTTCACTTTGTACCCGGCGATGAGCGCCACCTCCGCAATGCCGTGTCCCATATCGCCCGCGCCAATGACAGCAACCGTCTTGATATCCTCCAGTTTCATGGCGTCCTCCAGAATTGTCGGAAGTGCACGAACCCAATTGTCAACTCGATAAAATCTGCCGATTGTGTTGATGATTATAATGCCAGCCATGCCGGAATTCAAGACGGCATGGGTAACGGGGTATACGCGCATCAGCAGTGAGGATTGCGGAAGCGGCTGCTCGTGGGGGAAGAAATGATGGCCGAGACGCGCGCGAGAACTACACCCTTATCTGATACTTCTTTATGCGGTACTGTATCGTCTTGTAAGTCATTCCGAGCAACTTCGACGCCTTCATAATATGACCGCCCGTCCTGGCAAGAGCTTCTGTAATCAGCCTCTTTTCCACATCCTCGATCGAGACGCCCTCATCCGGCAAGCTGATGTCGCCATGCTGTTGCACATCTGATTGCGGCGTGAGCATGTTCTGTGGGAGGTCGGAGAGCTCAATTCTGTTCTTATCGGTGAGAACCAGGAGACGCTCCAGAGTGTTCTCCACTTCCCTCACATTGCCCGGCCAGTGATAGGTCATGAATTTGTCTATGACGGCGGGTTCGATGGGCGGATACTCCCTCTGAAATTTTTGGGAAAGCTTTTTCTTGAAATGGTCTATGAGCGGGGGTATGTCTTCGGGTCGTACGCGGAGCGGGGGTATCTCTATGAGTATGACGTTGAGCCGGAAAAACAGGTCTTCACGGAATCTCCCGTTGAGAACCGCTTCATGAAGATTCTTGTTCGTGGCCGCGATCACGCGTACGTCAACGGTGATCAGTTCGGTTCCGCCGACCCGTTCCAGTTTCATTTCCTGGAGCACGCGAAGCAGCTTTGCCTGCAATTCCAGAGACATATCGCCGATTTCGTCAAGGAAAATGGTGCCGCCGTCCGCAAGCTCGAACTTTCCGATCTTTGTATGGACCGCGCCCGTGAACGCGCCCTTCTCGTGACCAAAGAGTTCGCTCTCGATCAGATTCTCGGGTACCGCGGCGCAGTTGACGGCGATGAACGGCTTCTTTTTTCGAGGCCCGTTGAAGTGAATGCTGCGCGCTACAAGCTCCTTGCCGGTGCCGCTTTCGCCCTGAATGAGGACGGTGCTGTTGACTGGAACGGACTTTTCGATGGTCCGAAAGACCTTTTGCATCTTTTCACTGACACCCACGATGTTGCCAAGGGTGAACCTGGTTTCGACGAGTTCCCGAAGCTTCAGGTTCTCCTCCCTCAGTTGCTTGTGTTCGAGGGCCTTGCGAACTGAGACGAGGAGCACATCCTTATCAAACGGTTTCGTTATGTAGTCGTAGGCGCCTTGGCGCATGGCCTCCACTGCGCTCTCAATCGAGCCGTAGGCGGTCATGACTATTATTTCGGTTTCGGGCGAAAGCTGTTTTGCCTCTCGCAAGACGTCCATGCCGCTGCCGTTGTCCATCCGAAGGTCAGTGATAATCAGGTCGAGCCTGTCCTTGTTAATCTCCTTGACGGCGTCGTCCGCGTTGGACGCCTGCTTGATCTCATATTTCGCGCGCATCAGGACATCTGCGATTATTTCGCGCTGAGCGTCTTCATCATCGACCACGAGTATCTTGCTTCCCAATTCATTTTCCTTTCGCCGGAATGATTACGGTGACCAAGGTTCCCTCTCCGGGCTTGCTCTCAATCGAGATATTGCCCTCATGCTTTTCGATGATGTTCTTTGTCAGGGAAAGCCCGAGTCCGGTCCCCGAAGATTTAGTAGAAAAATAGGGGTCGAACACGCGGTCAAGAACCTCAAGCGGCATTCCCTCTCCGCGATCTCCGATTGAGATGACGATCCATCCATTGTCTTCCCCGAGACTGACACGAATTTTCCCTTTCTCTTGAGAGGCTTCCATCGCATTTATCAGGATATTGAGGAGTGCGCTCTTGAGCATCTGAGGGTCCACCAATATGTCCTTCTCGATTGCCCGGATATCCGTCTCTATGCCGATGCAGCGATTAACCGCCTCTTTCTCAACGAGATGAACCGTCTCTTTCAGCAGTTTGTCCACCTTGCATGGCTGTAATGAAAGCTCGCGCTCCTTGGCGAGCGTGAGAAAACCACGCACTATGTCATCGAGCCGGTTCACCTCTTTGACAATGGTTTCGGAGTATTTCTCGAACGATTCGTCATCGAGTTCTCTTTGCGCGAACAAATCTTTCAAGTGGGAAATGGTCAGCTTGATTCCGTTGAGGGGATTGCCAATCTCATGAGCGACGCCCGCGGCGAGCGTCCCGAGAGCCGAGAGCCTCGCCGCCTGCGCGAGTTTTTGCTCCATCTTCGCTTTGGCGCGCAAGCTCTCGACCATTTCGTTGAATTTCATCTCGAGCGTCAGTATCTCGCTGGCATTAGGCTGGATATTTAATTCATGGAGATTGCCCTCGCAAATCTCCTCACAGGTGGCAGCCATCGTCCGTAAAGGCCGGAGGAGTTGAAAAATGAAATAGCAGAGCGCGCCAATCGTGCCAAAGAATAGCAGAATGAGCGAGACAAGAACCTTGCTGCGAAGCGCCTTGACCAGATGCGTTTGGGGAGCAATGGCGAGCGCAATCCTCACAGAACCCACCTGCTTTTGGCCGACCATGAGAGGAAATGTCTGGAAATACGCCGTCATTTGTTCGCCGCCTTGCCGCCTCACAGGATATACGCGCGCCTCCTCGGGGTCGCCCAATTCAAGCAGAGGCATCTGCTCGGGGGGTTGGTCGCTCGAGACGATTTTCTTTTTCGAGTCATAGAGGATTATGGCGTCGACTCCGTGCTCGGCCTTCAGGTCAGCAAGCTGGCTTTCCAGAATGTCTGACGGCGCACTGTCCACCTCGAAATTCGTGAGCCGAACACCTATGGCGCGCAGCACTTCGGAGCTTTTCTCTTCCATCTCGGTCGTGATGCTCTGCTGATAACGGTAAAGCACCCCCATCACGCTGCCAACCAGGCATAGCACGAGTATGATGCAACAGAGGATTATCTTGAAAACTAAGGACTTATGCCATTTCATATTCTGTTCGGAAGGGGACTTTCCAACAATATATAGTATATCGGTTCGGCCTTGTTCTGTCAATTTGGTTGAGTTTTATGACCGGTGCGGCCCTAATTCCAGGGATCGGACTGATAGAAAATGGCATGTTCTCTCACGCAAAGTGGGGAATGGGGCATCTGGAGGCAGATTCTCATGCTGAACGGAATCCTCACATGAGAATCAACGTTTCGACATATGGCGGGAATCTCCGTAAGCTTCGAGCGCTCTCTTGGCCACGCTCAATATCTCCTGCCCCTTGACAGGCTTGTTTATGTAATCGAAAGCCCCCATATTCATAAGGTCCATGTATGACTCCACCTCGCCAAATGCGGTGATGAAGATTACAGGAACGTTGATTCGCCTCTTTTTTATTTCTTCCATTAGCTGGATGCCATTGACGTTGGGCATTCGAAGGTCGGTAATCACCAGATCGAAATCCCGCTTGTCCAAAAAACCGAGGGCTTCCTGCCCGTCCGCTGCCACCGTAATATCATAGCCCGACTTCTCAAACGTCTTCTTCATCGCTTTACGAAATTCGAGGTCATCGTCCACGAGAAGAATTGACTCTTTCACGGCCATCTCGTCCTCCCTTCACTTAATACTATGGCTCCACTCGCATCCCGTCGGCAACCACAATACAACGCCATTCTCATCTCTTCCTCATTCTCCGCTTCTCCGGTCATCGTAGTCCCGAAAACCCCTCTACGTGCTTAAGGTTCCCATCCGGAAAAACCTATTCCTACGCGACATGCGCAAGATAATTATATCACTGAATCAGCCGTAGCGCAGGGTGATGTGGAGGAATTTTCACAATTTGACCAAAGCACTCCGACTAGCAAAAGCCCACTCAGCCCCCGGCAATCGCAGAGAGCACCGAAATCTCGTCGCCAGCGTTAAGCGGTTTCGTGCGTGAGCCGGGCAGCTCCAAGCGATCCCCGTTAAGAAGGAAGACGGCTCGGCCCTGCTTCATAACTTGTTTGAAGAACCGCCGTCCCAGGACCTTCCGCTTGTCCAATCGTTCAAGAACACGCTCGACGGTGTCCCCTTGCAAATACGGCTCCTGGAGGGATTTGTTCAGAGGAGCACCCGAAAATACACCGGCTACCTTAATGCTGATTATGGCCTCGCTCTCGGGCTTTTTCATAACGGCAGCGGAGCGACTCACGACGGGGTCGGGGGCTGTCCAGAACGACCGTTCGGGCGGTCGATCATCTCGGCCAGACCCAAGGCCTCGAGACGCTCCCGCTTCACTTGGCCTGTCTCATAGTCCCAGTCCAGTTGAGCGTAGTATCGCCGAGCGGTCTTGTCGAGGTCAAGCTGGATATTCATAAGCGGGCCTTTGTTCAGGGGTGGATAGCCGGCTGCTCGATTGCGGATCTGGGTATCGCCCGGTTTAATGCCCTCTCGTACATTAAAGCAATGTCTTAAGGTAAGTATCCTTTCCCCAGTATTCATAAGGGCTTGTGAACTCATATGCCAACCGGTTGCAGCGTTTATCCATTCAAACAGGGGATACTCACCAACAAGCAGACCAAAGAGACACACCCCTGCGCCGTTTGCCACCTGTACGAACTTGCTGTTAATGGTCTGGAATTCGCCAACCTTGCTGAAATCATATTTGGACGATTTCAACGTAACCTGCTTTGTTGGCCTGACTTCCTTGAACTTCTTATGCAATTCCATGAGCATGACGTAGGTATCGGATGAGATAGTATGCCTGCCAGGCGTAGGTTCGACCTCATAGGCCGTGCCGAATGTGGGATCAAACCTGGGGTCATGCATTGGGAGTTCCTGCCCTCCGGCATGCACGGCGAATTGTTCCGAACCTTTTCCGATGCGCTCGGCGGCGCGCTTGACACCGTCGGCGAACACGTCTCCGAAACCGATTCGTGAGGCCAGTTTTTCGGTCATCTTGACAATGGCATCAGCATTACCCCATGTGAGATTAAGGCCGTCGGTGTCTTTGTCAGAAATCAGTCCGTTCTCGTAACACTCGATGGCAAACGCTATCGTAGCCCCGGCAGAGATGGTATCAAGCCCGGCCCGGTTGCAGATTTCGTTCGCCGCCATTATGGACTCAAGGTCATCGTTGAGACACATGGTTCCGAACGCGGCCAGTGTCTCGTATTCCGGTTTGTGTCCTCTATCCAGTTTGTATCTTCCCTGTTCGACCTTCACGATTCCGCCGCAACCGAGAGGGCAGAACGCGCAGTGATATTTCTTTTGTTCATACTTGATGAGATTTTCGTCGCTGATCTTGCTTGATCTGGTGGTTATGGGGAAATCGTGGTAGCCGCTGCCGCCCCAATTCTTGACGGGCGAGTCGCCACATTCGGCGGAATACGCGGTCATCCCGCCCGTGCCGTATCGCATGATCAGTTCCTTGTAGGTTGCGGGAGGCGTAGCAAAGAGGAACGGAAAGAAGCTGCGTACCAATTTCCCCATGAAATTGATGTTGTCAACGGACGCCTTGTCTTTGAATGGCGGTTTCTTCTTGAATCTTTCGAGGTAGTCTTTCCTGAGCTTGGAGAAGGTGTCGGCGTCGGCCAGTTCTGTTTTCTTGCTTCCCAGGACCGCAATGGCCTTGAGCTTCTTGGAGCCCATCACGGCGCCTAGACCCGAGCGGCCAGCGGCCCGGCCTCCATCGGTGATGACGCACGAGATGAGCGACAACTTCTCGCCAGCCGGCCCGATACACGCAACCTCGTATTTGTCGTTGCGGAGTTTTTCCCGGATGAGTCGTTCGGTCTCGATGCAGTCCTTGCCCCACACGAATGAAGCATCAACAAGCTCCGCCCTGCCTTCGGTGATGACCAGGATGACCGGTTTCTCGGATATGCCTCGCACGAAAACGGCGTCGTAACCGGTTCGCTTCAGCATCGGAGAAAAATGGCCGCCGGAGTTGGCGTCTCCCCATGTGCCCGTGAGCGGCGATTTACCGACCACCATGTACCGGCCGCTGAACGGGGCGCCTGTGCCCGTGAGGAGACCTGAAGTAAATCCCAGGACCGCGTCGGCCCCAAGCGGATCGACCCCTGCCGGTTGCCGATCATAGATTACCTTGGCGCCCAGCCCGTAGCCGCACAGGAAATCGCGATAGACGCGATCCTCGATTGTTTCATCCCACAGTTTTCCGTTACTGAGGTCTGCCCACAGGATTTTTCCCATGTATCCGAATGGCATCGGCGGCTCCTTTCGATCGCAGGCTCAAGCGATCTCCATGGTCTCAAGCCTTTTCTTCAATATCTGAAGAAACCTAGCGGCGGGTGCGCCATCGACAAGGCGATGGTCGAACGAGAGCGAGAGTTTCATGATTGGCGCGGCCTCGATCCTGTCGCCCTTTACAATCGGTTTCTTTACAATCGAACCGGCGCCGATTATGGCGGCCTCCGGGAGATTGATTATCGGAGTGAAACTGTCGATGTCGAAGGCGCCGAGATTTGAGACGGTGATGCTGCTTCCGGTAACGTCATCAACCTGCAGGGTACCTTTTCTCGCCTTCTCGATGAGAGAAGCAGAATCAACGGCGATATCACGCAGACTCTTCTTGTCGGCATCCTTTATGGAAACGGTGATGAGACCGTCATCGAGCGCAACTGCCAATCCGACGTTCACATCGGCATGCTTCCGAATGGAGTCACCGTCGAGCGAGACATTCAGCACAGGATATTCGCGCATGGCCATCGCGGTTGCCTTTACCAAGATGGTGTTGAAAGAGAGGTCCGAGCCGTCCCGCTTGAAGCTCTCGCGTTGCTCCTCGCGATAAGCGACCGCGCGGGTCATATCAACCTCGGCGAAATGGACTACCCTCGCCACCGAATGCGCGCTTCGGGCCATGTTCTCCGCGATCGAACGTCTCATCTTGCCCACTGGCACGCTCTCGCCCGGCCTTCCGGCTGCGGTCTCGGTCTTTCCTTCCTGCTCGATGAGTGCAAGCACGTCTTCCCGGACGATCCGTCCGTCCGGCCCGCTTCCCTTGACGCCAGCCAAGTCCAAGCCGTGCTCCTTGGCCAGGCGCCTGGCGGCGGGCGATATCTTTATCTCCGCTTTGTCGCCTTCGGTGTAATCCTCCGGCGTGGCCTCCTTCAGCGCTTGCATCTTCTCCCATTCCTCGCGCGCGAGCGCGACGGAGCGAGTGTCGGCAATGATTCTGTCAAGGTCGGCAATCTCCTCATCCGCATCGGCAATGAGCGCAATCGCCTTTCCGCACGGGATAACCTCGCCCTCGTTTGCAATGATCTTCCGGACTATTCCCGCGCCGGGCGACTCTATGATGGTGGTTACCTTGTCAGATTCGATCTCGAGCAGTTCCTCGCCTTTCTCTACTTCCTCGCCTTCCTCCTTGTACCACAGCACGACAAGCCCCTCTTTCATGACGAGGCCCAGTTTTGGCATTACTACCTTTGTGACCATCTCATTCCCCCATCACTGTGCGAATGGCCTTTTCGATGCGGTCTTCGTTCGGGATAACCGTCTGTTCGAGAACAGGGGCAAACGGAACGGGAGTATCGAGGGCGGCCACCCGCTCGATAGGAGCGTCGAGGTAATCGAACGCTTCCTTCGCCACAGTGGCCGCCACCTCGGCCCCAAACCCGACAGTCAAGCACCCTTCTTCGCAGATTACCAGACGACCGGTTTTCTTCACCGAGTTGACGATGGTCTCCTTGTCGAGCGGCGCCAGCGTGCGCGGGTCAATCACTTCCACGGAGACGCCGTCGCTTTGAAGCCGTTCCGCAACGGCAAGAGTCTTTGGAACCATCGCCGCAACCGCGACGACGGTGACGTCCCTTCCCTTGCGCTTGATATCGGCCTTTCCAAAGGGTATGGCGTACTCGCCCTGGGGAACCTCGCCGGAATTGAAATACAGCGACTTCGTCTCAAAGAAAAGCACGGGATTATCGGAACGAATGGCCGTAGTGAGCAGGCCCTTCGCGTCTCGCGGAGTCGAGGGGACCGCTATCACGAGGCCGGGCACGTGCATGAACAGCGCCTCCGGGCTTTGTGAATGCTGGGCCGCAGCTGAAAAGCCCGCGCCCATGTTGGTGCGTATCACAAGCGGCATCTTTACCTGGCCCGCCGTCATAAACCTGAGCTTGGCCGCTTGATTGATGATGGGGTCCATGCAACAGGTGAGAAAGTCGGAGAACTCGATCTCAGCGATGGGCCTCAGGCCGGTCATCGCAGCGCCGACCGCCGCACCCGCTATCACGTTCTCGCTGATAGGGGTGTCCAGCACGCGTTCCTCGCCGAACTCCGCCGCGAGTCCCGATGTAACGCCGAAAACGCCGGTAGCCACGTCTTCGCCTAAAAGGATGACATTCGGGTCCCGCGCCATTTCCTGACGCAACGTTTGGTTTACGGCAAGCGCGAGCGGGATCTCATCCGCTTCATTCGAGGCGCCAGCCGTCTCCGCAACAGGCTCAACGGAATATACGTTTTCGGTGACGGTCGCTGGGTCAGGCGACGGGCTCTCCTCGGCAAACTTAATGGCAGCCTTCACTGCATCATCGACTTTCTTGTCAATGTCGTCAAGTTCCTCCGCTTTCGCCATTCCCTCGGCTATGAGCTTCTCGCGGAAGCCGGCAATCGGGCACTTCGCTTTCCACTGTTCGATCTCCTCGTCGCTCCGATAGGGGTACACGTCGCCCTCGTAGTGTCCATGCCAGCGATAGGTCTTGCATTCGATAAGAGTGGGCCCCTGGCCTGCCCGAGCTCTCTGAACAGCGCGTTCGGTGGCGGTCTTGACCGCCAGGACATCGTTTCCATCCACTATGACGCCCGGCATCCCATACGCCTTCGCCTTTTCGGCGACGTCGGCGACTTTGGAATGCTTGACATAAGGGGTGAATTGTCCGTAAAGGTTGTTCTCGCATACAAAGATGATCGGAAGGTCCCAGACGGCGGCAAGGTTCATGCTCTCGTGGAACATGCCTTCGGTCGTCGCGTCGTCTCCGAAGAAGCAGACCACAACCTGGCCGCTCTTTCGCACTTTCGCGCTGAGTCCCGCACCCGCCGCTATCTGCGTTCCGGCGCCGACGATGCCGTTCGCTCCAAGAATCCCGAGGCCGACGTCAACGATATGCATCGAGCCGCCTCTGCCGCGGCAATACCCGGTCTCCTTCCCGTAAAGCTCAGCCATCATCTTGTTGAGGTCGCCGCCCTTCGCGATAAGGTGACCATGGCCGCGATGAGTGCTGGTGATATAATCGTCCGAGTTCAGCGCCGCGCACGCTCCCACCGCAACCGCTTCCTGTCCAATGTAGAGGTGGACAAAGCCGGGAATGTTGCCGCTGGCGAACTGTGCCGAAACTTCTTCCTCGAATTTCCTCAGTTTTTGCATCGATTCATAGAGGTTCAACAGTTCGTCTTTTGATAAAGTCATTAAACATACCCCCAAGATGGAAACCGAACAACTGTTTTCCTATATTGTAGCGCAGGCCATCCCGAACGCCTCGGCAACCCCGCAATGAGTAATCCGCCCGAAAGCGATATTCACGCCTTTCTTGAGGACCGGATTCTCAGCGACCGCCCGCTCCCAGCCCTTGTCCGCCAACTCGAGCCCATAGAGAAGCGTGGCGTTGGTGAGTGCGAACGTAGACGTCTTCGGTACGGCCCCGGGCATATTGGCGACGCAATAATGGACGATGCCCTCCTCAATATAGGTTGGGTTCCGGTGGGTGGTCGGGCGCGAGGTCTCGCAGCAGCCGCCCTGGTCGATGGCGATATCGACGAGGGCAGAGCCTTTTTGCATTCGGCGCAGCATATCGCGCGTGATCAGTTTGGGCGCGCGCCATCCCGGAATGAGAACCGCGCCAATTACGAGGTCGGCCCCGGCGACTTCTTCTTCGATGTTGGCCGGATTCGACATCAGCGTGGAGACATGGCCCTGCATGACGTCATGCACATACCTCAGCCTTGCCGGATTGATGTCGAGGATGCTCACGCGAGCGCCCACCCCGCATGCGACGAAGCAGGCGTTCATCCCGGCAATGCCCGCGCCGACAATCACGACCTTGGCTGGCGGCACTCCCGAAACGCCCGGAAGTAAAACGCCCTTTCCGCCGTTCTTGGCCTCGAGGCAGAACGCTCCCATCTGAACCGAAAGCCTGCCGGCCACTTCGCTCATGGGTGTGAGCAACGGCAGCGAGCCGTCCTCGAGCTGAATTGTCTCGTATGCAATCGCAACCACGCCTTTATCGACCAACTTCTGCGTGAGTTCGCGGTCGGCGGCAAGATGAAGATAGGTAAAGAGCACCTGTCCTTCGCGCATGAGGCCGAATTCCGGTTCGAGCGGCTCCTTCACCTTGACGATCATGTCGGCTCTTTCCCATACCTCGCCCGCTTTCTCACAGATTTCGGCTCCTGCATGAATGTAAGCTTCCTCGCTGATTCCGCTGCCGCCGCCCGCGCTTCTCTCGATAAGCACCGTATGACCGTGGCCCACGAACGCGGATACACCGGCGGGCGTTATCGCCACGCGATTCTCGTCCGGTTTGATCTCCTTCGGAACTCCGACTATCATGTGCTTCCTCCCTTGTTCCGTCCGACCCGGCGCGTGTTCCATCTCTCGGGGGACTGCCGGGACCCGGACCCTCTCGTTCCCTGACATGACGTTATCCCTGTTTCGAGCACGTTCAGAATCACATCCATATGTCGTTCGATCATTTCACCATTGCTCGTGATCTCGGAATTCGTAAACACGCGGAACCGCTCTCTCTGATAGCGCGACGCAAGCGTGGCAAGAAAAAGAGTGTATATGGAATCCATGACATACGCGGCGTGCTCAACGGGAAGGTCCTCGCGCAAACTGCCTGACTCTATTCCCTCCCTCAGCACGCGGATAAAGAAGTCCGCGGACCTTCGCTCGAGCAATTGTGCAAGATCGGCCAAAAACTTGGCATCGCCGGAAGCGCTGAGTTCAAAGTACATCTTGTACATGTTGCGATAGCGAGGAAACGTGATAAGGCTCTCCCGAAAAACTCTCTTGATCTTCTCCACTGGGTCATGGGCGGTCCGCTCGATCTCGTCGAAAATGCGGTCCTGCAGTCGGACCGCTTCTTTAAACGTCGAATAGTACAAGTCGCGCTTGTCCGTGAAATAAAGGTAGATGGACCCCTTGCCGATGCTGGCGCGCTGCGCGATGGAGTTGACGTTGGCCTTGTGGTATCCGTGCCGGGCAAACTCGGCGGCGGCGGCCCCGAAAATGCGCTCTCTCTTACGTCCGTCGATCTTGTCCAGCGCCTCTTTGGCCATGAGGAAGACCTTTTGTCTCTGACTGCGAAAATGACTGGGCGGTCACCCAGTAACTTATAACATAGCCGCCTGCTGTTGTCAAGCGAACTTGGATCGTTCGATGATCGTTCGACTGGGACAATGGCGTTCCGTAGCGGCACAACGCACCGTGCCCTTACCGCGCCGTGCCCCCACAGAGGTGCGTTTCGCGACCACCGTCGTTCGAACCGCCGCGAGATGTCGTATTGCCAAATTTCCGCTATATCGGCAGACTTAAGAAAAGACATAAGCAAGGGATACCGATGGCGAAATTAACTGAAGAGATAAAGGAGTTCTTGGGCGAGGGACGTCTCGCATACGTTGCAACGTGCGGTGGGGACGGCATTCCGAACGTCGTTCCGAAGGGCTCGCTCGGCATACTCGATGACGAGCACCTTGTGTTTGCGGATTTGTATTCCCAGAAGACCCGGAAAAACATAGAAGAGAATCCGCGCGTGGCCGTTTCGGTCGTGAATCCGCCTGCGTATCGGGGATACCAGTTCAAGGGAACCGCCGAGGTATTGGACTCGGGAGCGGCATTCGAGAGGGCGGTGGATTTGGTGGACTCCGTCAGAATGGACCCCGCCAAAGTCAGGTACGCCGTCGTTATCAAGATAGACGAGATATACGACCTCGCGCCCGGACCGAATTCAGGCAAGCGAGTCGCATGAGAGCGGGGAGCGCGGCGTCATGCTCGTTCAAGGATGAATAGGAGGTTTGCCATGGATCAGAAAGAGGCCCAAAAGAGGTCCCGCGAGATAATCGACTCAGCCGAGGCGTTCGTGCTATCGACGGTGAACGGGAACAGCCCGCAAAGCCGCGTCATGGGCCCGAAGCTGATCGAGGAAGGGATGACCATATATATGGAAACCTACAACGATTCGCGCAAGGTGACACAGATCAAGAGGAATCCGCGCGCTCAGTTGCTTTTCATGTCCGAGGATAAATCCGAGGTGGTCACCCTTTCCGGGAAGGCAACGATGGACGATTCGATGAGCCTCAAGAAACGCATCTGGCAGGAGCACCCATCGTCTGCCGACTACTTCACCGGCTGCGACGACCCGCGCCTGGGGCTCATCAGGTTCGAACCTGACAAGCTCGAGTATATCGGTCCCCAAACCGATACTCAGGCGATCGAGGTCACGCTTTAGAACCTGAATCGGGGACACCATGACTTATGGTGTCCCCGATTTGAAGTCAGGCCAAGTATTTCGCGACCAGATCCTCAAGCTGTGGCGCGGGGAGCGCGCCCGTCACTTGCTCGGCCAATTGTCCGTTCCGAAAGACGATCAATGTCGGCGTCGCCCTGATCTGGTACCGGCCTGCGCTTCGAGGATTCTGTTCGACATCCACCTTGCCTACCTTAAGCTTGCCTTTGAATTTCGATGCCATAGCCTCGATCGAGGGCTCCAGCGAGCGGCAGGCGCCGCACCATGGCGCATAGAACTCGACGAGTACCGGCACGCTTGCGTCGAGCACTTCCTGACCAAAAGTGGTGTCGGAAAAATTCAGCGGCCTATCGGAGGTGGCGAGAGAGAGGTCCAGCACCGAACCACACTTCCCGCATATGGGCCTGCCTTGCCTCTCCGTGTCAACTCGATTGACCGAACTGCATTGTCCGCACTTCACATAGTTATCCGCCGCCATCAGTCACCCTTCATACGTCAACACTCGGATTATGCCCATGGTGGCTCCGTCAGTGTTGGTCGTCGTCGCGTCCGAAACCGAAATCACTTTCTTGATCTTATTGCCTGCGATGAACTCATTCACCTTCGCGTCCAGGTCGTCCAGCTCCTGCGCGATGTGGAATATCTTGAACTGCGACCCGAATGTCTTGACCTTTACCATGGTATCCTCCAGCAAAAGCCCAAATGTGATTTTCCCTCTTAAATGTGGCATTCGACCAAACAAGTGGCAAACTCCCAAGTCTTGAGCCAACCTGGAGTAAAAGTTTGGAAGAATTGCTCCGAGGAACGCCGGATTCCTGTCAACTCCAAGAAATCGGTCGGATTATTTCTCCCCGATTTCCCTGACCAGGTTCAGATAGAACTCAAAATTCTTAAGCGGCACGTCGGGCGGAACGTTGTGGTCGAGCGACGCGATGTAGCCGCCCTGACGCAAGAGGTCTGGCGCTTTTGTCATCACTTCTTCCCGTATCGCATCAAAACCGAGCGCCAGCTTTCTCTTGTCCAACCCGCCTTGGATCACCAGTTGATTGCCGTATTGCTGCCGCACCTTTCGAACGTCCATTCCCGCCTGCACCTCGAAGGGTAACAACATGTTGGCCCCGGCTTCAAGAAACAGGGGTATCAGCGGCGTGATGTCGCCGTCGGAGTCCACCTCGAACACATTGATGCCCAACGAGCGGGCGCAGTTGGTGAGCCGCTTGTAATACGGCGTCATGAATTCCCGGAACGCCGGCGGGCCGATCATAGGCCCGTTTCGGTAGGCCATATCTTCCCAGAAGTCAATTGCGTCTATCTTGGCCACAGCCGATATCTGTTCGAGCAGTGACGAATACAACGCGAGCCACTGCCTCCCGATCGCATGGATCAACTGGGGCATATCGTAATATGCGTACATCAGGTTCTCGAATCCCATCAGATGCCGGGCCATACCGAATAATCCGCATACGTACGCGATCACTGGGAATTCGGACTCGTTGTACACCTGAAATGAATACTGCCAGTCCTCGCCGAGTCGGCCGGGCGCCGACGGGTCAAGCCGCCATTTCAACTCCTCAAAGCTGCGCATATCCTTGACGGGAAACTCCAGAAATTGAGGGAGCGCCGAGCGGCCCGATTTGAACTCTCTTATGATCGCGCCCGTCCGGTCTCTTCGGATGACATACTGCTCGTCCTCCTCGAGGATAGTCTCCTCGAAGGCGGGAAAGAACCCCGGTTCCTCAAACCCGCCGAGCGTTATCGGCATCCGCAGGTCCATATTGAAATGGATGTACGCGGCCATTTCGTCAATATCCTCGGACAGCCCCTCACCATGCCATCGCTCGATGGTCTCGGGCCAGAACCCGATGGTCTCCCAACGGAACGGCCGGTCCACCGGCTCGAACCTGCACGTGGCAAGGAACCGTTCGCGCGCGTTCATCATGCCTTCTCCTTGGTCCCGAGGGTCTGCTCTTTGAGATAGCCCTGCAGTTCCTTCAAGCAGCTTTCGATCTTTCTTACAACTCTCTTCTGATCGTCCGGCATATCGCCGTGGAAGCCAAGCAACAGGTTCTGACTATGCGACAAAGCCGGCGACAGGATGTTGGCGATGTCATGAATTTCCTTGCGCGTCATACAATCATTCTCCGCTCCTCACCGATTCCCTGGGGCAATCCCCCGTGCCAAATCATCGCTGCTAATGGAATTCCCGCACCGTTACTGATCGCCACAAGCGAAGACTAAACTCCAGCTTGCGGCCTTGATTCCACGCAACCAACTTTTCCCTTGAGTAGAAGGCGCTCTCCCGATGAGTCATCATGCGGCAATCTTCCCCGAGCAGACTGACTGCTTCTTTTGCACATTCCACAAAGAATCGCGCCTTTCGCGGAAGACCGAATCTCTTAAGAACGCGGGAACCCGCCGCTTGAGGGGTAAGCCCGACAAAGGCATGGATGGCGCCCTCTATGCCCGCGATATGTGCGCCCACCCGATAATCGAGCGGCGAGAAGAACGACTCAAACGTGAACGAGGGAATACCCAGGGAAAGTGTGAGCCAGTCGCTCAGCACCATCCTGCCCTTGCGGAACTCGGTCAACAACGGGCCCGATACTTCCCGGCCCTCCCCCTTGGTGATGGTCTGCGGAATCGGCACAAACACTTTTCGGAACAGGCGACCGACCCTGCTCACCTTGCGCGGCACATAGTAATTGAATTTGAGATTTCGGATGATCTGAGCGCCGACACGCTCACCTAATTCATGTTGTGACTCGGGAATGAACTCGATGACGGTAACCTCAAAATTGTGCGGTATGAACCTCCACTCCTGCGGAAGCTGAAACCTGACGCCCGGCCTGAAGAAAAGTGTCTCATGTAGGTCAAACGAAATCGAGGCCCTCACGTCGAGCAGGTATTTCTTGAGAGCCCTGGTCTCAGGAGGCAAGAATTCATCCGGCCGGCACCATACCGCATTCACGTCTTCCCAACTGCTCTCCGAGTAGTCCTCCCGAATTTCGGTGTTCCCGATGGGGTCAACGCACTTCACTCCCCGGCAGTCGTAGCCGTCGGGGTCCAGACACGGGAGCAGGACGAACTGAACGCGCTCGAGTATGCGCGCGAGCATGTCGTTGGGTCGCGCCAGATGTCCTGCCATAAGAACCAGTGCCACCGGCGGCGCATCCTCACGTCCATGATTGGCCGCCGTGAGCAACACCCTGTTTGCGGCGTCGGCAGGACCGGCCTTCATCGCATAGATCGGCCGGCCCATCTTTGAGCGCGCGATCTCCTCAACGGCAAGACAGCCCTCAAGCGCAGTGATGGCGCCCTGAAGGTCGGCGTACCGCTTGAATTCGTTCAGCTTCTTGATCGGCGGATATTTGTCAAACAGGTCAATCATCGCTCGACCCTCATGATGCATTCCCCCGGCTCCTTGAATTCCCTCTGATGGAACACAGCCTTCGATTGATACAAGTCGGCGATTCCATTCCATCCGAAGTCAAGCGCCTTGTGGAACGTCTTCGTGTACGCATCCACCATATTTTGAGAATCTTTCACAAGCTTGTTCAGTTCCGCCAGCTTCCTGTCCTCAATGAGGGAAGGATGCAGGAAATCCTCGAATATCTTGTCAAACCCGTTGGCAATTGTCGAAAAGTGCTTCTTCACGCTGCGGCTTAACAGAAGCGAAGCTACCAGGGTCGCACCCCCAAACAGAAGTATCGGCGAGATGAAAAATGCCCCTTTGAACAAGCCGAATACAGTGTCCAGAACGCCAATCGCGATAAGAATGATCGGGACCTGCCGCTTTTCAAACGAGACCAGTTGGCCCAGCTTCATCGCCTCGAATTTCCGGCGTGAATACGCAGTAATGTACAAGCTCTGCGAAAGCTTGGAGCGTATCTTTTCGATGTCGAGCTTCTCTGGCGCCCTGATGAGGTTCTCGATTTCCACTCCCGTCTCGCTGATCATGTGGGCAATCGGATGAAGCGCCGGAGGTATCAAACTCACCGGAAAAAGCTCGCCGTCCGTAAATTCGTCCGCAAGGTATATCTCATAGGATTCGCGCGTCGGCAACACGATAAACTCGATGGAACGCCGCTGGCGGCTCTCCTTTATCAGCGGAGACTTCCTGGATGCCCGGTCGGGAATCCTGATGCGATTGGCATCCTCATCGCTGAACAGGATTCGTATGAGCCGGAGCACGTTCCGGAACAATCCTCGACGGGGCTTGCTGTTGTCGAATTGATGATAATAGTACCGTTGAACCGATTCCAGTTGTTCCTCGTCGGCCCTGGCGGCAAGCTTGAGGTAGATATCCTGGCTGCTGCCGTCCAGTCTCTCGAAATAGTCAACGATTCTCTTCACCTTCGAGGCGACTTCGCCTTCTCCCCGAACCACCTTCATGCTGTTGGCCAGCTCGCGCGCGCAATTCTTGAATTTGCCGGCTACCAACAGCTTCTTCGCCCGAGCGTAGGTGTGGCGCACATTGAAGACCATGTAGGGAAGCACTATCGGAAGGAGAAGCGGCTTCAAAATCGAAATTGCGGCACACCCGGCCAGCCACGCGAAGTCGAGCACGTTCGACAACAGTCCGATATGCAGGAGTTCGTCCTGATGCAGCGCCAGGCTGTCCAAATCCCTCTTCATTTGCCGCTCGACTTCAAGAAGGTCTTCATCCGTGAGGTTACCGTGCAAATGCACCGTAACATTCAACTTCCCAAGGTCATTAAGCCGGGCAACGTCGTTCAGAAGGTCAATATAATGCGAAAGAAGCACATACTCCTTCTGCTCAATGACGGGCAGATGCGCGGCGTCCATGGTGACGTGCGCGCGATCCTGTTCGACCTCGATCTTATGGTACTTCTGAGCCTTCAATGCGATTCACTCCTGATATGGACGCGAGGGCTTTGCCTCGCTCCTCTCTCGTGAAAAAAAGCGTGTTCGACGCCGCCGGAATGACATAGGTGATGAAAGCATGCGGCAGGCTCTGTACGGCCATTCGGTACCCTTCTTCGAACGAAGCGGCTGGCCGCATCCTCATCCGGGTCACATCCGCAGGGTCAAGCTCAGACACTAGCACGATATTCACTTCGAGAGCCTTTTCGAATGCGGCATAGGCGGTCTGGCCGTAAATCTCGTAGTGCGCCCGAAGATACTCCTCAAATTCCGGCGCGCTCTCGAACTTGAACCAATCCACAAAGCCAGGATAGCCGAATCCGTCTCCGCACTCGGCCAGCGCGATGATCCAGCCGCCGGGCTTCGTCACCGAATATGCGCTGTGTATCGCCTTATGGGTCTGGATAAAGTTGATATCCTTGGGATAACCGCCGCAACTCACGATGGTCAGGTCGGCCGGTTCGTCCACAGTCAGGCTGAAGCGCTCGATGTAGTGCGCGCACGCAGCCTCGTGCGCCTCAACGAAGTCCCCAGCAAACGCCGCGATCTGTCCATCCGGTGAAATGATTGAGTTCAACATGAAGCATGGATTCACCATGCGGGCCGCCTCGAGCATATCCTCATGAACCGGGTTGCCCGCCAGCCGCGCGAGCCGTGCGTTGACGTTTCTTCCGAGGGCCGGGGACGGCTCGAAGACCAGCATGTGACTCTGGAGCGCCGCCTCGGCCGAGCAAACACCCGGCATTATGCTCTTCCGGCCCCCTCCAAAACCGGCATAGTAGTGCGGGATCACACCGCCCGTGACAATCACCTTGTCCGCTTCGACCACTGAGCGGTTCACGGAGACTTCCGTTCCCCTTGCAGTCCTGCCCAGTGGGACAAGGTTGTTCTCGTCACGAGGGTCGTGGTCGATAGGACGAATGCGTTCATATAACGCCTCGCCCAGCAGCTTTCGATGCTCGTCTACAGTCTGTCGCCGGTGTATCCCGAGCGCTATGACGATCCGGATGTCCGCATCGGAAACGCCAATCTCATGAAGCTCTTCGACCAGGACCGGCAGAAACACGTCGCTCGCCGTCGCACGTGTGCTGTCGGAAGCCACTATTGCAACGCTGTCCCCCGCCGAAACGATGTCGCCCAGCCGAAACGAGCCTATGGGCTCATTCAACGCATTCCTTATCACTGCTGTGGGGCCCGCAGTGGGAAGGGAACCAGAGCAAGTCAGAATCTCCGGCGTGCGCCCATCGGGAACCCTGGCCGCAATGGTTCTATCGCCGTACTTGAGTTGAAACCTGCGAGTGTTCATTGAATGCGCAAAGACGCCCCCAATTACTCAAAGCCTTGTCAGATCTAGTGTCATGCTGTTGACCGACCGAATCATCCCCTGTATCATAGTACGACTTGGCGCAGAATCGGGATTACCCACGTGGTGTCGCAGGGAGACCGACATGAAGAAAACAATAATGCCTCTCGGAGATTCTCGAAAGCCGATCTTTTACGGGTGGATCATCGTAGCCACATGCTTCATAATTCTGTTCGCATTTAACGGCGTTATTATAAATACATTTGGCGTCTTCTTCAAGCCCGTCAGCGAAAGCATGGGGTGGAGCCGCGCCACATTCAGCGTCGCTCTTGGGATAGGCGCAATAGCAATGGCCGTCGGCTCACCGTTTGTCGGCAGAGTCATGGATTCAATCGGCGCCAGCAGGACAATGCTCGCCGGATGCCTCTTGTGCGGGATTGGCATGATGTGGCTCGGAAAGGCCACTCATTTGTGGCATTTCTACGTCCTGTTTGCCGTGGTCGGGCTGGGACTGGCCGCCACGACCGCGATTCCGGTTTCACTCCTGATAGCGAACTGGTTCACTCGGAAGCGCGGAAAGGCGATGGGGCTGGCGTTCATGGGCACGAGCGCGGGCGGAATGGTCATGAACCCGGTAAACACGCGTCTTCTACATGAATTGGGCTGGCGAAACTCCTACATCGTTCTTGGCATCGCGATGCTCATTGTCACACTTCCGCTGGTGTTTTTTTTCGTGAGGACACGTCCCTCCGACCTGAAGCTTGTGCCCGACGGCGAGGCCGCCGAGACGCATACACACGTGGCCCTGACGGGTCACACTTTGAACGAAGCGATTCGAACCTCCGCCTTCTGGTTCATCGCGGCCAACATGTTCCTGACAACCTTCATGGCCCAGGCGATAGGGGTCCACTGCGTCCCGTATCTTACCGACATCGGGCACTCGGATATGCGCGCCGCCTGGACATATGGCATCTCGTTGGGCTTCATGACTCTCGGCAAGGTCGTGCTGGGCGCTATCGCCGACCGCAAGGGCAGTCGACCGACTTTTGTTCTGAGCGCCATCATGACCGCCGTCGGCATTGGCATACTGATGGGAGCTACTCCATTCTCGATTGCTTTGCTCTTCGCGGTCGTGTACGGATTCCCGCAAGGCGGCCCGCTCACGTTGACGCCAATGGTCACCGCCGATTGCCACGGGCTGTCGAATTTCGGCGCCATTTTCGGGGCCGTGTCATTCTTTTCGATCCTCGGCGCGGCCGTCGGACCAATTGTAGTCGGCAAAATGTATGATATGACCGAACCCAACACCTATAAGTGGGCTTTTGTTTTGCTCATTCTCATGACGCTCGCAAGTGCATACTGCATTCACATGGCCCGCACCGATCCAGGCTTCGTTACAACTGATAAGACCATGTAGCGACGAGTCCGATATTCGCCCCTGCTCGCGCGGAATGAGTCCGCGGACACAGGCACCGCTGAAGCTGCATGCAGGCCCGTGTCCGCTGGTGTTTGGGTTGGACGGTTGGGTCAAACCTTTACGTTACCACATCTAATGGTAATGGCAATAACCGTGCCATGACAAGCGCGCCATATAGATAAACATCAGCATGACAGTAGCTTACGAAGTTTCAGGTCGACTCTGTCCACGCAGGCTTGGCCGTCTTTTCCGGGGAGATTTTTGCCGGTTCCCGCCAAATAATGCCCCGCCTGTCGTAATCCATCCCCTCCGTACTACTCACTGGCAGTTTTGCGAATTTCCGTCATGCTTTCCCCCTCACCCCAACCTTCTCCCACTGGGAGAGAGCAGG
>CAZEBC010000013.1:28264-35724 GCA_964510165.1 uncultured bacterium
GTGGTAATCTCTGCGATGGATGGAGTATGTAGTGCGTACGCGCAGGCGCTCGTTCAAAAGGAGGGTTACGCGATGGGCATCATCGTTCTGGTCGTTCTCGGGCTGCTCGTGCTGTTCGTCATAATCTCATACAACAGGCTGATTACGCTTCGCAACCGCATCAAGAACGCATGGGCGCAGATCGACGTGCAGCTCAAGCGAAGATACGACCTTATCCCGAACCTCGTTGAGACGGTCAAGGGCTACGCCAAACACGAGCGCGAGGTCTTCGAAAAGGTATCCGAGGCTCGCGCCAGGGCGATCGGCGCCGGTAACGTCAAGGACCAGGGACAGGCCGAGAACCAGCTCACCGGCGCGTTGAAAAGTCTGTTTGCGGTCGCCGAGAGCTATCCCGAACTCAAGGCAAACCAGAATTTCATGATGCTCCAGGAGGAACTCGCCGGGATTGAGGGCAAGATCGCCTATGCGCGCCAGTTCTATAACGACAATGTGATGCACTATAACATCCTTCGCGAACAATTCCCCACCAACCTTCTCGCAAATTTGTTTGGTTTCAAGGCAGAGGATATGTTCGAGATAGAGATCCCGGCTGAACGCGAGGCAATAAAGGTCAAGTTCGATTAGAACGGAGAATCTGTTTTACCCGTCCATGACCACATTGCCCGAATGGCTGACCGCCAACAGAATACTCATCGGATTCCTGGTTCTGTTTCTGTTCCTGCCGGTGCTCGTCCTGCTCATGCCGCTCTCGACCAATCTCTACGAACAGATGAGCGGCAACCGCCGCAAATCGATCGCGCTGTGCGCGTTCTTCATAATCCTCATCTTCATCCTCGCGCTTCTCTTTGAGGAAGTGGCGCCAGGCGCCCGCACCATTGTGCTCCCGCTGGCATTTGCGTTCGCCACAATAGGACCGTTCATCAGCTATTACAACAGCGACAGGATCATCCTGCGGATGAGCCGCGCGAGGCCCGTGTCAGACACTGAACCGCTGCACGTCTATCTGAAGAACACTGTTGAAGGTCTGGCGATTGCGGCGGGTATTCCCCCTCCGAGGCTGTACATAATGGACGATACCGCGCCCAATGCATTTGCGACGGGCCGCAATCCGGAACACGCGGCCATTGCGGTGACGAGCGGCCTCCTCCAAAAACTGAATCGAAGCGAACTCGAGGGTGTGCTCGCGCATGAGATGTCTCATGTCAAGAACTATGACATTCTTCTCGGCTCAATTGCCGTGATTCTCGTGGGAGTGGTCGCCCTGCTCAGCGACTGGCTGCTGAGGAGCTTCCGGTATTCAGCAGGGCGCAGCCGTCGCTCACGCTCGCGCGGCAGTGGCCAGGCTCATGCCATCATCCTGTTGATCGCGATCCTTCTGGCGATACTTGCGCCAATCATCGCCCAACTTCTGCGCCTTGCCGTCTCGCGCAAGAGGGAGTTCTTGGCCGACGCCAATGGCGCGTTCCTCACGCGCTATCCCGAAGGTCTCGCAAGCGCGCTGAAGAAGCTCGACGCTGACACTGAGCCGCTTGAGGTCGCGAACAAGAGCACCGCGCATCTGTATATCGTCAATCCACTGCGCGAGCATGCAAGCCTTCTGAACAATCTGTTTTCCACCCACCCCCCGACGGAAGAGCGCATAGCCGCATTGGAGAGAATGTAATTGAGAACAGATGAATTCGTTCAACAGGCTCTTGATGAGTTTCTCCAATACGACCGGAATCTGCCGCTTGAGACGGAGGAAAGAAAGCTTGAAGCCGACCCGGAAATCGGTCAGGTCCAACTCCACCATGTCACCTTCACGAGCGCACGCGACCAGCGCGTGACCGCGTTGCTCACACTCCCTCCGAGCGCCGCTCCTCCCTACCCCGCCGTCCTTATCCTGCACGGCGTCTTCGGTCATAAGAGTTCAATCAACCAACAGAAGCGCGCAGCCTGCCTGACGGCGGCGGGATACGCAACTCTGCGCATCGATGGACAATATTGCGGCGAGAGGGCCGTCGCCGGCGGCGGCATCGGCCTCCACAACCAACATGTCTACCGGAATCGGGACGCCATGATTCAGACCGCCATTGACCTGATGCGCGGCGTGGACTATTTCATATCAAGAAACGACATCGCCGCAGACCGCATCGGGTTTGCCGGTTTCAGCATGGGAGGCGCAATCGGCACGCTCTTCTGCGCCCATGACCGGCGCGTGAGAGCGGTCGTGCTCGGCATAACCGGAGGTGATTTCAGCAAATTCAATGTCTCCATCGGCCAGAATGACGAAGTTCGGAGGGCTTATAGACTGGTCGATCCCATCTTGTCCGTCCACAAGATTGCGCCGCGTCCTCTTCTCATGGTCAATGCCGCGCACGACATCGTCGTTCCAAGAGCCGCAACCGAAGCGCTATTCGAGGCGGCGGGAGAGCCGAAGAGGATTGTTTGGTACGACTGCGGACATGCCGATTTGCCCGACGCCGCCCTTGAGGAAATGAAGAAATTCTTCGACCTTCACTTACTAAAGGCCGCACGGTGAATCGTGCGCTACTTCGCCTTTTCCAAGCCAAACAACCGAGAGCAATTCTGCGTGGTGGCCGCCGCGACCACGGAAGGTTCCAGCCTCTTCAGCTTGCACACGTGCTCCAGCGTTGACACTATCCTTGCAGGCTCCGAAGCGATGCCATGATATTCCACCGGACAATCCGTTTCCAAGAGCAGATTATCGAGGGGCACAACATCGATCACGGCTCGGTGCTTCTCGCTGTATTCCACGGCAGGAGTCGCCGAAATGAAGTGGCCCTGCTCGATAATCTTCTTCGCCATCTCGACCGGGCCGCTATACCAGTGGAATACGGCCCCTGCCGCGCCTGACTCGCACACCATCTCAAGAACAGCCTCGTACGAACCCCTCGAATGCGTCAGCACAGGCTTCTTGTGCTCGGTCGCAATCTCAAGCATCGCGCGAAACACTTCTCTCTGAAGCTCCTTCTCCTTCTTGATCCAGTAATCCAAGCCGATCTCGCCCACCGCCACACATCTCGTAATGTTGGACCGTATGAACTCGATCGTCTCATCCAACTCCGACTCCTCGATGGTCCATGGATGAATCCCAATCGCCGGGTACACGAACCCCGGATTCTCCAGGGCCAGTTCGAGAATGGCCTGATTCGAGGCAAGATTCATCCCAACCGCGACGATCCCGACAACCCCCGAGTCCCTTGCTCTCCGAAGCGCCGCCTCGACGCCCTCAACCTGTTCCAGGTGCGCGTGCGAGTCTACAAGCCGCAGTTCATTCGCGTTCATCATCATTCTCCTAACCATCTTCCTTTTTCTTTCCGGTGATCCTGAAGTTGACACAAACAAGAGCACTCAGGTACTATAAGGCGTTTTGTCGCATACTGAGATTTGATTTTCGCAATGACCGAATCCGTTTCAAAGACAGAGCATATCGAGACCGCCGCGCAGCAGTCCGGCGCCTCAGCCCCTGAACGGCTCTCCCTCAGAACGATCCTGAGCTACTCGGCGGGCCAACTCGGCCTGAACGTGACCTATACGTCCATAGGGTTCCATCTGTCATTCTTCTATACCGACCTTGTCAGACTCTCGCCGAAACTGGTCGCGCTGAGCCTGCTCATCGCGAACTTGTGGGACGCGGTCACGGACCCGCTCATGGGCCACATCTCCGACGGCGTTCGATGGAAGCGCGGCAGACGCAGGCCCTTTTTCGGCTTTGGCTCTTTGCCCATGGCCATAGTGTTCATGCTCATGTTCATGCCCGATTACTTCGCCTCGCAGAACCGACAATTCATCTACCTCACCGGCATGATACTCCTCTTGTTCACATTCCGTACAATGGTAGAGACACCCTACCGGGCGCTTGCGCCGGAACTCACCCTCGATTACAACGAAAGAACACGCCTCTCCGGCTATCAACAGTTCTTTGCGACACTCGGCGACATAATCGGCACCATCGGCCCGCTTCTCCTGGTCGAAATCATGTGGCATCATTACGGAGCCTATGCGGCCTTTGGCGGCATCGCCGCGTTCCTGGCCGTGATGGGTCTCCTTGTCGCGTATCGGGGTACGACCGAGCGCGGTCAGTTCTCGGAGAAATCGTCGCTGTCACTGCTCTCTGCATTCAAAGCGACCCTTTCCAATGTTCCGTACCTCATTCTCGTCGCCACGCTGACGCTCACGATAATCGCGAACAATATCCCTCAAGCGCTCATGCTCTATGTCACCAAGTACTATTTTCTGGATGAGGAACTGGCCAAGTACTTCCTGCTCGCATTCTTCATTGGCGCATTTGTGTCGATTCCATTCTGGATAAAGTTCGCCAGCGCCGTCGGCAAGAAAACCGCCTATTTGACCAACATCATTCTCTACGGCTTCGTCGTGTGCACGATTCTCGTGATACGGCAGGACCAGCACACGCTGGCGACTGTAATCATGGGCGTCGCGGGCTTCTTCAATCTCGGATTGTGGATACTCGCGGGCGCAATCACGGCGGATGTCATCGAATGGGACCAGTTGAGAACCGGCGAACGAAGGGAGGGTTCCTTTGCGGGAGTCGGCGCTTTTATTTCGAAGGCCGCTCAGGGGGTCGGACTTGCGCTTGTCAACCTGGGTCTCGACATTATAGATTACGCGCCCAACGCCGAGCAATCGGCCTCCACGTTACTAAAACTTAAGATACTCTACGGACCAATTCCCGCAGCCATATTCTGGTGCGGCGCCCTCGTTCTCTTCTTTTACCCCATTACAAAGAAGGTCCACAAGCAGATGCTTGATGAGATCGCGGCAGGATCGAAACCGACGTAGTCGGATGCCTGTCGAAGAACGTCTGTAGGGGTTGGCCCTGCCTAAACCTGAAAGTCCCGCCCTTTCCAGTACTGCTGCCGAATGACACGCTTGAGAATCTTCCCGGAGGGATTGCGCGGCAGTTCGTCTACGAACTCAATCGAGCGAGGCCGCTTGTAGCGGGCCATTCGCTCGAGACAATACTCGATGATCTCCTGCTCCGTGGCCGTCTGGCCGGGCTTCAGCACCACGATTGCCTTTACGGTCTCCCCCCAGGTTTCATCGGGCACTCCAATCACAGCCGCCTCTTGAATCTTCGGATGCGAGTGAAGCGTCTCCTCGATCTCGGCGGGATAGATGTTGGACCCGCCGCTGATGATCATGTCCTGTGTGCGGTCTACGATGTAATAATACCCCTCTTCATCGCGTCGGGCCATGTCGCCCACAGAGAAAAAGCCGTTACGGGTGGACTTGGCCGTCGCGTCGGGATTCTTGTAGTATTCCTGCAAGAGAAAAGGCGTGGCCGCGTACAGTTCGCCAACCTCTCCCGGACCGACCTCGCGGCCTTCGGAATCAAGCAGCTTCACATCCACCCCGAAAAAGGGCTGGCCGACGCAGCGTATCTTGCGACGTTGGTCTTTGGGCCGCAGATTGGTGACTATGCCGGTCTCGGTCGCGCCGTAGAACTCGTGCAACTCCGCGCATTTGAAATAGTCGAGGATCGCCTCTTTCGTGATCGTGTGCAGCGGCGCGGCCGCCGAGATGACGCAGCGGACGGAACTCATGTCGTACTTGTTCCGTTCCTCCTCGGGCAAAGCGAGGATCAGGCTGAACATCGTCGGTGCCATGAAGAAATCGGTCACGCGCTCCCGCTGGATCGTCTCGAGGATCGAGATGGGATCGAATATCTTCATCACGCATACGGTCGAACCGACGAGAAGATGGGTTGTCGCAAAAAACGCCGGGGCGGCGTGGAACAGAGGCGCGGCTGAAAGATTGATGTCATTCTCGCTGAATCCGTACTCGATGCAAGCGTAAAGCCCAAGCAGCACCACCCCCCGATGCGTCCTCACGGCCCCCTTGGGGTAACCGGTCGTGCCAGAGGTGTACATTATAATCGCGGGGTCTTGCTCGGTCACCTGCACGCCAGGGGCGCTCGCGTCCGCGCTCGACAGGAACTCTTCATAATTCACGCCGCCCTCAGGACGCTCGCTTCCAATGACCACATAATTGCCCGGCCTCACCTGTTCGAACTGATCCCGGAGAGGCCACACTCGGTCAATGAACTCTTCGCCGAGAACGATAGCCTTCGAGTCGGAGTTGTTAACCTGATAAACGATCTCCTTGCCGACGTTGCGGAAATTCATGGGTACCAGCACCAAGCCCGCCTTGCCAAGCCCCGTGTAGAGTTCAAGCATCTCCTGGCAGTTGAACGTCAGGACCGTCACCTTGTCACCCTTGGACAAGCCGAGTTTCATCAAGCCATTGGCGATCCGGTTGGCCCGCTCGTTCAACTCGCTCCAAGTGACGCGCCGGTCGGCGTCAATAACGGCAGTGGCGTCCGGCCTTTTCAGGGCGTTCAGCTCGACTCCGCTGTGTGAGGTCAAAGGTTTGCTTGGAACCATTGTGTCCTCTCCCTCGTGTTATATCTTTGCAAGACACTGATTGAGATCCGCGATTATATCCGCCGGGTCTTCCAGTCCGACTGACAGTCTGAAGCCGCTCCGCTTCAGGCCGATAGCGTCCTTTTCCTCCTCCGACATCATCAAATGGGTCATATTGTAGGGGTTCTCCATCAGCGTCGAGGCGTGCCCCAAACTGACCGCAAGCGAGACACAATACGCATTATCCCCTGCGTGAGTGGTGAACCGCTCGACCCGTCGCTCATCGTCCGTGTCGAGCTCGAAGTAGATCATCGAGCCGGGTGCGAACTCTCCCTTGAAATCGAACATCTGCTTGCGCGCAATCGAATACTGTGGATACGACGCAAGCCCCGGGTAATTGACCTTACGCACCTTGGAATGGTCTTCCAGAAATCTCGCGACCTCAAGCGCGCTCTGCTGCATCGCCTTCATTCGTACCGCAAGCGTCGGCAGCCCGAACGTGAGCACGTTCCACGCGGATTTGGGAGAAAGAATTGCGCCGGTCTCTTCGCGATACATCACGAGAGCGCCCCTCATATTGTTCGGGACAACGACCGCGCCGCCAAGGTCGACGCCAAAGCCGCCGAGCGCCTTTGTGAGGCTCAGCACGATAATGTCGGCGCCGTGCTCCAAAGCCCTTTGGCAATAAGACGTGGCGAAAGTGTTATCCACAACTATCTTGATTCGTCCCCGCTCACCCAGCTTTTCCTCAGCTTTGTCAACGACCTTGCGCACGGCCGCGATGTCCACAAGACTAATCAGGGGGTTAACCGGCGTCTCGAAGTACACGACACGCGTCTGCTCGTTCATGGCGTCGAACAACGCGTCTTCGTTGGTGAAATCGACCCCAACACTCTTCACGCCGAAGCGCGGCAACCATCTGGTCATGAGACTATGTGTGTTCCCGTAAATGATCGGATGATAGACCACCTCGTCTCCCGCCATCACGTTTATCAGCACGGAAGCGGCAACGGCGCCCATGCCGCTCGCGAACACGAGCGCTGTCTCGCCCCCCTCGGCAAGCGCGAGCTT
>CAZEBC010000013.1:35824-45023 GCA_964510165.1 uncultured bacterium
AACTCCTCGATGGGCCGAGCGGCAACCTCATCAATGAACTTCTGCATATCCATTTCCAGGGCGGAACTCAGCTTGTTCGGTTGATGGTTCTCGACAATTTGCTTCACCCTCCCGGCGCAGCGATCAAGCGTCGTCCTCGAGCCGGCGCTGGCCCAGGCGTCGCGCGAGTCATGGTCAATCAAGTTCGAGAGGAAAAGCTCCGAGCGGAAGTGCTGCGCCGTATGCATTTGATCCATATAATTCTCATTCCAACCCAGGTTGCATATCAGGTCAACGGCAAGCGTCTCGTCGCTCACCTCGATCCCGCGCGCCACCCGCTTAAGCATCCCGATGATTTCGTTATCGAGCACCATCAATTCATGCGAGCCGCTGACCGTCCGCTCGAGCGTGCCCGCACAGGTGATGTAATTGATCCCCGCCGCGTAGGCCATATACAGGTTCATCACGCGCTCGAACCCGCATTGAATGTCAAGCGTCTTGGAGTCAGTCGAGCCGCCAACTCCGCGCGATGGAATCTTGTACAGCCTGGCAAGCTGCGCGCTGCCCGCCGTGATCAGGCCCGTCTCGAACGAGCCGAGCGCCACATTCCCACTGTGCATGTCCGCCACCGTCGAAACCGTCCCCCACAGCACCGGAGCACCCGGCTTTATGATCTGAGCGAGTGTGATATGCGCGAGGATTTCGGCGTTCTGTTGCACGAGCAGACCCGCGAGCGTCACAGGCGCGGTCGTCCCCGCCATCGCCTCCGGCGCAACAATGACCGGCTGATTGTGCTCCACATATACCTTCATGCCGTGCCCCTGCGCCGTATCTATCTTCAGGGGACTCACGATGCTGCAAATGCCCACCAGGCGCGGCCTCTTCATAAGCTCGCCCATGCCGCCGAGCGCCATCGCCACCATATCCACCATGTCCTTGCATGCCAAGTAGCCGAGCGTGCCGCAGCCAAACGGTTTCCTCGCCTCGCGCGCCCACAGACGGATCGCCTCCACGTGGATGGTGGTCATCGGGATATCGTTCGGCCACAAATCCATCTGATCGTTCGTCAGATGCTCGAGCTCGTCGATCAGGATGAGGTGCTTGCGCAAATCCTCCAAAGTCGTCGGCGTAAAGTTGCCCTCTTTATCCAGCATGTTGGTCGGCGTGCCGAGACCCGCGAAAAGCGACGCCTTCGTATCAATGCTCGCCCGAAACTTCGGGTCGTGACCGTAAAGCAGGAACTTGCTCGGCGCCTGCTCGATCGCCCAAAGCACAATCTCCCTCGGTATCCGAACCACCTGCTCCGCGTCATCCACCCTCGCGCCCCGGCCCCTGAAAAGGTCGCGCAAATCCTGCGCCTCAACTTTTACGCCCTTCCGCTCCAGCACCGTCAAAGAACCCTCGTGAATTCGCCTGATCTCGTCCTTGCTGAGAACCTCGAATCGTTTCGTTTTCATTGGGCAACCTCCTCTTCGAACCTGCAAAGGCTATTCTATGTCATAAAGACGCGCGGCGGCGTGTCCGAGCACTATGTCCATTTCTTCTTCGTCAAATCGAATGGCTGAAGGCGAATTGATCTCCCTGTGCGCAAGCACCCAGTCCCCGGGAGACATAAGCATGTCGAGCATCGAGCCGTCCGTCCCAAACAGAACCCGCCACGGGCCAAGCGTGTCGATCGCGCATCGGAGCACTTGATAAAAATAATCGGCCCCGCTCATGTATTCCATCTGCCAACCGGCAAAATCAACATACACATTCGCCTTGACTGACGCCAGGTCCACCGCCTCCTGCCACCACCCGTGGCCGGTATGGGCAATGATGATCTTTAACTCCGGAAACTCTGCGGCCACCGTATCGATGTACTTCGGCTGGGAGAACTTGATGCGGAGCGGGGCAGGCTCGTTCCCTGAGTGTATGAGTACCGGGATATTGTACTCAAGCGCCTTCTTATAAAGCGGATGACACACAGGGTCGTCGGGGTAGAAGCCGGTGGTCGGATGAAGCTTTAACCCGATCGCTCCGAACTCCTCCACTCCTCTTCGCATTATCTCGACGGCGTTCTTACGCCGGGGGTCAACTCCGACATGCGTCAAAAGCCTTCCCTTGTGTCTTTTCACGGCCTCCGCATAGATGGCGTTCTTCTCCTCGATGCTCACACCATTCGACTTCGGACAGCCAAGCCAGAAATCGAGCGGCAGGATTATCGCCTTATCTATACGGGCCTCATCCATTTTGGCAACAAGCTTGTCGCCCGTCCTGTCGTCCAACAGTTCAAGGTTGGCCTCCAATACGCCGGATACGTCGGGGTTGAACCTCCAATCCTTCTTGTTAAACAACGCCGCTCCGGCTCTCGCCGCCCCGATGAAGAACGACTCGGGGTCGGAACCCTCGAAGAATAAGTGCACGTGACTGTCTATTATCATTCCTCCCATGTCTCCTCTCCAGAAGTCCAGTGCGCAGCCGCATGAATTATACAGCACCGGCCCCGATTTTTCTACGCGCACCAGCGCGCCATTGTGACTTCCCTCCTTTTCTGCTATCCTTGTTTCAGTCGCCAACATGGAGGACTCACGCGATGAAGAAGCTTCTATTTGCTTGTGTTTGGCTCTTTACCGTGTCCGTTACTTCGCTTTCCACCGCTGAAAATCTGAAGGTCGGCGGAACCGTCTTCGAGGACGCTGACGGAGACGGCGCCCTTGGCGCGAAGGAGAAGCCTCTCGCCCGGGTGGTCGTATCTGATGGAGTAACAGCGACCCAAACAAATGAGCAAGGGGCCTACGAAATCCGTACGGCCACCGGCCGCATACTCTTTGTCTCGGTCCCCGGCACACACCATGCCGCCGAAAATCGGTTCTGGCAAAGTCTCGACAAAACCCACCTCCCGGGGTCTCGGGTTGATTTTCCCTTGCTCGCCAACCCGGACATCGTTGACCAGCGGTTCACCTTCGTATTCTTGACCGACACCCACGTAGGCCACGGCCGCAACGCCAGGGAAGGCGCCGCGAAAGCCTACGCCTTCATCGCCGCGTTGAAACCTCCTCTCGTTATTCACGGCGGCGATATCGTGTTCGACGCCCTGGCCGTCTCCGATGAAGAGAACGCGGCCGAGCAATTCGACTATTACGCCGAAAGCCTGCTCCCCATGATCAACGCGCCCTTCTATCACGTCCTCGGCAATCACGATGTCTTTGGGTGGGAACGCTCCATCGCAAGAAAGTCATCACTCTATGGGAAGGAGATGTACCGCAAGTATTTCGGCCCGACCTATTATTCGTTCAATTACGCCCACTGTCATTTTGTCATCCTCGACAGCATCGCCCGTACCGAGGACCGGAGCGAACCGACCTATTACGGTGTCGTTGACAAGGTTCAACTCGAATGGCTCAGGCACGACCTGGCTGCAATTGACCCTCGACAGCCGGTCATACTCGTGAGCCACATCCCCTCCATAAACGCGCTCGCGAGCTTCTTCGGCGTCAGGAGCGAACTCGTCACCTCACCCTCGGGCGACAAGGTTCCCAAACACCAAATATCCAATCTGCAGGAACTCTTGCTCGTGTTGAAGGGGCACAATCTCAGGCTTGTGCTCGGCGGGCACTATCACAACTATGAGGAAGTTCACTGGAAGGACAACGACCGCGACGTGCTGTTCGTGGTGGGCGGCTCAGTGTGTGGCGAATGGTGGAAGGGCGACCGTACGATCGGCGTCAGCAGTTGGCCCGAAGGCTACACCGTCGTCAACGTCGTCGGCGATAGGTTCGATTTGACGTATGTCCCTTACGGCTGGCAAGGAACCCAAGAATAAACAAGAATCGGGGACATGATGCTTCATCGTCCCCCGATCAAATCTCACTCGATCTTCCCCTCCAGCTTCTGTTTCGCGTACTGGGCGTGCTGGAGCGAGGGGTCCAGCTTATCAACCATCTCCCGATAGATGTACATCGCCTGCGCCGGTTCGCCCATCCGCTCGAAGCAGGCGGCTATCTCGACGTACGCTTGTGGAGTATCGCTGTGGTCTGGATACTCGTCAACCAGAGCCCGATAGCTCTGGATCGCCGAATAATGGTCGCCGATCTGATACTCGTAGAGATTCCCTATGGCCATCAGGCGGTCAGGTGTGTCTTTGGCGCTGTGGTTCAGCCTTATCTTCTCTTCGTGCTCGGCGATCGCCTCACGGGCCTTTTGCACTTTGACGACTTCCTTCTCCTCACGGATTCTCATCGTGGTCGTCACGCGCTCCGTCACCTCGCCCGATACGTGCGAAACCGCTCGTGTTGCCACGGGTTCCTTCGCCGGCGACAGGAAGACCTTGGCTATTCCCGCCACGATCAACATGCCCGCCACTATGGCCCCGACAATCAGCTCTTTGTTCCTCATGGCTGTAATTGCACTCGCTCCCTGCATCGTCATCTCCTTATGGAACCATGTCCACCCGCCAGCTTCGTTCCTCAAATCCGGTAACTATCCATATCGGATTGGCCCCTGGCAACCCCGGTGGCAGGTGATCCACCAGTGATGGAACCTGGTAGATTCTCGGCACGTTCGTGCCCATGTCGAAATAATTGCACACAAATGTGCCGGCTATGTTGTTCTGCTTGGAGGAAGTAACGGTGTTTTGAGCGAAGAACGCGCCGGCCATGCTGAGTTGCGAGTCTCCTGGGCCGGTTGCCAGGTTCATATTGTTCTTTGCAACAAGCCCCAGCACGTCACCGGTAGGAAAGATAGTTACCGGCAAAAGATTTGAATGCACATCTATATTTCCAGGATCACTGCTGGGATTTGAAGTGCTGCCACTGGCATAGATCGTTCCCCCGCTTGCCCCGGTTGAATATGAGATATTCAGGTTCTTCTTGCCTATTACGAGGTCACCCTGCACCTCCACCATGCCATTGACCGTTAACAGCGCCTGCCCCGCTGCCACCGCAGGGTTGTAAGCGATCGTGTTGGTACCGTCCGTTATCGTGAAGGTCGAGCCAACCACCGTCGCCGTTACCCCTGCCGGAAACGTGTAGCCTGCCACAGCGATAGCAGCCGAATTGCTGTCATCAAGCGTGAGATTCAACGGTATCTCAAGCGCCCGAGGAGAGGCGAAGAACGTGTCGTAGTCCGTATACACCGTCCCCGTGTCCGGATCAGTGTATGCGTCCGTGATCTCCGGCATCTGCACCTTGTCACCCAAATCATAGAGTGCATCGGTCCCGTTATCAGATTGGACATGCGCTGGATCGGGAACGCCGTCAATCACTTGATTTCCGGTCCACCTGGTCTCAGTACTGTCGGTCTCTATGTAAATGCCATCCATGGTCTCCTTGTAATTATTGGTAACGTCGTTCATCTGACCGATTTCAGAGTTGCCCGATACGCCCACCGCTCCGTTCTTCACCCGTAGCTTCGCATCCAGTGTCTCAATGGTTTGTCCGCCGAATTCGGTCGTGGGCAGTGCGGGCACTTTTGCCCGAAGCGCCAAGGGCATACCCTCATAGTTGTTATGAATAAGCGCCGTCCCGCTGAGATCAAGCGCCTCAATCGAACTGTTGCCCGCTCCCACGCCGTCTCCGAGAAGGTGTACCGAACCGTGAATCGCACAGTTCCCCTTTACCACACCGCCGGTCTGGCCCGAACCGCCAAAGATTGCATTGTTCCATACGCACACGTTCTCCCTGATCACCTCCGCCACCACTGTTACCCGCTTGCGCTTCTCATTGGGGTCCAGATTGCCCGGCATGCGAGTGTCGCCCGTGGCCTGTATCTCGACCACCAGCGGCGATGGTGAAAGCGTCGTGGCAAGAATATCGTAAGTTCCGCCCGCCAAAGCAATGTCAGACATGGACCCGCCATTGGCAAACGTCTCATCATTCATTATTTCGCTGTATGCGCGTTCCTTGGCGCTCTCAGCAATGAAAAGCTCCTGCTTCTCTACCAATGTGCGGTCCGCTTGCTGGACATCGGAAGAAGTCTGCGCTATGACCGCGGCCCCCAGGATGGCGCCGACAACCATGAGCAAAGCCACCGCAACAATAGCGACTCCTCGATTACTCTTGAAATGAGATACTATCACCATCTCTTCCTCCCATCAGTGTTAGAGGTTCCGAGGGTCCACTTGCGTGATCAAGCGGGTGGTCGCTGTGCGGCCATACCGATCCGCGCTTTGACACGTTATCCGTATTTCCGGCGGATTGATAAGATTCGCGAAAATATCGAACGACGTCGTCCAATTCATCAGAACCTTCGGAGCCCTCAAAGGCGGATTCCCCATGACCGCGCCGGTGCTTCGATCGATCGCTATCGGAACATTATTGTTGTCGAGTATCACGATTGCGCCTCCCTGGTAGGGATTAATGGGCGGAAATCGGAATGGCGGAGTGTACGGAGGAACCAAATCTTCATCATAGAAAAGCTGGTGGCGTATCAGTTGCGGTATGCCCTCGGCGGTCGTGTTGATGTAAAACAAGATTATAGAACGGGGAACCGGAAACCCGTTTGCATCAGCAATAAATGTGGTTTGCGGAGCAGGCAACGCTGGCAGGCCTGATTGCCGCGCCGATGTCAACAACAGCGCGTCGCGTATGTTATTACTCGGCAAACCACCGTCGGCAGGGAGCCAAACGTCGCCGTTAACAGCCTCCCGCATCTCGCGCGATATCTCTTCCATGCATTGCCGCGCCTGTTTTGTCGTATCGGTTTCGCTCATCACCTGCCCATACGTATCCATTGTCCGAATCATGATGGTTGCGACAACCAGCGTAAGGGCGCCTAGTATCCCCAGCGCCACGGCAACTTCAATAAGCGTGAAACCTCGGCAACTTGCGCGGTTCATTGGCATTACCTCTCCGCTTCGCTTCTGAGCGCGGTTATGGTAACCCGGCCTGCCGCTACCGTTCCCCGGCCTTCCCATACCACATCGACGGTGACAGGGTGCGGGTCGCCCGCCCCAACCGTTATGAGGCCGGGCGGCTGTCCGCCGGGACGCGTCAGGTCTCCAACCAGAAATGTCTGGTTGTTGAAATCGAGCACATTCGCCGCGGGGGCATTAAATATCTGCTCCAACTGCTCCTCGGCGGCATTGACCGCCATCGTCTTCGCATGCGAATAGGCGTTTGTCTTGTGCGCCTGCACCAAAACAGATATGATGGCCACCGCCCCCATCGCCAATATCGCCATTGCCACGATCAACTCGACAATGGTCAGCCCCGCGTCTCTGGCTTCAGGGCCCGGCAGACTTTCCTTGGACATACCCACACCTCCTGACAGGTCTTCTGTTATACTCGACCGGCGGAGATTACTAACACGAATCGTGCCAACTCTTAACTTGCTGGCGAAATCGAGGGCCCGCACACTGTAAGTCTCGCCATATCAAATGGATATGAAAGTATATGGGGACAATCTGCGACGCCGCCCCGGCAGGCGGATTAACAGTTTTTGTCCATCTTGATTACAAAGGTGGTCAGTTGGGCATGATTTGGATTGAGGAGGAAGACCGAGTATGTCGGGGATACGATGTCGGATGGTACTCCCAATATTGCACCGCAGACAATCAACTCTTTGGACTTACCCTCACGGCAACGAGCTCACCCTCGGCGCATGTCTCGCCGTCGGCCATCAGAACGGTCCGCACGACCATGCTGCGATTCCCCTTCTTGACGACTCTCGCGCGAAGCTCCAGCACCGTATCAACTGGCGTCTTCTTAAGGTAATTGACCGTCAGTTTCGCCGTGGCGTAATCGATCAGTTCGCCTTCTCCCATTTCCCGGCCTTCCAGCTTGTAGGCCGTCGCAATGGCAGTGTAACAGCTATGGCAGTCAATTACCGTCGCGATCACACCCCCGTTCAACGAGTCCGGCGGACCCGAAGAATGATGGGGCTCCGGCCTCCACCGACACACGGCCTCCTCGCCGTCCCAATAGCTCTTGACATTCAAGCCACGCATGTTGTCGGAGCCGCAACCATAACAGTACCGCCGTGGCGAATCTGCCGGCACCAGATCCTGAAACGCCTTTCTCTCGGTCATCTTCTCAAGCTCCACTCCCTCACCCGGCCCTCTCCCGTTGGGAAAGGGTTGGGATGAGGGTCATCGATTTTACAGATTTCATAGGAACGCACGGCGTACGCCCTTCCGCTCATGCAGAAACTCGCGACAATTTGCAGATTTTATGCGAATCGAGCTATCTTCGATACTTCCCCATCAACTGGCCTTCGTCGAGGATGTGGCCCTCAATCGCCTTCATCACCTCGGCCTTCGTCGCTCCTGGCTTCAGGTTCAACTCTTTATCTACGGCATAAAGCTTGAAGAAATATCTATGCGCCGGCCCCGGAGGCGGACATGGCCCGCCGTAACCCAGGTTCCCAAAATCGTTGCGCCCCTGCTTCGCGCCCTCAGCGCTTTCTTTCGCCGGCACTCCCTCCGGCAACGACGTGACACTCGGCGAAAGCCCAAACAGCACCCAATGAACCCACGTGCCGACGGGCGCATCGGGATCGTCGCAGATGAGAACCATGCTCTTGGTCCCGTTAGGCGGCGAGGACCATGAGAGCGGCGGAGATACGTCTTCTCCTTCACATGTATACTTCTTGGGTATCGTCTCACCGTTCTTGAACGCCGTGCTCTTGATATCCATCGTTCCGATTCCCCCTTCCGGCTCTTCGGCGCACAAAGCGGGCTTCGCGCCAAAAGAAAAACAGAGAATAAGGGCTGTCAATAAGCCCGCCAGTCTGCCAACCCATCCCTTCATCGTCGGCCCTCCATAAAACATGAACAATTCCAAAATATAATGCAAATCGCTGCGGAAAGCTACCCCAGTCAGAACTTGTAATTGATCGATGTGATCACCCTGACATCGTTGTTTTCCACGTCCCTCCCTTCGGGGTCACTGTCGTAATCGTCAATGAGGCTGAGCTTTATGGCCCAGTAATCATTCAAGGGCGTTAACACGGAACTCTCCGAACGCAACCGATATTGTCCGAAGTCGCTCAAGCTGGGATATATCGTCAGCAATTGAAGCAACTCCGATCTCGTAAAGACCTTCTGCTTCCATTCGCCATTCAGCCACATGGTGGTCTCCAGGATTTCCTCGTCGCCGTCCTCATCGAAGAACTCGCCCGTCAAGCCGGCGCCGACTTCGCCCAGCAGAAGCGTGCTCTCATCCTTTATGAAATTGGGTTCATCCTCAAATTATTGACAACTGCATAAGTAATGTCCTATACTCTGGGTTGGAGGTGGACA
>CAZEBC010000014.1:0-4564 GCA_964510165.1 uncultured bacterium
GGCTATTGAAGCATAGGGGGAATGGGTTGGTCAACGAAGTTTTTGTTAACAAGAATTTCGAATGACAGAAGGCATTAACAGCATTGGGCTTAAGGGGGGAAGGGGAAGGGGGAAAACGACTAAGAGTGAGCCGCGGGGATGCAGAGGACTCGGAGTTTTCAGCGGGAGACGGAGGCGTGGTATTCCTGGATGGATTTGACTGAGAGGCCGTTGTCGCGGGAGAGCGCCTCAAGCGCGCTCGCGGTGGCGACGGCGCCGGCGATCGTGGTGATATAGGGAGTGCGGTAGTCAACGGCGGCCCGGCGGATGGACATCTCGTCGAGCGCGGAGGTCCTGCCCATCGGTGTGTTGATGATGAGCGCGATGGCGTGATTCTTTACGTGGTCCACGATGTTCGGCCTGTCTTCGTTCACCTTGTACGCCGTTTGGACGGGCAGCCCGTTGGCCGACAGGAACGCGGCGGTGCCGCGAGTGGCCATGAGGGCGAACCCCAGCTTGTGCAGGCGCTGTGCGATGGGAAGGATGGCGATCTTGTCGGTGTCGTTCACGCTGATGAGCACGGTTCCCTTGGTGGGCAGGTTGGCGTTGGCGGCGAACTGTGACTTCGCAAACGCAAGCCCGAAGTTGGAATCGATTCCCATCACCTCGCCCGTGGATTTCATCTCGGGGCCGAGGATGGTATCAACACCGGGGAACTTGTTGAAGGGGAGCACCGCCTCTTTCACGGCGAAATGGCGGAGCGAGACTTCCTGCGGAATTCCGAGTTCGGCGAGGGTTCTGCCGATCATGAGTTTGGCGGCGACTTTCGCCCAAGGGATTCCCGTCGCCTTCGAGACGAACGGGACCGTCCGCGAGGCGCGCGGGTTGACCTCGAGCACGTAGATGGTTCCGTCCTGGATGGCGAACTGGATGTTGATGAGGCCGATGACATTGAGCGCCATCGCGAGGGCCTTGGTCTGCTGCTTGAGCGCCTCGATTTCGCGCGCGCCGAGGGTGTGCGGAGGCAGCACGCACGCGCTGTCGCCCGAGTGCACGCCCGCAAGTTCGATGTGTTCCATGATGCCGGCGATGATGGCCTGCCTGCCGTCGCAGACGGCGTCCACATCAATTTCGGTCGCGTTCTGCAGGAACTTGTCCACGAGTATCGGATGGTCGGGCGACGCCTCGCGCGCGAGCGCCATGTAATCCGTGAGCTGTTTGTCATCGTACGCGATAATCATCGCGCGCCCTCCAAGCACATATGAGGGCCGCACGAGCACCGGATATCCGATATGGCGCGCGATTTCGAGCGCTTCCTCGGATGAAATCGCGGTGTCGCTCGGCGCCTGCTTGAGGCCGAGCCGGTCGAGTATCTGGCGGAACAGCTCGCGGTCCTCGGCGATGTCGATGCTCTCCGGCTGAGTGCCGATGATGGGCACGCCCGCGCGCTGGAGTGGCACGGCGAGCTTGAGCGGAGTCTGCCCGCCGAACTGCACAATGACGCCGTCGGGCCGCTCCTTGTCCACGATGTTGAGCACGTCTTCGAGGGTGAGCGGCTCGAAGTACAATTTGTCGGCGGTATCGTAGTCGGTGCTGACCGTCTCGGGGTTGCTGTTGACCATGATGGTCTCGCAGCACTCTTCCTTGAGCGCGAACACGGCGTGCACGCAGCAATAATCGAACTCGATCCCCTGCCCTATCCGGTTCGGCCCGCCGCCGAGGATCATGATTTTCTTTTTGCTTGAGGGCCTGACCTCATCCTCGTCCGAATACGTCGAGTAGTAATACGGGGTGTACGCCTCGAATTCGGCGGCGCACGTGTCTACCAGCTTGAACGTGGCCTCGATCCCGAGCTTTTTCCGGAGCGAGCGGATGGTCATCTCCCCGGTTTTCCACAGATGCGCAAGCTGGCGGTCGGAGAAGCCGTGCTGCTTCGCCTCGACGAGCAGGGCTCGCGCCTCCGGATCAGGCTCAATCTCGCCGCGAATGGTCCTAGCCATTTGGCCATCGGCGTCGCGAAGGCGCGATTCCATCGCGACGATGTCTTTCACGTTGTTGATGAACCACGGGTCAATGCGGGTGAGCGAATACATCTCCTCGACGCTGAAGCCGGCAAGGATCGCCTCGCGCAGATAGAAGATGCGCTCGCTTGTGGGCGTGCGCAGTTTTTCGCGAATCTGAACGATGGTCTCCTCGGTCGGCGCGTCCCCGCGATAACGCATATGCTTGCCGTCCGAGCCGAGGCCGTAGCGGTCGATCTCGAGCGAGCGCAACCCTTTTTGGAGGGCCTCCTTGAAGGTGCGCCCAATGCTCATGGTCTCGCCGACGCTTTTCATTTGGACGGTGAGATGCGGGTCGGCGCCCGGGAACTTCTCGAACGCCCAGCGCGGTATCTTGACCACGCAATAGTCAATGGTCGGCTCGAACGAGGCCGGCGTCTGGCGCGTGATGTCGTTCGGGATTTCATCGAGCCTGTAGCCGACGGCGAGCTTGGCGGCTATCTTGGCGATCGGGAAGCCGGTCGCCTTCGAGGCGAGCGCGGAACTGCGCGACACACGCGGATTCATCTCGATGATAACCATGCGGCCGTTCGTCGGGTCAACGGCAAACTGGATGTTGGAGCCGCCGGTGTCAACGCCGATCTCGCGGATGACCGCGATGGCGGCATCGCGCATGTGCTGGTATTCCTTGTCGGTGAGAGTCTGTGCGGGCGCGACGGTGATGCTGTCGCCGGTGTGAATGCCCATCGGGTCGAAGTTCTCGATCGAGCAGATGATGACGACGTTGTCGGCGGTGTCGCGCATAACCTCGAGCTCGTACTCCTTCCAGCCGATCACCGACTCCTCGACGAGGATTTCGCTGATGGGGCTGGCATCGAGGCCCCACTTGACCATTCGCTCGAACTCTTCCAAGTTGTAGGCCACGCTGCCGCCTGTGCCGCCGAGGGTAAATGACGGCCGGATGACCGCGGGGAAGCCGAGCGCCTCGATGCCCGCCATGGCTTCATCGAGCGAGTAGCAGTAATAACTTCGCGGAAGTTCAAGGCCGATCTTGCTCATGGCCGCCTTGAACAGCGAGCGGTCCTCGGCCTTCTTGATGGCGTGCAGCTTGGCACCGATAAGCTCGACGTGAAAGGCGTCGAGGGCACCGAGGTTCGCCAGGTCCACGGCGAGGTTCAGGCCGGTCTGTCCGCCGAGGGTAGGCAGGAGCGCGTCGGGTCGTTCGCGCTCGATGATCTTGGCGACCACCTGGGGAATGAGCGGCTCGATGTAAGTGCGGTCGGCCATTTCAGGGTCGGTCATGATGGTGGCCGGGTTGCTGTTGACCAGCACGACCTCGTAGCCCTCTTCGCGGAGCGCCTTGCACGCCTGCGCGCCGGAGTAGTCGAACTCGCACGCCTGCCCGATTATGATAGGGCCGGAACCGATTATGAGTATTTTCTTGAGGTCATCGCGTTTTGGCATTGGAAAAATAAGGGTTGACGGCGACTGCCGCAAGCCCGGTCGGGCTCACTCGTCGAACCTGAATCCGCAGTCCGGCACGATGGATTCTTCCTTCGTGCGCGGATATTTGCGGCACTGTGGGGGTCGAAGGGAATAGATGACGCATCCTGTTCCGTCGTAAAACGGGCATCTGAACGCAAGTTGGCAACACTTGCCGCATCTGCGGCAGGCGCCTGTCCGCTTCGAGTCAACGGGCAGGAAGGCGGTGACCGTTCTTCCCACTTTAAGGCCCAAGCCTTTCAGATCAGCCTTGGTCATTACGGGCGTTTTTCTTGATTTGCCAGAGGGGAAACACCTCGCTACTATAGCATACCGGCTGGCAGGGCGTCAAACGGAGTAGACGGAAAAAGGGGAAAGGATTTATCCACGAAGAGCACGAAGAGGCGCGAAGAATCGTGCAAATGAATTCGCACCCACAAAATCCTTCCGTATGTTCAGACATGGGAAGGGTTCAATCCTCGCTTTTTATCTTTTTCAGGGCGTTGGCGGCGAGTGAGTCGGCGCGCTGGTTTTTGTCGCGGGTGACGTGCCGGATGGTGAATCTGCGGAACTCGCGCCGGAGCGTCTGCGCCTTTTTAATGAGCGGGATGATGTTCTTGCTCTTGACCTTGTAGACGCCGGTCATCTGGCGCACGACGAGTTCGCTGTCGGAGACGCAGTCAATTTCTTCCGCCCCAAGTTTTTTAGCTTCCTCGAGCGCGCGGATGAGCGCGCAGTACTCGGCGTAATTGTTGGTGGCCTTTCCGATGGCCTCGCCCAACTCGAAGACGGTTGTGCCACCTGGCTCTTTTATGACGACGCCGATGGAGGCAGGGCCGGGATTGCCGTGAGAGGCGCCGTCGAAATGGATTATGAGCTTTTTTGCGTGATGAGTGATGAGTGATGAATGATGAGTGGGTGCGAGGCGCGCGGTCTCTGGTCTCTGGTCTCCGGTCTCTGGGGATAGGTCGCGTTGCTCCCGGGGGAAAAGGGGAAGGGGTGGGCATGAGGGGTCAGAACAAGTAAATTTACAAGATTTTTAAAAATTAAAAGTATTTACCCAGTAACGGGCGGAGTCGCCGGAGGCGGCGAGGGATTTTATG
>CAZEBC010000014.1:4574-21324 GCA_964510165.1 uncultured bacterium
TGGGGGGCACAGACCTTTACTTTTCACATCTTGTGAAAATTGTCAAGGTCTGACCCCTGTACCGGGCGTAGTCGCGGGAGGCGGCGAGGGATTTGATGGCGCGGTTGAAGTCGGGATAGACCGGAATCTGCATCCCTTCGAGGTGACTGAAGAGGTCCTCGTGATACTCCTTGTGTCCGATGGAGGTGACGGCGACGGGGATGCCGGGATATCGCGCCTGAAGTTCCTTGATGAATCCGAAGGTAAACCCGATCTCGGGAAACGGCGACCAGGTGACCACGAGGACAGCATCGGTTGCGGGATTCTTGAATGCGCACTCGATGGTCATCTCGAACGCGCGCTGCATGCCGACCGTCTCGGTGAGCGGCTCGATGTCCATGGGGTGACGGAATGTGGCCCACGGGGGATACAGCCGCTGCACTTCGTCGAGCAGTTCCTGCGGAAACGGAGTGAGGCGGAAGCCCGCCTTGATGGCGGCGTCGGCGGACATGACAGCGGCCCCGCCGGAAAGCGAGACGATGGACAAGCGGTCACCCCGCGCCAGCGGCTGATACGCTAGCAGCTTGGCGTGATCAATGAGTTCCTGAAACGCATCGACCCGAATAATTCCGGCCTGCTTGAACGCCGCCGAGACGATTGCGTCGTTGTTGGCGAGCGAGCCGGTGTGTGAGACGGCGGCGGCGGCCCCTTCCGGCGTCTGGCCGGATTTGAGCGCGAGCACGGGCTTGACTCGAGTGGCCGCACGGGCAGCCTGAAGAAAGCGTCTGCCGTCAACGATTGACTCGAGATACATCATGATCGCTTTGGTGTGTTCGTCGCGCATCAGGTATTCGAGTGCGTCGGCTTCGTCAACGTCGCACTTGTTGCCCAAGCCCGCCACCTTGCTGATGCCGAAGCTTTCGGACGAGAATATCCACTCCATGAGCATTCCGGCAAACATGCCCGTCTGCGCGATGAAGGCGACCGGGCCCTTCTTGACTTCTCTCAGGAGAACAAACGTGCTCGTGAATTTGTCGTGCGGATTCAGGATGCCGGTGGTGTTCGGGCCGATGATGCGGATGCCTGCGCTGCGGGCGACATCGAGCATCAGCTGTTGAAGCCGCACGCCTTCCTCGCCGGATTCTTTGAAGCCGGAGGAGATGATGATGACGCCCTTGACGCGCTTTTGAGCGCAGTCGCGAATCACCTGGAGCGAGCGCGAGGAGGGCACCGCCACGATGACGACCTCAACGGGCTCGGGTATCTCCGCGACGGAGGTGTAGGTCTTCAGGCCGGCGATGTCTTCAGGGTTCGGATTGACCGGGTATATCCTGCCCTCGTAGCCGAGGGTGAGGAGGTTGCGAACGATGATGCTGCCGAATTTGAAGGGGTTCTGCGAGGCGCCGACAACGGCCACACTTTTGGGGTTGAAAAAGAAGTCCATGTTTCTCCTCGGGAATAAAGGCGCGGCGGAGCCGCAAGTTTCGGGTCTCGGGTTTCGCGTTTCGGGTTAAAAGGCCTGCGGATTTTTCAGGGCGCACGCCGTGCGCCCCTACGAACCCATAAAACGATGTCAATAAGCCGTTGGGAGACGCTGTAGGGCGGTTCGCGAACCGCCCCTACAAACGGGCTCTTGGCGCTGGTTTGCAGGCAGGATGCCTGCGCTACGCTTTCCTGGTGACTTCGATGATGCCGGCGTCGGCGTCGAGCTTGATCCAGTCGCCGTTCCTGATGACCTTGAAGGGGTCCTTGTCGAGGTCGGTCATCATCGGGATGTCGGAAATGGCGCAGCCGAGCACGCAGAGCGAATCGAGTTCGGTGTTGATGATCGCTGCCGGCGCGACGCCAAGTCGCTTGGCGATGTTGATGTAGGCCGACGTGCCGGACGAGCCTTTGGTGAAGCGGAAGATGAAGACCTTGCCGGCGAAGCTCTTGCCCTCGAACTTGTTGCCGACCTCGTGCACGACGCCGCGTGTGGGGTCGGTGCCGCCCCAGAACGAGACGCGCTCGTCGGCGATGAGGGCCTCGCCCTCGGCCTGTCCGCCGACTACTTTCTTTCCTTTTATCGTAATCGTCTTCGGCATGGCTCAGTCCCTTCTTCCCTTGATGGCCGCTTCGACGCAATCCTTCGTGTTCGCGAAGTGCACCTGCGCTCCGATCTGCCCCGGCGCGTAGTACGCTTGCTTGACCGAGTTGGTCATGTATCTCTTGTTGCGCGCCATCTCGATCTGGCTGATGCACGGGCAGGTGTCGGCCATGATCTTGCCGCCCGCGTCGGCTATCATCTTGTCGTAACCCATCTTCTCGGCGTACGAGCGGATGGAGTCGGTAGTGCAGACCCAGAGTTGAGTGTTGGGCGATATCTTCCTGCCCTCGAGCAGGTGCGCGATCTCGACAATCTCGGTGAGCGTGGCGTGCGGACAGCCGAACATGACGATATCGACCTCGGGCGATGGGCAGGTGTTGAGGCGTTGATACACGGCGCGCTTGTGCTTGTTGGTGAATCTGTGGCGGCTTTTCGGTTGGCGGCCCTGGAAGGCGGCGGTCATGGTGGGCGCCTCGGGGGTGATGCCGACGATGTGGAACATGCCGACACCGCCTTCGGTCGCGAGCGCGGCGCACATCTCCTTGGCCTCCTCGAGCGCGGGAACGCGGCATCCTCTGAACACCGGGACGCCAAGGCCTGCGAGGTCGCCACCGAAGTAGCCGAGCGTGCCCCAATCGGTGAGGTTGTCCAGGTCGGCCTCGACGTCTATCAGGATCGTGCCGCGCCGGTTCTCGGTGATGTGATTACCGAAACAGGGGATGAAGCCGGTGACGGCCGCCGGCATGGTGGACTCGGCGCCCTCGCGATTGGTGCGCGCGCCGAGGATGCCGTTCGCGTAGGAGATGGCGGCCGATTCCATCCAGGCGCAGGTCTGTCCTTTGAGCGGGGCGTTGCCCACGATTTCGGGCGCGCACGTCCAGGTGAGTTGGATGCCCGCCTGGGCGGCCACAGGCACGAGCGAAGCCTGAAGCTCATAGCGGCGCTCGTCAATGCCGAACTCGTGCCACTTTTTGAAGTCTATGAAGCCGACGTGAGTAGTGGTCGGCGCCTTCACTCGCAATTGGCCGAACATCTTGAGGAGCGCGACGACCTCCTCGCCGCCCTCCATCGGGATCGTGAATACCGTGTGCACATTCTCGACGGGGATGAGGTTTTTGGCGCCCATCGCCTCGCCGTACTTGACGAGATAATTCATCGCCATGGCGATGATCGGGCCGTCTTCCCCTTCGAGCATTCGTTTTTGTTGCTCGGTCAGTTTCATAAGCTGTCTCCAGAATGAATTAGGGTTCAGGGTTTGGAGTTTAGGGTTTAGGGTTATTCATTCCGTTCTCCCTTTTCCCTTTTTTCCTTTCCCCTTTTCCTCTCTTGTTCGGATCGTTGGCATCATGAGTTCGATGGTTTCGCCGTCGTATCCCTTGAAGAACACGACTTTGTACGGGCCGAGGTTCTGCGGCTCGGAATAGAATTCGATGCCGTTCTCCTTCAGTCTCCTGCAGATGTTATCCAGTTCATCAACTATGAATGCGACGTGCATGTAGCCCAGGTCGCACTGGCGGCGCTCGAGCTTTTTGCCCTTCGGCTGGTAAAACTGGAACAGCTCGAGGCGGCAGTTGTTAAGGCGGAGCATCGCGATGCGCTCGCGCACGCCCGGCAGGCTGATCACCGTACCGAACTCGGGGATGCCTTCGATTTCGGCGTCCCATTGCACTTCCATGCCGAGGATGTCGCGGTACAGCCCGAGCGAGCGCTCCATGTCGGTCACGCTGAGGCCGGTATGATGCATTTCTCTTAGCATACATCTCTCCTCTTGAAGTCCAAATACGAGTGCATAATAAGGCGTGGGTGTTTGAAAGTCAAGAGTGCGGGCGCACGGCGTGCGCCGGTGTAATCTGGTTGTGGCGCGACACGGGCGAACACAAGGTTCGCCCCTACGAACGGGAAACGGCCGCAGCGTGACCACATTGGGTCGCCTGTAGAGGAACGGGGCAGTTTTTCATGTGAGCCGGGCGACAGCTTGGGCGTACTCGCGCTTGAGTTTTTCGAAGAGCTCGGCGACGGTGGGAATCTCGCGGACAAGCCCGGAGGACTGCCCGGCCTCGAGAACTCCTTTCACGACGTCGCCCCGGACCATTCCGAGTTCGGCGCGGTTGTCCTCGTCCCCAATGATTTTCCATATCTCTTCGGAACTGGCGCCGTCGCGCTCGGCTTGGGCCAGTCGAAGGGTGAACTCGTTCTTCAGAACGCGGAGCATGTTGATCTTGCGGCCGGTGATGATTGTGCCCGCATCGCCGGCCTCGACGATCTTGCGCTTGAAGTTTTCGTGCGCCGGGCATTCGACGGTGGCCACAAAGCGCGTGCCCATCTGAACGCCCTCTGCGCCGAGGCACAGCGCGGCGGCGATACCCCTGCCGTCGGCTATTCCGCCGGCCGTCACAACGGGGATACTGACCGCATCCACCACTTGCGGAGTGAGCGTGATGGTGCAGATTTCGTCCATGCCGTCATGTCCGCCTGCCTCATAGCCCTCACACACGATCGCGTCGCAGCCAGCCTCCTGCGCCTTCTGAGCGCCTCTGACGGAAGGAACGACATGGATAATAATGGTGTCATCTCGCTTCAGGAGAGGGGCGGATTTCATCGGGTTCCCCGCTGAGGTCGTGAAAATGCGCGCGCCTTCTTCGAGTCCGATCTTGCAGACATCCTCGAAATCTGGCCGGAGCATCGGGATATTGAAGCCCCACGGTTTGTCCGTCTTCTCGCGCATGATTCTGAGGTTCTCGCGAATTTGGTCCCAGGTCATCGAGCCGGCGCCCACCTGCCCAAGGCCGCCCGCATTGGAGACGGCTGCGGCCAGCCGCCAGTTGGACACCCACACCATTCCGCCCTGTATCACCGGGTATTCGATCCCGAGCAATGCTGTCAAGCGAGTCTTTTTCATCGTGTTTTCCTCTTCCGATTGGGTCGCGCGTTATGATGGTCATCATTCGATACTGTGTGTATTCATGGCGGAATTTTAATGAAATGGTGAAAACAAAGTCAACCCGGGAGTCTTGGCATTCCTTGACAAGACCCGCGCATGAGAACGATAATGGAATTGTGTTAGTTTCTATTGCGCTTTGAATTGCGCGGGAAAGACATATGAGAAGCGGCTACATAGACAGGAAAGCCGCCGCCAGGCGGGCGGCGTCTCTGATGCTGAAGACAGGCCACTGAGCGCAGGCGACCCTGCTCAATATGCAGGAACTCCTAGGTCTGGGAGATGCGAAGAAGGTGAGGGCGGCCGCCGGGCTCGCGGGCGGGATTGGTCATCGAGGGGCGGCGTGCGGCATCCTCGTGGGCGGGGCGCTGGTGCTGGGCCTTGCGAGCGCGTCGACGGACGAGGAGCAGGCGGACATAATCGCGCGCGGAAGCGCATATGTTGGTGAATACGCGCGCCGATTTAAGAAGTTCGCGGGAAGCACGTTGTGCGCCGATATCACGGGGACCAACTTCGACGATGACGCCCATGTGCGGCGCTACATCCTGAAGCGGGCGCGCAACTGCGTGAAGGTCGCTTCGAGTGCGGCCTCCGAAATGGTGGATATAATTGACCGGGGCGCCCAGACGAGCAAGTCCCATTACGCGCTCAACAGCGGATTCTCGGGGCAGGATTTCCATTGCGCCTACACGACGTTCCTGCGCGCCTCGGAGCAGTCCGGCGCGAACCCCGTGCTTCCCGCAAACATGCTGATTCCGCTCAACGGCGGCATCGGGTACAGCGGCGGCACATGCGGAGCTTTGTTGGGCGGCTGCGTTTTCATAGGGCTTCAGAAAGGCGGAGACACGAGCCAGGCGGGGACGCTTTCGATTTTGCGGCGGTACATCGTCACGTTGATCCAGGGGGCGGCCGCCTTCCAGCGGCTCGACCTTTCGCCCGCCAACGACGCGCTTTTGCGGTGCTCGGCCTTGTACACATGGTTTGAAGGCAGATTCCACTCCGCCGCGTGCGGGACGCTCACGCAGACGGATTTTCACAACGCTGACCAGGCTGGCCGCTTCTTCAAGGAGGGAATCGCGAAGTGCGCTTCGATGGCGGACGAGACGGCAGCGAAGGCCGCGGAACTGGCCCGGTAGCCGGGGAGATGGGCGCGTGCGGACGGTGAGGCTCAAGAAGAACGAGGACCGCCGCGTTCGGGCCGGTCATCTGTGGATTTTCAGCAATGAGATCGCCAACATCGCGCAGGAGTTCACGCCCGGCGAGATCGTGGAAGTAGTCACGTATGGCGGCACGTTCGTCGGACGCGGATACATAAACCCACGCTCTCTCATCTCGGTCCGGCTCTTGACGCGTGAAAGAGAGCCGATAGACCGAGATTTCTTTGTAAGGCGGATCGGGAGGGCGCTCTCGCTTCGCCATCGCATCTATCCCGAAGAGGACACGTATCGGGCAGTTTTCGGCGAGGCCGATTTGCTGCCCGGTCTGGTGATAGACAAATATGGCGATGTGCTTGTGCTCCAGGTTTCGACCCTAGGCATGCAGCAGAGGCTGGGCGAGCTATTGGGCTCGCTGCCCGACGCCGGGCTCAAAGTTCGCGCGGTTGTGCTGCGAACGGATGAACTCATGGCGGAACTCGAGGGGTTCGCTCCCGAAAACAGGGTACTGAGCGGAGAGCTTGAGGGGCCGGTGCGAATCGAAAAACACGGCCTGCTCTTCGATGTGGATGTTCTCGAGGGTCAGAAGACCGGCTTTTTCCTCGACCAGCAGGAAAACCGGCGTGAGACTTCGGCCCTGCTGAGAGACTGGAGCGTGCTCGACTGTTTCTGTTATACCGGCGCGTGGTCGCTCTCGGCGGCGAAATCGGGTGCGAGAAGGGTGGTGGGAATTGACTCGTCGGCCCGCGCCATAGAGATGGCCCGGCAGAACGCCGCGTTGAATTCGTTTGGATCGGCTTGCTCGTTCGAGGAGGCAAATGTCTTCGAAAAGCTCGAAGAATTGGCCGAGGACGGAGCGCAATTCGACTGCGTGATCCTTGATCCTCCGGCGCTCGTCAAGAGCAAGAAACACCTCGCGCAGGGCGAAGCCGGGTACGAAAAGCTTAATCGGCTTGCGATGAGGCTGCTCCCGGCGGACGGGCTGTTGATAAGCTGCTCCTGTTCATTTCATGTTTCCCGCGAGAGGTTTCAGCAGACTCTGTCGGCGGCGGCGCGGAAGGAGCGGCGCACCGCGGCCGTGTTGGAATGGAGGGGCCAGTCGCGGGACCATCCGACACTGCTCGCGATGCCGGAGACCGCTTATCTGAAGTGTGCGGTAACTCGCGTGATGTGAAGTCATCCAAGAGGGGGTCTGTCAGCCGTGTTCCATGTTGCGGTTTCGTGTTGAAAGCGAACTATGACTCAGGCATAATTCGTTCATGAATGATTGTTTGAAGGCTTAGAAGTCGTCTTAACCGATGAGTATTTTGCAGCGACACGTTGCCAGAGAGATATTGGCGCCATTCGGGATCGCATTTCTGGTGATCACTTTTCTCATGTTTGTCGGGGAATTGTTTCACCAGCTATCCGACCGGTTCATGGGCAAGGGACTGGCCCTGGGCGACCTGGCGCTGCTGGCGGGTTATGTTCTGCCCTCGTTGGTGATTTATACGATTCCCATTTCGCTGCTCCTGGCGACGCTGCTCGCATTCATCCAACTTTCGCAGGACAGCGAGATCACGGCGCTGAAGGCCGCCGGCGTGCCGACGCGAAAGGCGTTTGCGCCGGCGATCGTGATAGGGGCCGTCGCGACGATGGTGTTGCTTGCGCTGTGGGCGGAGGTCGCGCCGTGGTCGCGGAGGCAGATCAGCGACTTCATAATACGCACCATCCTGGAAAAGCCCACGCTGGTGTTAACCGAGCAGACATGGACGCACGAGGTTGACAACATGAGGATATTCGTGGGTCGGATAGACGATGAGCAAATGCTGCTCGAGGACATAAAAGTTCAGATAAACAAGGAAGGGTCGCCTCACAGGACGGTGGTCGCGAAGGCTGGGAAAATCCGTATCGAGCCGAAGAAGCAACAGATATACCTGCAACTTCTGGACGGCGCGATGCACGAATACGACTTGAAGAAACCTGACGAATACTCGACGACCGCATTCAAGAGTCTCATGCTGCCGGTGACCATCGCCTCATTGGACCATTACGTGAAGAGGTATCACACGCTCACCTCCGTGCGCACGAAGGAGATGTCGCTTTTGGAGATCACAAGGAAATTTCTCGACCCGTCCCTCGCCTCCCGCGAGAGAAACGAGATGCTTGAGCAGATAGGCGAGCGGACAGCGCTCGCATTCATGCCGCTCGTGTTCGTGTTGATAGGCGCGCCGCTGGGGATCATTCCGCACAAGGCGCGCCGGTTCTATGGCCCGATAGCCTGCCTCGGACTGCTGTTTGCCTATTATTCTCTGCTGGTGGCGGGCGAGACGCTGTCGGAGAAGGAGCTTGTCAATCCTGTGCTTGCGATGTGGATACCCAACCTGTTCCTTGGAGTGTCGGGAGTCGGGTTCATGATAAGGGCGGAGATGCTGTAGCGAAATGAGTATCCTCACCCGTTACATCTCGCGCCGGCTCGTCTTGTACTATCTCGCCATCATAGCAACGCTGCTCGTGTTTTTCGTGTTCGTGGACTTGATGGAAAACATCGATATCGTGACGCAGCATCGCGCCCCGTTCAGACTGGTGGTTCTCTATTATGCCTGCTATCTGCCCAGGATATTCATTGAGATGTCCTGGGTCGGTTTCCTTGTTTCGATGCTGTTTGTGCTCGGGGGTCTCGCGCGAAACAATGAGTACACGGCGATGCTCGCGGGAGGCGTAAGCCTGTACAGGCTGGGGCAGCCCGCCCTTGTGATCGGCGTCGCATTGAGCGTGCTCGTGTTCTTCGTGCAGGAGTTCGTTGTCCCCAGCTCGATGTTGGCCGTCCAGGAAATGCGGGAGAGCGACTTTTCGGGGGAGCCTCAACGCCGGCAACTGTTCGACATCGCGGGCGTCGGAAAACGAAACCGTTTCTATTTCTTCGATGTCGTTGATGTGGAGCATGGCGTGCTGAAAGGGGTGCACATCCACACCATGGGAGACGGCTCGATAACGGAACGGATCGATGCCGAGACGGCGGTCTGGGACGAGCGAGCCGGCAAGTGGCGCCTCGAAAACGGGACGATAAAGCGGTTTGACTCGCGCGAGGTGGTTGTCGAGAACACGCCGTTCGAGAGCATGGAAGCCCCGTTCAGGGATTCGCCGCGCATGCTTGAGATTTCAGCATCGGGGACCAGTCAGCTCGGGCTCCGCCAGCTCAGACGCCAGATAAGGAACCTGGAGAAGAGCGGATACAGCGCGCAGCGCCTGAAGGTCAATTATCACACCAATTTCTCGCTTCCGGCGGCACACATAGTAGTAGTGCTTCTCGCGTTGCCCTTCGCACTGGAGCGGAGAAGGGGTGGGCTGACAATCGGGTTCGCCCTGAGCCTGATGGCCGCGCTTCTTTATTATGGCACATTTCAGATGGGCCTGGCACTCGGCAAGGGAGACTATCTACCCGCCGCGCTATCGGCCTGGATGGCCAACGTCATTTTCCTGGGGGTTGGCCTGGGACTGACGATGAAAGCACGGACCTAGCGGTTTGCCACTGTCGAATGTATAAGTCGGGAATCGAGAAGGCGGAATCTCGCGTATGGGCGCAGTCACGCCACGGCGTGACGCCCCTACCAAAACCGATCAGAATCCAAAAACGGACTTGAGTGACTCTGGCATCGCATAGGGCTGGGGTTACATGCGCTGCATGGAATCCAGGAACTCCTTGTTGCTCTTGGTCTTGAGCATCTTCTCGTAAAGCAGTTCCATCGCCTCGACCGCTCCCAACGGACTCAACACCTTCCTCAGTATCCACACCTTGTTCAGCTCCTCAGGCGAAAGAAGGAGTTCTTCCTTTCGGGTGCCGGATTTGTTAATGTCGATCGAGGGGAAGATGCGCTTGTCCACAAGCCGCCTGTCGAGGTGGACTTCCATGTTGCCCGTTCCCTTGAACTCCTCAAAGATCACGTCGTCCATTCGGCTGCCGGTGTCGATCAGAGCTGTGGCCATGATGGTGAGGCTGCCGCCGCCTTCGATGTTGCGCGCGGCGCCGAAGAAGCGCTTCGGTCTTTGCAGCGCATTGGCGTCGATACCGCCCGACAGCACCTTTCCGCTGGGCGGGATGATCGTGTTGTACGCTCTTGCGAGCCGGGTGATACTGTCAAGCAGGATCACGACATCCTTTTGATGTTCGACAAGACGCTTGGCTTTCTCGAGCACCATTTCAGCAACCTGCACGTGGCGTTCGGCCGGCTCATCGAAGGTGGAACTGATGACCTCGCCGGTGACGGAACGCTCCATGTCGGTAACCTCTTCGGGCCGCTCGTCAATGAGCAACACGATCAGAACGATTTCCGGATGATTGACCATGATGCTGTTTGCGAGCTTTTGCAGAAGAACCGTTTTGCCGGTTCTGGGAGCGGCCACGATGAGTCCGCGCTGACCTTTTCCTATGGGAGTCAACAGGTCCATGATGCGCATGGACACTTCTTCCGACTTGGTCTCAAGCCCTATCCGCTCTTCGGGATAAAGCGGCGTGAGGTTGTCGAAGAGGATTTTCTCCTTGGCCACATCGGGGTCTTCGAAGTTGACGGCCTCGACCCTGAGCAGGGCGAAATAGCGCTCGCCTTCCTTGGGCGGGCGTATCTGCCCGGAGATCGTGTCTCCCGTGCGGAGTCCGAACCGCCGTATCTGAGAGGGCGAGATGTAGATGTCATCCGGCCCCGGCAGATAGTTGTAATTGGGCGAGCGCAGGAACCCGAAGCCGTCGGGCAGTATCTCGAGGACGCCCTCTCCGTAGATGGCGCCTTCGGACTCGATCCTGGCCTGGAGAATCTTGAATATCAACTCCTGCTTTTTCAAGCTGCTGTAGCCGTTGATACTCAAGTCCTTCGCCATCTTGGACAGTTCCGAGATTGTTTTCTCTTTTAATTCAGCAAGATTCATAGAGTCGTCTTCCTCTCCTTTAGATTGGACATTGTTTGTCTGCTTTTCTTGATTTGATAGGATCCTGATACTGGTTCATTCTGTTCTGCGAACACCTCCCTTGATGTGAAATATCAAACCTGTCAGTCATGCGCCTCGAGCCAGTTGCGGCCCGTCCTCACATCGGCTACTATGGGCACGCTGAGGGGATATGCGGTCTCCATGATTCTCTTGACCAACGGTTTCATCTGCTCCACCTCGTCGGACGGCACATCGAAAAGCAGCTCGTCGTGCACCTGGAGAATCATCTTGGAGCGAAGCCGCAGCGCCTTCAATTCCTCGTCTATTCGTATCATTGCGACCTTGATGAGGTCGGCGGCCGAGCCCTGGATCGGCGTGTTGATGGCGATTCGCTCGGCGAACCGTCTCACGCCGAAGTTCTGGCTGTCTATATCGGGGATGTACCGACGCCGATTCATTATCGTAATCACGTATCCATTGCGGCGAGCCTCTTGTATCATACTCTCGATATACTGCCTCACTCGCGGGAATATCTCGAAGTAGTGGTCAATAAACTTCTGCGCTTCCTCAAGGTTGATGCCCAGGTCAACCGCGAGCCTGGGCGCCGAGATGCCGTAGAGGATTCCGTAGTTTGCGACCTTCGCCCGGCGCCGCATTTCCGGAGTGACCTTATCGAGCGGGGTCTGGAAAATCTTGGCGCTCGTCTGGTCGTGAATGTCCTGTCCCTCACGGAACGCCTTGCAGAGCACCTCGTCGCCGCTGAGTTGCGCGAGGATTCTGAGTTCAATCTGCGAATAATCGGCGGACAACAGGACGTTGTTGGCGTCGCAGGGGACGAAGGCGCGCCGAATCTCGCGCCCCAGTTCCGACCTGATGGGAATGTTCTGCAAATTCGGTTCGCTGCTGCTGAGGCGTCCGGTGGCCGTGACGGCCTGATTGAACGACGTATGGATTCGTCCGGTTTCCGGATTGAGCAGTCCGGGCAGGGCATCGATATAGGTTGACTTGAGCTTGCTCAGAGTCCGATATTCGAGCACTTTTCTGGGAAGCTCATGTTCGGCGGCCAGTTTCTCGAGCACCGCCATATCGGTCGAGAAGCCGGTCTTGGTCTTCTTGCCGGCTGGCAAGTGCAACTCCTCGAACAATATCTTGCCCAACTGCTGTGTCGAGTTGATATTGAATTCGCGGCCGGTCATCTCGTATATCTGTTCCCCGAGGGCTTGCAGTTGGCCTTCGACGCGGGTGGACAACTCGCGCAGTACGGAAACATCTATGCAGACCCCGCACAGTTCCATCTTTGCCAATACGTGAATGAGCGGAATCTCGACGCCTTCGAAAAGCTCATACAACTGCTTTTCCTTGAGCAACGGCTCGAGCACCTCCCGCAGGCGAAGGGTGATGTCGGAGTCCTCGCACGAATAATCGGCCGCCTGCCTCACGCTCACCTTATCCATCGTTGTCTGCGAAGCGCCCTTGCCAATAAGGTGTTCCAGCGGGATCTTTCGGAAGTTGAGATACTCGAGCGCGAGCTGGTCAAGGTTGTAGTTCAACTTCGAGGGATTCAGCAGATAGGCGGCAACCATCGTGTCGAACTCAACGCCTCTGAGTTCGACGCCCTGCCGTGCGAGCATGACTTCCTCGTACTTGATGTTTTGACCGGTCTTCTTCACGGAATCATCTTCGAGGAGCGGCTTGAGTCTCTGCAAGACGAGCCTGGGCCCAAGCTGTTTCGGGGGCATCTCCGAGAACAACTCGCCGCCGTTGTCGTCTCCTCGGTTCTGCTGTGGGGCGACGGCGCCCGCGGTATGGCCGACCGGTATATAGTAAGCTGCTGAAGGCTCGTGGGCCACGGATATCCCGACGAGCCTCGCCTTCATGGGGTCCTGATGAGTGGTCTCAAGGTCGAGGGTGAAGCTGCCTGCGCGCGTGAGGGCCTCGATGAGGTGGTCGAGTTGCCGCTCATCGTCAATTATGCGGTATTCAGCGCCGGTCGTCTGCTTGACCTCGACGACTTCATTGATGAGTGAGCGGAACTCGAACCTCTTGAACAATTCCACGAGCTTATCAGCGTTGTGCTCCCTCAGTTTGCAGGCCTCGATGTCAATATCAAGCGGGACATCGCGGAGGACGGTCACGAGTTCCCTACTCAGGTACGCCGTCTCCTTATTCTCACGGAGGCTTTCCTGACGCTTTGGCCCCTTGATCTGGTCTATGTGCTCGAATATTCCCTCAAGCGAACCGTACTCCTTGAGCAGGTCCGCCGCCGTTTTAGGGCCGATGCCCGGCACGCCTGGGATATTGTCAATCTGATCGCCGGTCATGGCGAGCAGGTCGCGCATCTTTTCCGGCCCGACGCCATACCGTTCCTTTACGGCCCGGGCATCATAAACGAAGTTTTCCTTGTGAGGATGCAGCACCTTGACTCCGTTCGAGACCAACTGAAGCATGTCCTTGTCACCGGTGACGATGATGGCCTCGACTCCCTTGTCCACGGCGCGCTGCGCCAGGGTAGCCAGGATATCGTCGGCCTCGTACCCGGGAAGTTCGAAGCTGACGATGTTGAACGCCTCGACGACCTCCTTGATCAGCGGTATCTGGTGGCGCATGTCCTCGGGCTGTTCGGCGCGGTTGGCCTTGTACTGCTCGTAGCGTTTATGTCTGAACGTCTCGCCTTTCGAGTCGAAGGCGACCGCGATGTACTCGGGCCGCTCGTCCTTTATGAACTTCAGCAGCATTCGCGTAAATCCGTAGACGGCATTCAGGGCGAGACCCTTCGAATCGGTCAACTGCCGTATCGCGTGAAACGCGCGATACGCATACGAATGCCCGTCTATAAGGTATATTCTCTTCTTGCCGTCATCCATTAACGACTTCAACCTCTTGTCTGGTTCGGGCGTCGCCGGCAGTGACCGGGGCGCGGCACAGCAATTCGGCGACGACCCCGGCGGCCTTGCGCGAGGCGCCGGGCGAGCCAAGCATGTTCCTCACCTTTTGCAGATCGCCAATCATGGCGCGCCTTCTGTCGCCCTCTTCGCAGAGTTGGAGAACCGTCTCGGCCAACAGGTCAGGCCGCATCCGGTCCTGCAAGAGTTCCGGGACCGCTTCTCTTCCCGCCAGTATGTTGACGAGGGAAATATTCGGAACCCGCAGGAATCGCCTTCCCAGGAACCAGAGCAGGCGGCCGGCCTTGTAGACCACCACGAGCGGCGTGAGGAAACAGGCGACCTCAAGGGTGGCCGTCCCGGAGGCGACGACGCAGCAGCGCGAAGCCTTCGCCACATCGTATGTCCCGCCTTCGAATACTCTCACAGGCAGTTTCTCCTCGCCTAGGATTTGCCTGACAAGTTGAAAGGTGTGCTGATTGCTGCAAGGTATCAGGAACCCGGCGCGCGGCATTTTCTCGAGCACCATCCTGGCCGTCTCAATCATGACCGGCAGCGTGGCGATTATCTCCTGGCGCCGGCTGCCGGGGAGCAGGCCGATGAGCGTGTCGAACTCGCCTCCCACCCGCGCGGTGAAATCGGCGTCGAGGCCGGTTTCCGCGATATTGTCTAGCAGTGGGTGCCCGACATATGTCACGTCGACTTTGATTTTCCTATAGAGTTCTTCCTCGAACGGGAGAATGACGATCATCTTGTCCACAATGTTCGCGATCTTGCTGATGCGTCCCGGCCTCCATGCCCACACCTGCGGGCTTATGTAGTATGCAATCGGGATGCCCATCTTCTTCGCGGTGGCGGCCAACCTCATGTTGAAGCCCGGATAATCGACCACTACGAGCGCGTCGGGCCTCCATTGCCTCAAACGCGCGACGGTCTCGCGGAACAGTTTTCGGAAGAAGCGCAGATTCTTCAGGACTTCGGAGAACCCCATCACGGCGCCGGAAACGAGGTCAGCCCGCAGTTCACAACCAGCCGCTCGCATCCTTTGCCCGCCCAGGCCTTCCACCTGAAGGTCCGGGAAGGAGGCTCTGAGGGCTGCGATCAGCCTGGCGGCGTGCATGTCGCCGGAATCCTCGCCCGCCACGATGAAAAGCCTGCGCTGGGTCATTCGTATCTCCTGGCGCGGATGACCTGGACGATATCGGAGGCCACCTGCAGCGCCTCGCGCGCGTCGCGGCCGGAGACCGCTGGAGCGCGTCCGGTACGCACGCTGTCCACGAATGCCTCTATCTCGCGCCTGAGCGGCTCCTCTTTGTCCACGGGGACGCTCTCGACGATTATCGCCTGAGGGTTCTCCCAGTCGATGGGTCCCTTTCTCAACTGATAGCACTTGATTGACTGGGCCGCGTAATCCAGCGAGAAATAGGTATAGGGCTGGAATATGCGAATCTTGCGCATAGGCTCGGCCGATATGCGGCTCGCCGTCACGTTGGCGACGCACCCATTGCGGAACAGGAGCCTGGCGTTGGCGATGTCTTCCTCGTTCGAAACCAGCGGCACTCCCACTGCGTCGATTATCCTCTCTACGGGCGAATTCAAGAGATTAAGGATGATGTCCAGGTCGTGTATCATCAGGTCGAGCACGACGTTGACGTCGCAGCCGCGCGGAGTGAAAGGCGCCAATCGGTGTGACTCTATAAACATGGGCTTTCTTATCCGTTCGCGCAAGGTCTGGACGGCGGCGTTGAACCGCTCGAGATGACCCACCTGCAACGTGACGTTATTCTGCCGACTGAGTTCTATAAGCGTGTCGGCCTCTGTGACGGTCGTCGCTATCGGCTTCTCAAGGAGCACATGTTTTTTCTTGCGCAAGAAGTATTCAGTTACCTCAAAGTGCTTGCTTGTGGGCACCGCCACGCTCACGGCGTCCACCTGTTCGGCCAACTCCCTGTAATCTAAGAAGGCCCTTGTCTTCAAATCGGCGGCCACTTGCCTGGCCCGTTCCTCGTTGATGTCGGCGACGCCGGCCAGCTCCACGTTCGGGAGCAAGGCGAGATTGCGCGCGTGATGAAAACCGAGATGGCCAACGCCGGCCACGCCCGCCCTGATCTTATCCATTGCGAGAATCCAAACTCAGGAAAGCGTTTATGTGTGAAAAGAAGCCCGACGCAGAACGAATCGCCTACTTGCAAATGCCGCGGCTGGAGTTCTCGATAAACTCGATGAGGTGGTCGATTTCCGGACACGAGTTGAATTCGGCCCGCAGCCTTTCAAGCGCCTGCGAAGTGTTCAAATTGGAGCGACAGACGATCTTGAACGCCCGCTTGATCTCTGTCCTGACTTCCTCGGGAACTCCGTTCCGTTTAAGACCGACAAAATTGACGCTTTGCCACCTGGTCGGGTGACCGTCCACCATCGAGTACGGCATGACGTCCTGAATAACCTTCGAGCAACCGCCCACGATGGCCATCTTTCCCACCCGCACGAACTGATGAACCGCCGACAGCCCGCCCAAAATGGCCTTTTCCTCGACGGTGACATGGCCCGCAAGGGTGGCGTTGTTGGCCATGACGACCCCGTCACTCACGGAGCATTCATGGGCGATGTGCGTGTACGCCATCAGCAGGTTGTTGTTGCCCACACGCGTCGGGTGCTCTTCCGACGTGGAGGTATTGATCGTCGCGTACTCCCGTATCGTATTGTCGTCCCCCACAATAACAAATGTCTTGCCGCCCTGGTATTTCAAGTCCTGAGAGGCGGTCCCTATCACCGCCCCCGCGAAAATCCGGTTGTTCTTTCCGATGATGGT
>CAZEBC010000014.1:21424-42183 GCA_964510165.1 uncultured bacterium
GCGAGGTTGCCCCCGACCCTGGCTTCGCCGCGAAGTTTTCCGAACTTCTTGTGCAAATTGAGAATTGTGGCGGTCAGCTCGAGCTCGTCGCCGGGATAGACCGGCTTCCTAAACTTCGTCTTGTCCAAGGCCACCATATACGGCAATTTTCCCATGCCGCGCGTCCTTGACAAGACCAATACCGAACCGACCTGCGCCATCGCCTCGATTATCAGCACGCCCGGCATGATGGGGTTTCCCGGGATGTGTCCCTTGAAGAACTCCTCGTTGCCGGTGAGCCGCTTGATCCCGATGGCGCGCTTGTCGTCAAGCCTTGTGATCTCATCCAGGAACAGGAACGGCGGCCGGTGCGGGATTATCTGGCAAATCCGTTCCGTATCAAGCGTGTCCTGCCCGGCATCCGGTGACGGTAGAGTCGCCCTTGCGAGTTGCCCCCAAATCTGAGCCTTGAGCTTTTTCACGAATTCCACGTGAGCGGAGTGACCGGCCTTCACTGCCAATATATGGCCGACCAGCGGCGCTCCCAAGAGCGCCAGATCGCCAATCAGGTCGAGCACCTTATGTCGAACGAACTCATCCTCAAAACGGAGCGCCTCGTTCAAGATTCCCTCATCGCCGATGACAATGGCATTTTCCAGACTGCCGCCCTTTATGAGTCCCTGCGACTTCAGAAGTTCAACATCCTGCAAGAAGCAGAATGTGCGCGCCGGAGCTATCTCGCGCGTAAACTTTTCAGGCTCGATCACGAAAGAGTGGAACTGGGTTCCAAGCGCTGGGTGTCCGTACTCGATCATGTATGAAATCTTAAACCGGTCCGAGGGAATCGCCAGAACCGTAATGCCTCCCTGCTCAAACGCCACCGGCTCGGTCACCACGGCCTCCCTTCTCGGAGCGTCCTGCTCGAGAAGGCCGGAGTCCGCCAAGACATCGACGAAAGGCAGCGCGCTGCCGTCGCCGACGGGCGCCTCGCTCGTATCCAGCTCCGCATACACGTTATCTATTCCGAGACCCGCGAGCGCGCCGAGGATGTGCTCCACGGTGAGGACCTTCACCCCGTTGATCCCTATCGTCGTGCCGCGCGCGACATCGGTGACGTGGTCGGCGTCAGCCTTGATCCGGGGCTGTTCCGGCAGATCGGTTCGTATGAAAACCACTCCCGTATCGGGTGGAGCGGGCTTAAAGGTGATCGTGGTCTTCTTTCCGGTATGAAGCCCCACACCGGAGAACGATTTCTCTTTCTTAATCGTTTTCTGCTTTCGCATCTCCGGGTCCCTTTTCTTCGCGCACACGTTTTTCGAGATCACGGAACTCGCGCACCAGTGAAGGCAGTCGGTTCAGACTTGCACACATTCGCAACCACTTCTCATGGTCCACGACGGGAAAGCCCGAGACCACCTGCCCCGGCTCGATGTCGCGATCGACTCCCGCCCGCGCCGCGACGATCGCGCCCTCGCCCACGGTCACTCCGTCAAGCACGCTGGCCTGGCCGGCGATGGTGACGCCATCGCCAATTCTGCAACGCGCTCCCACGCTTGCATGAGAAACAATGATGCAGTTTCTGCCGATGATCGCGTCGCTCCCGATGTGCACAAGATTGTCGATCTTCGTGCCTTTGCCGATCGTGGTCGCGCCGTCACGGGCGGCATCGATCGTCACGTTGGCGCCGACCTCGACGTCGTCCTCGATTATCACTGGCCTGCTTGAGCCGCCGTTGAAACGCATTTCCTCGGCCTGCGACCCGACCACGGCCCCTATGTGGATGATCACGTCGTTTCCAATGCAGGCATCGCTGCAAATAACGACTCTGGGATAGATGATGCAGTTCTTGCCTATCTCGGCGCCGCTGCCGACGCATACTCCCGCATACAGCATCGAGCCCGCCCCGATCTTGCAGCGGTCTTCCACCACCGAGCCCGCATGAATTGCCACATTCTCGCCCAGGAAAACATCGTGTCCCAGTATCGAGGTCGGATGAATTCCCTTGGGCGTCGGCAGCTCGACCGCGAACAGCTTCAGGACCCGAGTGAACGCCAGGTACGGATGGTCGGTCCGAATCAGGCTGGGGCCGCCTCCCGGCGCATCGTGATCCACTATCACGGCTGAGGCTTTGCTTGCAGGCAGCAGAGGCAGATACTTCGGGTTGGCCAGAAAGGTTATATCGCCCGGTCCGGCATCCTTGATGCCCGCGACTCCGGTAATCAGGGCGTCCGGGTCGCCTTCCAGCGTTCCGCCGACGAGCCGCGCGATTTCGCCGAGCGTGATCTGCATCATTCAGTCACTCGGGCGAGGTTCGCCGTAGCGACTACTCGCCTTGCTTCTCCGTGATTTCCTTTATAACAGTGTCAGTCAGGTCAAAGTTGGGAGAGCCATACAGCAGAATCCGTCGTTCGAATATCATGCTGTAACCGTCCCGTTCGCCCACTCTTCTGACTGTTTTCGCGATATCGGGAAGCAGCCTTCTGAGCAGCTTGTTCTCCTCGACGTCGCGATAACGCTGCGCGCCTTCCGAGTAGACCTTCAAATCGTCAACCTTATCGCGGATAACTTTTTCCTGCTCTCTGCCGCGTTCCTCGGACCAGATGACGCGGTTCGCCTTCAGTTCTTCCTCGAGCTGGTCGATCTCGGCGCGACGCCGCTCGATTTCGGCCTGTCTCTTCTCCAGCTCTTTGCTCAATTGTTCGTATTCCGGCGTTTGTTTGGCGACCGCCTGCACAACCCTGTCGAGGTCAAGGTATCCGAGCTTGACCTGTTCGGCAGCATTGGAGATGCGAGGAGTCAACGCCAGCAGGAACAAGATTCCCAATGAGACCACTGCAACATGGATTCCACGAGTCTGTGTGGTGAGCATTACACCCTCCGTTTCCCGGAACTGAGTTCACTGTCAGTTATGCGAAAAAGCTACCTTGCGTTCAGGCTTTGGATAATCGAATCGGAAACATCCATGACAGCGTCCGAAGAAGTGTTCACGTACAGTATTTCGGGCATGCCGCTGTCAAATATGACCGTTAACCCGTAGCCGCGGCCCGGCTCCAATGCCGCTTCACGGACATCGATAAGAAGACCTTCCACAGCCTCGGTTTCGCGTTCGCGCTTGCGCGCGGCCTCTTTCTCGGCTATGGCCTTGAGCTCTTTCCTCTTGCGCTCTATCTCATCCATCGGCTGCCGTTTTCGCAGGAACCAGAACCTCTGGCTTTCCAGTTCCTGTTCGAGCCTGGCAACTTCCGCCTGTTTCTGCCGGTACCCGTCGCCGGTCTTGTACCGCTCCAGTTCTTCTTTCACGCGCCCGGTTCGCCAGTACCCGTTCAGGATTCGGTCAACGTCTGCGACACCGACTTTAGTTTCGGCTCTTGGTTGTTCCTCGCGCGCCGCAGAACCCTGACAGAGCAAGAGCCACAGCAGGGACCCTGCGCATATGCGAACGGCTGCCCGATGTAAATTGAAATGATGCACGAGTCGAACGGATTTATGCGCTCTGCTTATAACACAACGCTTGGTCAAGAGGCAGGATCAAGAGGCAATTCACTTTTCAAATGTATTATAGCAGGAGTGTTTCGGCTTTGCAAGTGCATTCTTCACTCAGAAGCTGATGCCGGTCGTGAAATGGACCTGGCCGTTGCCCTGGTCGTCGTCGGGGTTGAGCGGATACCCGAAGTCGATCCTTACGGGGCCAACCGGGGTCTGAAGCCCCATTCCCAGGCCCACGGCCGTGTTTACCTTGCTCCGCCCGAATTCATCTACTTCCCTCCATACTTGACCAAAGTCAAAGAATGCGTATGCCTTGATGATCTCGATCAAGGGATATGACAACTCCAGTGTGCCCTCAAGCTTGGTCTTGCCCCCGATGGGGTCTCCGTTTTCGCGGGGGCCCACCTCCCGGTAGTCGTACCCGCGGACCGAATTCGAACCGCCCGCGAAGAACCGGTCGAAAAGTGGGACGATGTCGGAGTCACCGTACTCTTCGGCCAGGCCGCCCTCGAGGCGGGTCATGAGGACGAACTTCTCGCCGAGCGGGCGGTACCAGCGCGATTCGCCCACCAACTTGACGAAATCGGTTTCGGCCCCGAGCGGGCCGCCCGCGAATTCCAGCGCGGCGGTGTATCTGTGTCCGGTTTTCGGGTCGATGTAGCTGTCGCGCGTATCATTGGTGAAGCTCAGCGTCATGCTGCTCTTCGTGCGAGTTCCTTCCTCATCTCTTATGATCTGCGGAGCGTCCGGCTCGACGTCGGATATGTCATACTCGGAGATCGTATAGCCGAGTCCGAGTGAACTGTATTCAGTGATCTTCTTGCCGATCCGCACGCCCGTCCCGATGCTCTGCTGCTCGTACTCGTCGTATTCGCGGTCCACAAAAAAGAGGTCGTACCCTGCGGCGAAGGGATAGCCGAGGAAGTATGGGTCCGTAATGCCCAGCCGGTATTCGCTCAGCAGAGTTCCGGGCATCAGGACCACGTTGAACTTTTGGCCCGCCCCTGTGAACGTGGGCGGATTGAGAAGGTCGAAGTTGTTCTGTGACACCTGAATCTGTCCGATGAGCGCGTCGTTAGAGCTGTAGCCCACACCGAAGTTGAAGGTCCCCGTTTTCTGCTCCTCGACCTCGAATATGAGGTCGCGATTCTTGGGATCGGCGGTCGGCCCGGTGTCGATATAGACGTCCTTGAAGAACTGAGTATTCAGCAGTTTCTGGCGACTGCGCCGGATCTTGCTTCCATCGAATCGTTCTCCCGGCGAGATTGTGAGCTCGCGCCGGATCACCTCATCCTTCGTTTTGACGTTGCCCTTGACATCCACCTTGGCCACGTATACCAGCTCATTCTCGGTCACGCTATGAGTTATCTTGATCTCCCTGCTCTCCCTGTCTATGGAAGAACGCGGCCGCACCTTTGCCAGGATGTAACCCTGGTCGGAATAGAAGTTCTGCATCTCCAGGGCGTCTTGTTCGACCTGATCGCGGTTGTAGTAGCTGCCCGGCTCGCTCTTGATCAAGGAGAGGAGGCGCTCATTGTCGAACACCTCGTTGCCCTCGACCTCGATTGACTCGGTGAAATACTGCGCGCCTTCCTCGACTGTCAGGACAAGCCTCACGCGTTCGCCCTCGTGATAGAACTCGGTGTCAGCGTCGGCGACGCGGGCGTCAATGTAACCGTGGTTGGCGTAAAGTCTCTTGATCCTCTCCAGGTCTTCTTCGAACACGCTTCTGTCGAACAGAGTGCCAAACCACAGGAACCGCGCCTTCAATTTCATGACTTTCCTGATCGCACTATCAGAGAGAGCCTGATTGCCCTCGATCACAATCTTGCGCACTCTGGCCTTTGGCCCCTCGAAGATTTCGTACACGACTTCGACCTCGGTCGGGCTGGTCTCCCGGAAACTGGAGATGACGGTGGTCCCGGAGTATCCCTTTGTCTTGTAGAGCTGGCGGATCGCCTCGATATCCTTCTCGAGCGCGCCGGGAGTATACGTATCGCCCCGTCTGAGCGACACCACTTGACGGATGTCCTGCTCCTTGACCTTGTCGTTGCCAAGGATGAGCACTTCCCGAATCATCTTGCGTTCCGTGACGATGTAGGTGACCGCCACGCCGCCTGCCACGGGTGATACGTCAACCTTGATGTCGGAGAAATAGCCCAGAGAGAAGAGCCGCGTGATGTCTCTCTGAACGTCGGTCCTCAGGAAGGGTTGTCCCTCGCGCACGCGAAGCTGGGCCCGGATGAGTTGGGTGCTGGCAATCTGGTTCCCCTCTATCTTTACCGAGACGACAGGGGAACCCTCCTCAACCTGGGCCATACCCGCGGACGGGAGGAAAAGTAATACGGCCACGACAACCACGCATGGGAGCAGCAAACGGGGTTTGACTGTTCTCAACGTGCGAAGCCTTTCGAACGGACATGGGCTCCGGCGTCCTGGGAGTTGCGATTCTGAGAAGCGGAGCCCTTCTTCGCTAACGGGTCTAGTTCTTCAACTGATGTTCGGGTTCTTCGACCGGCTTCGGGACGCTCTTGACCACAAATCGGAGTTTCGCGCCCTTCGCATCCGGCTCAACGTACACGCGAGAGCCGTCGGGAATATTGCCACGCAGGATTTCCTCGGAAAGGGGGTCCTCCACGTGGAGCTGCACAGCTCGACGAAGTGGACGCGCGCCATAGGCGGGGTCATAACCCACTCTGACGAGGAATTTTTTGGCCTCTTCGGAGAACTCCAGAGTCAAGTCCCTGTCTTTCAAGTTTCTGCAGCTTTCCTTGAGCAGGAGTTCGACGATCTTCTTCAGGTCGGCGTCGGTCAGCGAATGGAAGACGATTATCTCATCGATCCGGTTCAGGAATTCCGGATTGAAGATTCGCTTGGTCTCCGCCAGAACCTTGTCTTTCATGGCCTGGTAACCGACCTCGCCCGTGGCCCGCTGGAACCCGAGGGTCTTGCCGGTGCTGATTTCCCGCGTTCCCACGTTAGAGGTCATTATAACAACTGTGTTCCGAAAGTCAACTGTCCGGCCGGTTGAGTCGGTAAGCCGGCCGTCTTCGAGCACCTGCAAGAGCGTGTCGAACACGTCGGGGTGCGCCTTTTCTATCTCGTCCAGCAGCACCACCGAGTAGGGGCGTCTCCTGACCTTTTCGCTCAGTTGACCGCCTTCGTTGTAACCCACGTATCCGGGAGGTGCGCCCACGAGGCGTGACACGGTGAACTTTTCCGAGTACTCGGACATGTCGATCCGGACGAGCGCATTTTCATCGCCGAACAGGAACTCGGCCAGCGCCTTGGCCATCTCGGTCTTGCCTACTCCGGTCGGTCCCAGAAACAGGAACGAACCGACGGGCCGTTTGGGATTCTTGAGGCCGGCGCGCGAGCGCTGAATCGCCCGGGTGAGCGCCTCGATGCCCTGGTCCTGGCCGACAATACGCTTGTGCAGTTCCTCGTGCATCTTGAGCAGTTTGTCCGACTCGCTTTGCTCCATCCGCGTGACCGGGACGCCCGTCCACTTGGAGACGATGTAGGCGATGTCCTCGGCGCTGACGGTGTAGCTGAAGTTTTCGCGCGTCTTCTCCCAATTGCGCTGCTCGCGTTCCAGCTTTTCCTTCAACTGGCGCTCTTTGTCGCGAAGCGCGGCGGCTTTCTCGAATTCCTGCGACTCGATGGCCTCTTCTTTCTCTTTTGTAACCTTCTCTATCTCGTCTTCGATGTCCTTGAGACCGAGCGGGCGGGTCGTGCTCTTGAGCCTTGCCCGCGAGCACGCCTCGTCGATGACGTCGATCGCCTTATCAGGCAAATACCGGTCGGTTATGTACTGGTTGGACAGCCTGGCTGCCGCTACGATAGCCTCGTCGGATATCCTCACGCGGTGATGCGCCTCGTATTTGTCTCTGAGGCCGTGGATGATCTCGATGGTATCGTCCACCGACGGCGCTTCCACCATGATCGACTGGAACCGCCGCGCCAATGCGGCGTCTTTCTCAATATATTTCCGGTACTCCTCGAGCGTGGTGGCGCCTATGCACTGCAGTTCGCCGCGCGCAAGCGCGGGCTTGAGCATATTGGAGGCATCGACCGCACCCTCGGCGGCGCCTGCGCCGACGATGGTGTGCAACTCATCTATGAACATTATTATGTTGTCGGCCTTGCGGATTTCCTTCATGACCGCCTTCAGCCGTTCCTCAAACTGTCCGCGATATTTCGTGCCCGCCACCAAGCCTGCAAGGTCCAGCGTGAGCACCCGTCGGTTTGCGAGCAGGTCTGGAATGTTCTTCTTGTGAACTATGGCTTGGGCCAGTCCTTCGACGATTGCGGTCTTGCCAACACCCGCCTCCCCGATGAGCACGGGGTTGTTCTTGGTGCGCCGGCTCAGAATCTGGATGACGCGTTCGATCTCGGCCTCGCGCCCGATGACAGGGTCAAGTTTGTCTTCGCGGGCAAGCTCAGTGAGGTCGCGTCCGAAGGCGTCAAGCGCGGGCGTCTGCGTCTTCTTGGCCTCGGCCGAGGCCGACGAGGAGAACTTGCTTGTGGGACCACCCAGAAGCTTAACTATTTCGCGCTGAACGCGCTCCACGTCAACCTTCATGTTTTCGAGGACGTGGGCTGCAATGCCCTCCCCTTCTTTTATGAGTCCAAGCAGCAGATGTTCGGTGCCTATATAGTTGTGGCCGAACTTGCGAGCTTCCTCGACCGCGAGTTCGAGCACCTTTTTGGCCTGAGGATTGAACGGGATTTCGCCGACCGAGACGGTAGACGGCCCCTGCTCGACCAGCTTTTCGACCTCGAGCCTCAGCGTTTTCAAGTCGGCCCCCAGATTGGCCAGGGCCGTCGCCGCGATGCCTTCCCCCTCCTTGACAAGTCCAAGAAGCAGATGCTCGGTCCCTATGTAATCATGATTGAATCGCATGGCTTCTTCGCGCGCGAGTTGAATCACTTTTCGCACGCGCTCCGTGAATCGATCAAACATGCGATATCACCCCTCTCCGTATTTCAATGTTTCTTTGACTAATTTTGCGCGCTCCATGTCCCGGGCGAGCGGCTCCATGTGGTTGGGGAACCGCTTCTGCAAATGCGCAGGCTGCATTTCTATGAGCAGCGAGTCTACGATTTCCGGATTAATGCCCGGAACCATTCCGCAATAAATACCCAGCCTGATGTGGGAGAGCATTTCCATCGCCTCCCGGGTGCTCAGGAACTTGGCGCCCGAGAGTATTCCGATCGCTCTGCCCACCTTATCCTCGATGAGCAGCTTGTTGTTCTTCAGCAAGTCGTCGCGCGCCCGCCTTTCCTGCTCGACCAGTTCGGTCGCCAGCTTCTCGGTCATCTCCACTATCTCTTCCTCCGACCTGCCGAGCGTGAACTGGTTGGATATCTGGAAATAATCGCCAAGCATTTCAGAGCCTTCGCCGTGCAGACCCCGTATGGCCAACTGCATCTTGCTGGCGCCTTGCAGGATATTGACGATGCGCTTGGATATGATGAGCGCCGGCAGATGTATCATGACCGAGGCCCTGAGACCGGTGCCCGGATTGGAGATACAGGCGGTCAGATATCCCCACGGCTCCTCGAAGGCGAAATCGAGATGCTTGTCGAGCTCGTCGTCTATGTCGCTGAGTTCGTGCCACGCCTCAGAGAGCAGAAGACCGGAACGCAAGACTTGCATCCGCAGATGGTCCTCCTCGTTGACCATGAGGCTTATGCGTTCCGAAGCGTCAACGACAACGCCTTTCTCACCGCTGCTCTGGGCGAGTTCCCGGCTGATGAGAAACCGTTCCATGAGGAACTGGCGGTCGAGCAGGCTCATATCCTTGAAACTGTAAAACTTGGCGCTCTTCAGGCGCGAACACCGTCCAACACAACTGCGCACCAGGGATACGATTTCTCGAAGCTGCTGGTCGCTGCACCGGTTGGAAAAGGGAAACCCTTTGAAGTTCCTGGCCAGCCGGATGCGGCTGCTGTATACGATGTCAGAATCCGGCCCTTTTGTCTTGAGCCAATGCCCGACGTTTGACACCATCTGTTCGAACATCGCGATGCGCTTCCCTTCGGCCCGGTTCGGGCTACATGCTTTCGTACTGCTTTATTTTGTCCCTGAGCCTGGCCGCCTGCTCGTAGTCCTCCGAGCGGATGGCCTTTTGCAGGTCTTCCTGAAGCCGCCTGAGCTCGACTTTCAAGTCAAGACTTCTGGCGACATGGCGGGGATGTTTGCCCCGATGCTCGGCTGCGCCGTGTGCCTTTGCGAGTATGGGCTGGAGCACCTCGGCCAGCGCAGTATAACACGTGCTGCAACCAAGCCGTCCCTTGGCTCGAAACTGTTCCTCGGTCATCCCGCATTCGGGACACTTCCGCGTTTTCTGGACGGCCTTCGGTTTCTTCTTGACACGCTCCAGCGACTCGGTCACTTCGACGGCCGCGTCGCTCGTGATTGCACCGGCAGCAAACTCGCGCTCCTTATAGCATTCCTGACAAAGGTGGATTTCCGTCACCGCGTTATTGATTATCTCTTTCAGGCGTACCGTGGCCACCCTGTCCTTGCAGATATGACAAATCACTTTTCACTCCTCGATGCGACCGTCCACCATCTTGATCGAACGCCCGGCGCCTTGCGCGAGCGCTTGTTCGTGCGTCACGATCACGAACGTGGTCCCGTATTCACTGTTCAACTGCTTGATGAGCTTATAGATCTCACCGCTGGTTTTCTCATCCAGGTTACCTGTCGGCTCGTCTGCGAAAACAACCTCCGGATTGTTCACCAAAGCCCGCGCGATCGCTACCCGTTGCTGCTCGCCCCCCGAAAGGGCGTCGGGCTTGTGAGTCTCGCGACCGCCCAGGCCCACCGATTCCAGCAACCGCCGGCTCCTTTCTCGCGCGTCTTTCAACTGGCGTCCGTTCAGCATTGCCGGCAAAAGCACGTTCTCAAGAGCCGTAAACTCCGGCAATAAATGATAAAACTGAAATATGAAGCCAATTCGTTCGTTACGCAATCTCGCGATCTGTCGGTCGCCCAGGCGGCCTATATCGAGGTCGCCGTACGTGACCTTTCCGCCTGTAGGCCGGTCAAGCGTGCCCAAGATATGAAGCAACGTGCTCTTTCCCACGCCGGAGGGGCCGTGAATCGCCACCATCTCCCCGGCCTCAATCGCAAGGTCAATCCCTTTAAGCACCTCCAGTTGAGTTGCGCCCGATCTGAACACCTTGGTCAGACCCTCGGCCCGTATCAGATCATTCATAGCGCAACGCTTCGACCGGGTTCAACCTTGCCGCCTGCCACGCCGGATACAAGGAAGCGATGAGACTCAGGATTATTGCGCTTCCCACGATCCAGCAAGTATCAAAAATGCTCGTATCAACCGGTATCTTATCGAAATAATATATGGTTCTCGGAAAGAGCTCTATCCCGAAAACTCTTCCTATAAAGTTTACCACCGAATCGAGAGAATTAGCAAGTGCATACCCGAAGCTGACTCCGAGCACGGCGCCCACAACGCCGACCATGAGACCGTCTATCACGAATATGGTCATGACATGTCTGACCGTCGCGCCGATTGCCTTCAAAATCCCGATATCTCTGGTCTTTTCCATTACCACCATGATAAGCGTGCTTGCGATATTGAATGCGGCCACCACGATTATGAGGACCAGGATGACCGCCATGATTATCTTCTCGTGTCGCAACGCGGCCAGAAACGTGCGGTTGAGGTCCATCCAACTCCTCGCCCAATAACGGTCTCCCAGCCGCTGCGAAATCTTTCTCGCGACGACCTCGGCCTTGAACGGGTCGTCTATTCTGACCTCGATGCCCGTTATTGTCTTGTCAACCCCGAAAAGGCGCATCGCCTGCGAAAGGGTGACGAAGCAAAACGAGGCGTCATATTCATACATTCCCGAGGTGTAAAGCCCCGTTACCTCAAGCGTTTTCTTGTAGGGAACCTCCCCCACCGGTGTCGAAACGAAATAAGGGGAAATTACTCGCACGTGGTCGCCCGGCATTACATGCAGTTGTCTTGCAAGTTCTGTGCCCAAGACGATGCCCTCCTCCGTCAACTCGCCGGCGAGATACTCGGCGAAGGAGGACACCTTTTGCTCTTCCTCCGGGATGACTCCCCTGATGGCGGCTCCGAGTACCCCCTCCTCCGAGCGAAGCAGCACCTGGCCGGCGAAGAATGGGGCGACTTCGAGCACCTCGGGTACCGTCTTTACCTCCTTGATGACTAGCTCGTAGTCCGTGAGGCCGCCGTTCCGGCTCACGACGATGTGTGAGGTCGTCCCGAGAACCGTCTTGAGGAGTCTCCTGTCAAAGCCGTTCATCACCCCCAGCACGACGATGAGGGTCATCACTCCTATCATCACGCCAAAGATGGAGAAGAACGTGATAAGCGAGATGAATACGTTTCTGCGTTTCCCTCGCAAGTATCTTAAACCCACAAAGAGTTCAAACCGCATAGCTCATTCCTCGGTGTCGCGCATTGTCCGCAGTTGTGGGAACAGGATCACTTCTTTGATAGTGGAACTGTCGGTCAGCAACATCACCAGTCTGTCTATTCCTATGCCAAGCCCGCCCGCAGGCGGCATCCCAAATTCGAGGGCCGTGATGAAATCCTCGTCGAGCGTCTGGGCCTCTTCGTCGCCGCCCGCGCGAAGCTTCATCTGTTGTTCGAACCGGGCGCGCTGCTCGAGGGGGTCGTTCAACTCGGAGAACGCATTGCCAAGCTCCAGGCCGCCGATGAACGGCTGAAAGCGTTCGGTGAGCCTCGGGTTTCCCCGCTTCCCCTTCGCAAGAGGAGAAAGCTCGACCGGATGATCGATTATGAACGCAGGCTGAATCAGCCTCGGAACAACGTAGCTTTTGAATACCTCATCGCAAATCTTGCCGTAGCCGGCGCTGTCCTCGAGGACGACTCTCAGGTCGGCAATCACTCTGCGCGCCGACTCAGCGTCATTCGCCGCTTCGAGGTCCACGCCCGCGAACTCGCGGATAGCCGCGAAGAATGACATCCTCGGCCACGGCGGTTTCACCTCGATCTCATTTCCCTGGTACACGATAGTGCGTTGGCCGGCTACGCGCGAAATGATGTCGCTCAACATCTCCTCGACGAGTTCCATGATGTACTCGTAATCCACGTAGGCGTGATACAACTCCATCATGGTGAACTCGGGATTGTGCCTTGGCGACAGCCCCTCATTCCGGAAATTTCTGTTAATCTCGTACACCTTCTCGAAACCGCCGACAAGGAGCCTCTTGAGGTAGAGTTCCGGCGCAACCCGCAAATACAGGTCCCGGTCGAGCGCGTTATGGTGCGTGACGAACGGACGCGCGGTCGCCCCGCCCGGAATCGGGTGAAGCATCGGCGTTTCAACCTCGATATAGCCGCGCGAGTCCAGAAATTCGCGCATCCTCTTGATTATCTCGCTTCGCTTGCGAAAGACGTCTTTGGTCTCCTCGTTTGCGAGCAGGTCCAGGTAGCGCTGTCGCAGCCGGGTCTCGACATCTTTGAGTCCGTGCCATTTCTCCGGAAGCGGCCTGAGCGACTTGGTCAGAAGCGTAAACTCCTGCACCTTGACCGTCACCTGGTTCGTTCTGGTGGTGAATATAGCGCCCTCGACTCCGAGGAAGTCACCTATGTTCACGAGCTTGGCGAGAAACTCGTATCGCTGTTCACCGAGGTCATTGAGTCCGAAGAAAAGCTGTATTTTGCCGCTATCATCACAGAGGTCGGCAAATGTGCTCTTGCCGTGATAACGCAGGGCGGTCAGTCTGCCAGCGAGTCGTACATTGGTGTCGCCTTCGGCGCCTTGCTTTGCATATTCGGCATAGGCGTCGCTTACTGTGTGGGTCCGGGGGTAGGAGTACTTAAAGGGTTCCTCGCCCGCTTCGCGTATGCGAATGAGCTTTTCGAGGCGCTGTGCGTAAAGTTCACGGGGTTCTTCCATTTAGCATATGCCTTTGATTTTATTATAGTTAAGACGATTCGGGGTGTCAAGAGAAAAGCGGGCCGATTTACTTCGCGAACTGCTTCTGGAGATAGCCGGTGATGAAGGGCTCGAGGTCTCCATTGAGGACCGCTTCCACGTTGCCGATTTCGATGCCGGTTCTATGGTCTTTCACCATCTGATACGGTTGCAGGACATATGACCGAATCTGGCTACCCCAGGCGATTTCTTCCTGCTTCCCCCTTTGGGCCGCGAGTTCGGCGTCGCGCTGCTTCTTGAAGTGGTCGTACAGCTTTGCGCGCAAAAGTTTCATTGCCATTGCGCGGTTCTTATGTTGTGACCTCTCATTCTGGCACTGTACGACGATGCCAGTCGGCAGGTGGGTCATTCTGACTGCCGAACTGGTCTTGTTGACGTGCTGCCCGCCCGCGCCGCTCGCCCTGAAGGTATCAATGCGAAGGTCGGCCTCGTTGATCTCGACCTCGATGTCATCCTCGACTTCGGCTATCACTTCCACCGAGGCGAACGAGGTATGTCGCCGCCTGGCCGCGTCAAAGGGCGATATCCTGACCAGCCGATGAACGCCGTCCTCGCTCTTAAGGTAGCCATAGGCGTATGTCCCGGCAACAGTAAAGGTGACGCTCTTATAGCCAGCCTCGTCGCCCTCCAGCGAGTCTACGATTTCAGTCTGGTATCCGCGCCGCTCCGCCCAGCGCAAGTACATCCTGAGCAGTATTGATACCCAGTCACAGGCCTCGGTTCCGCCGGCGCCCGCGTGAATCGTCACGATTGCGTCGTTCGGGTCGGTCTCGCCCGCAAGCATGCTGCGGCGAACCCATTCGGCGACTTCCCTTTCGAGTTCGTCCAGACTTGCCCTGATTTCGGACTCGAGCGAAGGGTCATCCTCCTGTACGGCAAGCTCAATGAGTTCGGCAAGATCGGCCCGCCGGCCTTCCAGGAATTCGACCTCCCTCAAGGACTCCTTGAGGGAACTCAGCTTCTTCAATGTCTTCTGCGCCGACTCAGGATCGTTCCAGAAGGTCGGGTCGCTCACGCGTTTTTCAAGTTCGTCTATGTCCCGCTTGACCGATACCGGGTCAAAGACAATCACTCACTTCGGAGATGTTGCGGCGGACCGATTCGATCCGCTCTTTGCACTCAACACACATTTTCTTTCAACTCCAATCTAATGCTGCGCTTACGTATAGGAAAAGTTCACCAGAAAATAGAACAGCGGCGCGGTAAAAATCAGGCTGTCGAACCTGTCCAGAAAGCCGCCGTGGCCCGGCAACAGATTCCCGCTGTCTTTCAGGCCGGCGTCGCGCTTCAGGTAGGATTCGCACAGATCCCCAACCTGGCCTGCAACGCCGATCCCCAAGCCGATCAGCACATAAGTCGAGTAGGCAAGGCTGGGGAAGAGCGCCACGTTGAACGATTCAAGTAATATGGCCAACTCCTTCACCAGCATGGCGCCCACAAGCGTGAGGAAGATGCCTCCAATCGCGCCCTCGACGGTCTTGTTCGGACTGACGGCCGGGATGAGCTTGTGCCGTCCCCAGCCAGTCCCCGCGAAGAAGGCGCCGCCGTCGTTCAACCACAGGAGCACCAATAACATTATAACATATCCGGCGCCGCCGAAGTTGATCGCCGCGGCCTCGTTCGCCAACGGCAGTCCTCGCAAGGCGATGATGAAACTGCAAAACCAGCCAACGTAGAAAATGCCGAGCACTGTCACCGCCACGTTGGCCATGGCGTCGCGCGAATTGTGGGCCATTGCAAGGGTGAAGACCGCTATCACCGAAGCCGCAAGCGCATATAGCACGTTGATTGGCTGGCCCGCCCAGGCCAGGAGGCAAATCACAATCGAAAAGACTGTCCCCGTCGCGCTGTGAGGCGAGAATCCGCGATGGCGCGCCATCCCGTAAAATTCGACGACGCCGACGGCTATCAGCACGACCGCCATGAGGTTAAACAGGACGGGAGAGAAGATGCACACGGCGACGCCGACCGGAATGCCGATTGCGGCGGAGATGTAGCGCTTTTTCCTGCTCCCGCTCTCCCCGCTCAACCGGTTACCCCTCCGAAGCGGCGGTCTCTTTTCTGGTAGTCAATGATGGCCTGGCAGAGTTCTTCCTTGGTGAAATCAGGCCACAGAGTGGTAGTAAAATAAATCTCCGAATATGAGAGCTGCCAAAGCATGAAATTGCTGAGCCTGCGTTCACCGCTCGTCCGAATCAGGAGGTCGGGCTCGGGGCACTCGGGGAAATACAGGTGCGCGGCGACCACCTTCTCGTCAATCGCTTCGGGGTCAAGTTCTCCGTTCTTGCAGCGGAATGCGATCCTGCGGACGGCGTCCACGATTTCGACCCTGCCGCCATAGCTGAGCGCGAGCACCACGGTCATCTTGTCGCAATGAGCGGTCTTCTCCATCGTGTCGCGTATTTCTTCCCGCAGCTTTTCGGGCAGCATCTCGAGCCGGCCGATCACCTTCATCCCGATGCGGTAATGGAGCATCTCGTCAAGTTCATCTTTCATGAACTTGCTGAGCAGCCCCATCAGCGCCGACACCTCTCTTTTGGGGCGCTTCCAGTTTTCGCTTGAGAACGTGTAAAGCGTCAGATACCGTATCCCGAGTTCGCGGGCGCCCTCCACCACTTCGCGCACGGCGCCGACTCCGGCGCGATGTCCGGCAACGCGAGGACGCCTCCTCTGCTTGGCCCATCGGCCATTGCCGTCCATGATGACGGCGATGTGTCTGGGAACGCGCGTCGGGTCCACCAGCGCCTTGAGCGCGGGCGGAATCGGCTTTTCCGGCCCCTCAAACCGTTTCATCTTTTCTATATGCTGGGCCATAGTTAATCCATGAATTGCTATTGATGTATCCGAGGACACTATACGAATACTATACTCAATCCCCCTCACCCCAACCCTCTTCCACTGGGAGAGGGCAGGATGAGGAAGCTTCGGTTGCGGCTACGCTGCGCCGTGCAATCAGTGAAATCCGTGGTTGCTTTCCAGGGCTTTGTGTGCGGTTCTGCCGTGCTGTGTTCTAGAAGGGCAAAACTCTTGACCCCATTATACATTCGCCAATTTTCAAAGTCAACGAAGGAAATGGGCCGCGCTGGGCCGCGAACGAGCATCCTGGCGAAAACTGTGATATAATTTGGCACGCATGGCTCGTGTGGATCGGGGGGTTGTCCCGCCGAAGAGACATCCGGTTTCTTTCATGTGCAATGGAAGCCGGACACGCCTTGCTCACCTAGGGGGGATGAGGACATGAGCGTTCGTCACGCGAAACAACCACTGACACCGGAACGGAAGGCTTATCTCGACCGGCTGGTCGAGCGCGCCAAGCTTGCCGCCGCCGAGTTCTCACAGTTCTCGCAGGAACAGGTGGACGCGGTCGCAAAGGCCATGGTGATGGCGGGCCTTCGCAACGCCAAGAAACTCGCGCGGCTCGCGGTCGATGAGAGCAAGCTCGGCATCTTCGAGGACAAGGTCCTCAAGAATTTCGTCGCGACCGAGTTCGTCTGGAATCACATCAAGGACAAGCGCACCGTCGGCGTGATACGCGAGTATCCCGAGCGCAACCTGATGGAGGTGGCCGAGCCCATCGGCGTCATCCTCTCTATCACGCCCATCACCAATCCGACCGGCACCGTTCTGTTCAAGTGCATCACGTGTCTCAAGACGCGCAACACGCTCATCTTCTCGCCGCATTTCCGTACAGCCAAATGCTGCCTCGAGTCGGCCCGCGTCATGGCTGAAGCCGCCGCCCGGGCGGGCGCTCCCGAGGGAGTCATCTCATGCATCGAGGAGCCTACCGTCGAGGATACGCAGTATCTGTTCAGACACCCTGACATTCAACTGGTTGACGCGACCGGCGGCACGAGCCTGGTGAAGGCCGCTTACAGCACGGGCAAGCCTGCACTCGGCGTAGGCGCGGGCAACACTCCGTGTTATCTTCACAAGAGCGCCGACATAGACATGGCGGTCGTGGATATCATCGTTTCGAAGACATTCGACAACGGAACGGTGTGCGCGTCTGAACAGACGATTGCGATCGACAGAGAGATATATGACGAGGTAATCGAGAAATTCGCGGGACTCGGCGCGCATATCGCCAGCGACGATGAAGTCCGCAGACTCGAGCGAACCGTCATCCATCAGGAAACCGGGATGATGCATCCGCTCGCCGTCGGCCAGAGCGCGCAGGACATCGCGAGGCAGTGCGGCATCGAGATGTCCCCCCAGGCGCGCCTCATCATCGCACCGCTCAAGGGCGTCGGGCCCGGCCATCCGCTTTCCGTCGAAAAGCTGTTTCCGGTGCTCGGCGTGATACCCGTCAACTCCGAGGAAGACGCGATAAATGTGTGCCTGGACATCAGCTACAGCGGCGGACTCGGCCACACCGCCTCCATATTCGCAACCGATGAAGACGTCATCAAGCGGTTCGCCGCGAATCTGAACGCGGGCCGCATCGTCGTCAATTCGCCTGCGACAATAGGCGGACTCGGCGGCGTGTACAACGATCTCTCGCCCACGTTCTCATTCGGCTGCGGCACAGGAGGCGGCAACATCACGATGGACAACCTGAATATTTACCATTACATGAACATAAAGCGCGTGGCGCGCCGTACGCCGGGCAACGCATGGTTCCGCCTCCCCAACCAGATCTATTTCAATTTCAACTCCCTCGAAAATCTGCGAGGCATCAACTCGGAAACCACGGTCATCATTAGCACAAAGGGCGCCGAGAAGCGAGGCCACATTGACATTGTGCGCTCGTTCCTGAACCAGAGCATCCATGTGCATGCGTTCTCGGAGGTCGAACCCGAACCGACGCTCGCCACCGTCCTCAACGGCGTCCGCGTCCTCAACAATTATCGGCCCGACCACATCATCGCCATCGGCGGCGGCTCCGTGATTGACGCCGCCAAGGCGATGCGTCTGTTCTACGAACACCCGGAAATCAAGTTCGAGGAACTCGCGCTGCCGTTCCTCGACCCGCGCAAACGCGTGACCGAATACCCCGCGCCTTCGCCCGACCGGCCTCGCCTCGTGGCCGTGCCGACCACCAGCGGCACCGGCGCCGAGGTGACTCCGTTCGCCGTCATCACCGATTGCGAAACCCGCCGCAAGATAATGCTGAGCGATTACTCGCTTGTGCCCGACATGGCCATAGTCGATCCGACGCTCGTAATGCACCTGCCGCCCGCCGTCACCGTGGACACCGGCATGGATGTGCTCACGCATGCGCTCGAGGCGCATGTCTCCATCGCCGCGTCGCGCTACACCGACTCGCTCACGCTCCAGGCGATACGGCTTGTGTTCAATTACCTTCCGCGCGCCTTCAACGACCCGAGCGATTACGAGGCCCGCGAGAATATGCACAACGCATCGTGCATCGCAGGGATTGCCATAAGCAATGCGTTCGTCGGGGTCAATCACGCGCTCGCCCACAGCCTCGGGGCGACGTTCAATATCCCGCATGGAAGAGCAAACGGTGTGCTTCTGCCTTACACCGTCAAATACAACGCCTCGACGCCGACCAAATTCATGCCGCATCCCAACATCAAAGCCTACGTGGCCGACAAGAAATACGCCGAGGCCGCGACCTTTGCGGGACTGAAAGGCGAGAGCACTTCCGAAAAGGTGAACGCGCTGATCGAGGCAATCCTTGAGCTTCTGAAAACGTGCAACGTGCCGACTACGATCAAGGGGCTGGGGATTTCCGAAAAGGAATTTCAGAGAGCGCTGCCAGATCTCATCGACAAGGCGTTCGACGACCCGAGCAGCCGCTCCAACCCGCGCTACCCGATGGTCGACGAAATAGACGAGCTTTTCCAGCGCGCATACTTCGGAAAACTATAAGATTCGCCCTCTCCCTCCGGGAGAGGGTTGGGGTGAGGGAAAAAAGAAGAACAAGCGATGTAACACAAATTGCAGGGGCGTCACGCTTCGGTGTGGCTGCGCCCAAGATGGAGGGGGGAACACAAATGACCAAGAAGAAAAACGACGCCATTCAACACGCCGTGACGGGACGGTTCGACTCGAAGGCCGCCTGGCCGATTCTGGAAAGGCTTGAAACCGCGCCTTCCGACGCGGCCACCGAACTGGTTCTTGACTTCTCGGGCGTCAACCGCGTGACCGCCGACGGCATAACCTCGTTTCGCACCCTGGTCGACCAGGCGCAAGCCCGTGGAAAGAAGCTGGTAATCACCGGCATGCGCAGCGAGGCGTACAAGGCCCTCAAGATAGCGGGCGTCACCGACTCGCTCGTCTTCACGCACCGCTCCATCTCGCCGCAAAGTTGACAAACCGGCGCAGCACTCGGTCAAGTTGGGAATACCGCTTCGCATGGGGTTCTTGGTGTCCTTGGTGGTTAAAAGAACTTTGGCCGCCGACCTATGAAATTCACCCCCAAAACCAACCGCCTTTATAACGACCTCGCCTGGCTGTGGCCGCTTTGGGGAACGCTCGAAGAATATAGAGAGGAAAGCGAGGCATTCATTTCGCTGATCCGTACGTTCGCCCGGACCGAAGTCCGCTCCCTCCTCGACGTAGGATGTGGCAGCGGCAAGCACACATTCCACTTCAAGAAGCAATTCGAGGTGACCGGTGTCGACATCAGCGAGCCGATGCTCGCCCAGGCAAGAAAACTGAATCCCGAATGCGCGTTCCATCTCGGCGATATGAGGACGCTCGATCTGAACCGCACATTCGACGCAGTCTTCATGAACGATCCCATCGCCTATATGACGACAAAGGAAGACCTGCTGGCCGCGTTCCAGACCGCCTATCGACATCTCCACCCCGGAGGGGTCATGCTCGCGTTCGCCGAGTATGTAAAAGAGCGCTTCAAGCAGAACGCCACCGCCGTCTCAACAATCAAAGAACCCGATCTGGACGTGGCGATCATGGAGAACAATTACGACCCGAACCCCCACGACGACACGTTCGAGACCACGTTCGTCTACCTTATTCGCAATAATGGGGTGCTGACCATCGAGCACGACCTGCACACCATCGGCCTGTTTTCGCTGGACACATGGCGAGGTTTACTGAAACAATCGGGCTTCGAGGTCACCGAGCAATTGGTTCATTTGGGTGATACTGAATTGACTGTATTCACATGCGTCAAACCATTGTGAACCTTCGAAAATCCTCTCCTTTGCGCCCTTCGCGCTTTCGCGGTTGAATCATCCTCTCGATCGGCCGGCCCGGCGGTTGCTCATTCCGGCGCCTTTATTGTAATCTTATTGAAGCCGAAATCCGTTGACCCTGAGGCATAGCCGCTGTCCGAAACCGCAAGTCGGAGGCCATCCGAATGGAACATATCATCTCGCACGAGGTCGGCATCT
>CAZEBC010000015.1:0-18563 GCA_964510165.1 uncultured bacterium
AGCCTGAAAACTCGCCCCACGCTTAAGTTTTCCGCAAGCGATTTCTGGCGCATATCATCAGCGACGTAGTGGAAGAAAGGCGTTTGCAGCCATGTCCTGCAAACCCTCGATATTCACAAGCTGTTACCATACAGGAAGTTACATTAAACACAGACAGTGATTCCTGAGGGAGACCCCCAATGTCGACAGCGGAACAGTTGGAGAAACTGAAAAAATTACGGGATGAGGCCCTGCTGGGCGGCGGTCAGCCGCGTATTGATGAACAACATGAAAAGGGAAAGCTCACGGCCCGCGAGAGAATCGATCTCTTGCTGGACAAAGATTCGTTCACCGAGATCGGGTCATTCGTCACCCATCGTTGCACTCACTTCGGCATGGACAAGAAGAAATACCTCGGCGACGGCGTAGTGACCGGTTACGGAACCATAGCCGCAAGGCTTGTCTACGTGTTCGCCCAGGATTTCACAATCGTGGGCGGCACGCTCGGGCGAGCATTCGCGGAAAAGGTGTGCAGGCTCATGGAAATGGCTATGCGCAATGGCGCTCCAATCATCGGCCTGTGCGACTCCGGCGGCGCCCGCATACAAGAAGGGGTCGAGAGCCTGGCCGGCTATGCCGACATATTCCTCAGAAACACGCTCGCCTCGGGAGTGATCCCCCAGATATCGGTGGTCCTGGGGCCTTGCGCCGGCGGCGCGGTGTATTCGCCCGCTCTGACGGATTTCATCTTCATGGTGGACAAGACGAGCTACATGTTCATCACCGGGCCCGAAGTCATCAAGGCGACAACCTTCGAAGAAGTGACCAAGGAGGACCTCGGCGGCCCTCAAACCCACTCGACGCGTAGCGGCGTCTGCCATTTCGCCATGGCCGACGAGCAAAGCTGTCTGCAGATGGTGAAGGAACTGCTGTCATACCTCCCCCAAAACAACATGGAGGACCCCCCGGTTGCGCCCACAGGCGACCCGGCCGACCGCACGGATGATTCGCTGAACACCATCATACCCGACAGCCCCAAGGAATCGTATGAGATGTACAATGTCATCCGGTCGGTCGTCGATGACGGCAGATTCCTCGAGGTTCACGCCAACTACGCGCGAAACATTATCGTCGGCTTTGCGAGGCTGGGCGGAAAATCCGTGGGCATTGTCGCCAACCAGCCGATGGCGCTCTCCGGATGCCTCGACATTAATGCTTCCATCAAGGGAGCGCGCTTTGTCAGGTTCTGCGACGCCTTCAATATCCCAATCATAACTTTTGAAGACGTGCCAGGTTTCCTGCCTGGAACCAGCCAGGAATACGGCGGTATCATCATCCACGGAGCGAAGCTGCTGTACGCATATTGTGAGGCGACGGTACCCCGCGTAACAGTGATAACGCGAAAGGCCTACGGCGGCGCCTACTGCGTCATGTCCTCCAAACACGTCCGCTGCGATATCAACTACGCGTGGCCTTCCGCCGAAATCGCGGTCATGGGGCCCGAGGGCGCCGTCAATATCGTCTTCCGAAAGGAAATAGGAGACGCCGAGGACCGTGAGGCAGCCCGAAAGAAGCTCATTGATGAGTATCGCGAAAAATTCGCAAGTCCTTACATCGCGGCCCAGCAGGGCTATATTGATGAAGTGATTGAACCGAGCGCTACCAGGCCAAAGCTCATACGCGCGCTTGAAATGCTCCGAAACAAGCGCGACACGAATCCGCCCAAAAAACACGGGAACATCCCTTTATAATTGCGGATTGAACCGAAGCGCAGGCTTTCAGCCTGCAAACAAACACGGAGGCATATGTAGGTGAGAAGATTCGAGTTGCTTTTAAATGGAAAAGTCTACCTGGTGGAGGTTACCAGAGTCAGCAGCGAAGGCGCTCTTGTCAACGTCAACGGAACGCAATATGAGGTCGGCATAAATGACCTCTCCAGGGTGGAAATCCCGAAGATGATGAAGGTCGGCGAGGCGCAGCCGGTCTGCCCCGCCGCCGCGCCGCAGGGCAGCGCCACAGTAGTGACCGTGGGCGGACTCACCACGGTCAAAGCCCCGCTCCCGGGCCTCATTATCGACGTGAAGGTGAAAGTCGGCGATAGGGTAAAGGTCTGCGACGTGATCTTGGTGATCGAGACCATGAAGATGGAGAACAATGTCGTCTCACCTCGCGAGGGAACGATTAAGGAAGTGAAGGTTTCAAAAGACATGACGGTCAACGAGGGCGCTCCCCTCGTTGTCATCGGCGATTGATTCCGCCTCGCCCAAGCGTTTTTCGTTCTCCAAACCCGAAAGGATACGCGCGATGAACATGCAAGAACTCGAAAAACAATTCAAGCAATGGGAAGATAAGATACTGAGCAAAGTACTCAGCAAGTTCCCCGAGCGCTCCGAAAAATTCATGACCGATTCAGGAATCGAATTGAAGCGTGCGTACATGCCCTTCGATATCCAGAGCATCGACTACCAGAGAGACCTCGGATTCCCCGGAGAGTTCCCATATACGCGCGGAATCCAGCCCACCATGTACCGGGGCCGCCTGTGGACGATGCGCCAGTACGCGGGCTTCGCCAACGCCCGGGAGTCGAATCGCCGCTATCGCTTCCTCCTCGACCACGGCCAAACCGGACTCAGCATAGCGTTCGACTTGCCCACTCAGATCGGCTACGATTCCGACCATCCATTGGCGGACGGCGAGGTCGGCAAGGTTGGCGTCGCCATCGATTCGCTCCGGGACATGGAAATCCTGTTCGACCAGATTCCCCTGGAAAAAGTCACTACCTCGATGACCATCAACGCGACCGCCGGCATTCTCCTCGCCATGTATGTCGCACTTGCAAAGAAGAGGGGCACTCCGCTCGACCAACTCGGCGGCACCATCCAGAACGATATCCTCAAGGAATACGTCGCGCGGGGGACCCACCGCTTCCCCATCTCGCCGTCAATGCGGCTGGTCACCGACATCTTCAAGTATTGCACGCAGAACATGCCTCGCTGGAACATGATCAGCATCAGCGGATATCATATCCGTGAGGCAGGCTCGACAGCGGTACAGGAAATCGCATTCACCTTGGCGAACGCGATCGCGTACGTGGAGGCGGCCGTCGAGGCGGGCCTTGATGTGGACGATTTCGCGGGACGACTGTCGTTTTTTTTCAATTCCCATAACAACTTCTTCGAGGAAATCGCCAAATTCAGGGCCGCCCGAAGACTCTGGGCGCGCATTACCAAAGAACGCTTCGGCGCCAAGAATCCGAACTCGCATCGCCTGCGCTTCCACACACAGACCGCAGGCTGCACGCTCACTGTGCAACAGCACGAAAACAATGTGGTCCGCGTCGCCCTTCAAGCGCTGGCCGCGGTGCTCGGCGGCACGCAGTCGCTCCACACCAACTCGCGCGACGAAGCCCTCTGCCTGCCGACCGAAGAGGCCGTCCGCCTGGCGTTGCGCACTCAACAGATCATTGCCTATGAGAGCGGAGTCGCGGACGTGATCGACCCCCTGGGAGGCTCATATTTCATCGATGACCTCACGAATGAGATCGAGCACAAGGCCAAGGAGTACCTGGATAAGATCGACTCGATGGGCGGCGCGATAGCCGCCATCAAGAACGGCTATATGCAGAAGGAAATTCAGGACAGCTCGTATCGGTACCAGTTGGCTGTCGAGAGCGGCGAGAAGGTCATCGTCGGAGTCAACAAGTTCCAGACCGAAGAGGCGCCCCCCGATAAACTCCTCGAGGTCGACCCGAAAATACAGGCCGAACAGATCGATTCGCTCAGAAAGGTTCGCTCGGAACGCAGCCAGGCCGCAGCCGAAAAGTCGCTCAAGCGACTGAAGGACACGGCATCCAACACCGAAAACCTGATGGAGCCCATAATCGAATGCGTCGAGAATTACGTCACCCTCGGCGAAATCTGCGCCACGCTCGCACAGGTCTTCGGGGAGGCGGCGGAGACAAACCCATAACAGAACTGTAACATGATCATCAATTATGGCGACCGTACGCCCCGCATCGCGCCGACCGCCTTCATCGCGGAAGGCGCAAAGATCATCGGCGGCGTCGAGATCGGGGATAAAGCCAGCATATTGTTCAACTGCGTCCTGCGCGGCGATATCAACGACATCCGCGTCGGCGAATGCAGCAACATCCAGGATAACTCCATCATGCACGTGGCTGATGAATGGCCCTGCATAGTTGGCAATTACGTGACCGTCGGCCATGGCGTCAACCTGCACGGCTGCACTATCGAGGATGAATGCGTCGTCGGCATGGGCGCAATTGTGATGAACGGCGTCGTCATAGGCCGCCAGTCGGTCATCGGAGCGGGCGCGCTCGTGCCGCCAAACACGAAGGTCCCGCCACGCAGCATGGTGGTAGGTGTGCCAGCGAAGATAACTCGCCAGCTATCCGACGAAGAGGCCGCTCAAAACCGGTACTGGGCGGAAAAATATGTAAGGGTTACCCGCAAATATATCGAACAGGCGCAATGAACCTTCCATAGAGGCTCTCCCGTAACGGGGCGGCGGGGCGAATTCATTCGCACATTTTCCCGCGCGTTTTTTCTAACCCCTCTTTGAGAATGTATTGACGCCTCGCCGATTGCAGAGAAGTCCAGGCACCATCGTTCCATGGCAAAGGCAAAACACCGTAGAGTACACCCCGTCGTTCGGGCGCTCCTGTTCCTCTTCCCCCCCATTTACAAGGCGTACATGCACTTCGTATTTTTGACGAGCAAGCGCGTCTTCTACAACTACAAGTCCATACTGAAGGCGTATGACGAAGGCCGCAGCATTGTGGGCGCTATCTGGCACCAGGATGTTATCCTCGTTCCCTTCACCTTCCGCAACTATAATGTGGTCACCATGGTCAGCAAGAGCGACCAGGGCGAGATCATGGCCACGATCGTCAAGAGGATGGGCTTCATCCCGGTTCGCGGCGGCAGTTCGATGGCAGGCTCCGATGCGCTGTCCGAAGTCATAGACTATATCCGCTCAAATGAAAAGATCCTCTTCGGCATCACGGTGGACGGCTCGCGCGGACCAAAATACAAGGTCAAAAAAGGCGCAATCGTCATCGCGAAGGAGTCAGGCGCGCCCATTTATCCCGTCAAGGCATGGGCAAAACGGAAGATACTCTTGCCCACATGGGACAACACGATCGTTCCCCTTCCATTCAACGAATTCGTGTTCTTCATCGGCGAGCCTCTACGGGTGGATTCGAGTGCAACCATGGAAGAGATCGAACGCAAGCGCCAGGAGCTCGAAGACGCGCTCATGGCGCTCGTGCAGCGCGCAGAGCGGCATTTCTCTGACCGAAACCCCAAGGAATATCCCTACGAAAGCAAGGCCGTCCATTACTGGACAGACATGGCCGGAGTCGACAGACCGGAGGACGACGATGACCTCCCGCCCCAATGACCAATCCCTACTTCATCTGCTTGTACACCTCTGCATACGTCCGATCCCTGACCGGGCAACCGGTCGGCAGTTTCCGGCTGCCCTTGTCAAAGCCCCTCAGCATATTTGAACACATGCTGTCGGCAAGGCAGACCTTCTTCGGGTCCAGCGTTCCACTGCGTCCTTCGGCGGCGAAATCGGGATACGCGAGCGCGCCGCGTCCGAACCCCGCAATCGTCACGTTTCCACGGGCAACGTTCGCGGCGGCGGCGTTGAGCATGAACTGCCTCAGCCAACTGTAGCCCGCGCCGATCATCGGCACGGTAGGAAACGCCCTTTGCATGTCATTCGTCAGGCGGAACAAGCGGTCAATGCTCACCAGCGGATGTTCGGGCGACTCATATCCGCCCTCAACCGGTCTTGTGTAGGGACGCAGAAGATGCGGACACCAGTACGGGCTGCCAATGCTGATGCTGAAGATCTTCACCCCGAGTCCGCTGAGCATATCTACGAGCTTCTTGGGCTCGCTGAGGTCTTCCTTGCCCGGATTGCGCGCGTCCACTCCCCAGCCACACCGGTATGGAATCTCGCACTTCATCGGGCTCCCCATGCCCGTCTTGATGTCTCTCACGAAAGGAACTCCGTCGTACACGTTCAGTCGGGACGCGATGAGGAGCTCCCCGCGGACCGCCTCGTCAATCCTCATCACCACGTTGCGGATGAAGCTCCGCCGGTTCTTCAAACTGCCCCCGTACTTGCCGGGCCGCTCCCGCGCGGCAAGCAGTTCATTCAGGAGGTACGTGTGACATTGCTTCACATCGACAAAATCAAAGCCGCAATCCCTGGCCACGACCGCCGCACTCACAAACTCATCCTCAAGCCGCTCCAGGTATTCGTCGGTCACAACCGGATAATCCGCCGGAAGCGGCGCCCGCGTGAGCTTATCGAGAAAAGTAAATGCGTCCTGCACCGGCGAATGAAACAGTATGGCCGGCTTCTCAAAGCTGTGGCGGCCCGCATGTGTGAGCTGGATTCCGACAAGCAGGTCGTCAACCGAACCAAATCTCTCACGATGCGCCGCCCGCGTCCGTGTGACGAGTTCCTTGAATTCGGCCCTGTTACGCTCGTTCAACAAGAGCTGGCGCGGATTCGACCGGCCCTCCGCAACGACCGCCGCCGCCTCGCCCCATATCAGCTTGGCGCCGCTTTCGGCGAACCGCTTCCATCTGCGGAGCGTCAGTTCGCTCGGCTTGCCGTCACCAGTCGCGTCGCTTCCCTCCATCGGATGAACCGCAACCCGGTTCCCAAGCGTGCGACCGGCAATCTCAAGCGGCTCATACAATATGTCGGTTTCCCGATCAAAGACAATCTCAAGATGCCTCCGCTTGCAGTCCTCCGATATATCTTCCAACGTCTTATAATCAAAACTCATCGCGGACTCCTATCCAATCATCCCGAGTTCCTTGAGGGTTCGGCCAAGTTTCAGCTTCTCAGCTTCCTCGAGCGGAAGCAGTGGCGGACGCACCACCGCCCTTGGCAGGACGCCCTGCAACACCAGCGCCTCTTTCAGTCGAACGCGGTAGTCTCTCACCGGCGAAGCAAAAACAGCGTTGACAAGCGGCCGTATCTTGCTCCTGTACGTGTCGAGAGCTTCAGGATATCTGCCGTCCATCGCGAGGCGTATCATCTGGATTTGCTCGGCGACGGCGACCGTGCCAAACCCGATGAGCGCGCCGTCGGCTCCGAGAAAAAACGATTCGAGTATGAAATTGTCGTTGCCGGTGAGGACCGATATCTTGCGAGAAGCGCGCCCGACTGCCTCCACGGTCTTGACAAATGTGACCGCATCGAACGAGGCTTCCTTGATCGCAATCACCGACTCGATCTCCAGAAGCCGCCTGAGTGTTTGCTCGCTGAAAATGACGCCGCCCAGGTCCGGCTGCAACTGGAAAAGCACGAGCGGCAGCCCCGTCGCCGACGCGACCGCCTCGTGATGTCTGAGCGGAATCTCGTGCGGCAGAGGCGTCCCGATATAGGCAGGGATCGGAAAGATGACAAGTCCGTCCGCGCCAGCCTGCTCGGCCTCGCGAGCTTGGCGAACTGCGTCTGCGCTCGAAGGCCCGCCCACACCGGCCAGCACCGGCAGCCGCTTCCCAACTTCCTCCTTCCATATGGAAAGAACCTTTCTTCTCTCCTCCCTCGTCAGGTGAGGGCCTTCGCCGGTATCCATATTGACCGCCACCGCTTTCAGGCCCTCGAATGACATAATCCAGCGGATATAATGTCTCAGCGCGCCCTCATCAACCTCATATGCGTCGGTCATCGGAGTCACGGTTGCGGGGATAAGTCCGTCGAGATCAAGAGTTCGCATGGTTCCCGCTTTCGATTCAATACTTGCCCTGAGCAGTCAGTTGATATTGATATGTCTTACGTTTCAACACTTCCTGTGAGGCCTGCTGGTTCACTTCTTCGGCTGTCGCCTGGACCTCCTTGAGCAGTTCCTCTTCGTCTATCGTTTGAATCTTCCCATCCTCGTATATGACTTTCCCGTCAATGATCGACATCGCTACTTCGTCGCCCCGAGCCGAAAGAACGAGGTTGGGCACGATGTTGCGCACAGGCTCTCGAAGCGCCGGCATCATGCTCGGCTTCTTCAAGTCTATCAATATCGCGTCCGCCTTCTTGCCCGGTTCCAGAGAGCCGACTTCGTCGGCAAGCCCGAGGGCCGCCGCCCCCTCGATCGTGGCCATCCTGAGCGCCTTCCATGCGGGAAGAAACGACGGGTCCCCCGCTTTCATCTTGAGCGTGAGCGAGGCCAGCTTCATCTCGCTGAAAATGTTCGTGCCATTGTTCGAGCTGGTCTCGTCGGTCCCGAGGCATACGGTCCCGCCCGCCCGCAGGAACACATCGGCCGGCGGCACGATGCCGTCGCAGATGATGAGGCTCGACGGACAGAAGGCCATTGATGCGCCGCTCCGTGCAATCCTTTCAACCTCTTCGTCTGTGCACTTGACCATGTGAACGGCCACCAATCGCTCATCGAGATAGCCGATCTGCTCCAGGAAATCAACCGGCCGCTTCCCGTATCGGTTCTTCATCTGGAGCATCTCGCGGTCACCCTGCCCGATGTGCATGTGAATCTTGAGGTCATGCTTCTCCGCCGTCTCCTTTATCTTCTCCAACAAAGCGATGCTGCAATAGTCGGCGCCCTGCGGCCCGAGCATCACGGTGACCCGTCCGCTCGCGGCGCCGTTCCACTTGTCAATCAACTCAAGGTTCTCCTGAAGCCTGAACTCGCCAATCGAAGGCTCGAAAGGATAAAGCTCGCCTTCTTTCAAAATGCTCTCGACCGGCGGCACTTCACTTATCAGGCTGCATACCGTGGCGCGAATTCCCAGCTTTTCATAAAACGGCAGTGCGATAAGCATGCCCGGGCCGTAATCGCCAAATGTAGTCGTCCCGGCGCGCACGGCCTCGATGGCCGAAAGCCGGGCGCCGGCAAGCACGGCGTCCGGCGTGAGCTGCTCAAAGAACGGGTCAACCCCTTCGTGCCACGTGGGAGCATCCTGTCCAAGCCCGCGCAGAATCGCAATCACAGTGTGCAGATGTCCGTCAATCAGGCCCGGCAGCACGGCCTTCATACTCGCATCAATAACCTTCTTGGCTGTCCCATGTTTCGCCTGGAGTTTGTCCGACGGACCGACATCAACAATCTTGTTCCCCTGAATGGCGACTGCGCCGTCCCCAATATACCCCACGCCGTCACCTGCCATCGTGAATACGTCTCCGTGTGCGATCAATATGTCAATCATCGGGTCTCCTCTGCATGAAGAGCAGGCATGTCATCCGGCTATCGCCCGCCACGTCGTTGACATCGTTGTGAGCTGAATCTATAATCTACCAGAAAAGCCACGAATATCAAAGGCCAACGGAGGCGCGATGAAATTCGAACCGTCATATGACGTCATCGTGGTAGGCGCCGGAGTCGCTGGGCTGGCTGCGGCCGCCGCTTCGGCCAGGTCCGGCGCGCACACGCTCATCCTCGAGGCCGCTCCCGAAGTCGCCATGAAGGTCAAGGGCGAAGTCATCAGGCGCAACAACGCCGTTGTGGAACGCATCCTCGGCAAGCCGCTTCCCGACTCGCTCGTCAATGCCTCAAGCAAACGTCGAAGAGTCTACAGCCCCTCATGTAAGAAACATGCACTCCTCAACATGGACTATGAATCGCTCATGATCGAGTATCGCCCCTTCGTGCATGAAATCGCCCGCGCGTGCGTGAGTTCCGGCGCCAGGCTTGCCTTAAACACTGAGGCCAAAGACCTGATCGTCAACGAGCAGGAGCAGGTGTGTGGGCTCGAATGCATATCGGAGGGCCGCCGCCTGCGCCTCCAGTGCAAGGCAGTTATTGGCGCCGACGGCCACGGGTCGCCGCTGAGGCGTCTTGCCCGCTTGCCCGCTCCCGTACTCTGCGCATCTTACAAGGTCGTTGTGGAAGGGGCCGACATCCCTGACGTGGACGTGCTCGAATTCATGCTCCTCACCGAACCGGCAGGCGCAATATGGATATTCCCGAAAGGCGGCTCCAGCGCGGAATGCGGCATCACTCTTTGGGACCGAAGTCCGGCGGCTCAGAACGCCGACATACGAGCCGCCTGGGAACGCCATCGGGAGAATCACCCGATATTGCGCGAGCGCCTGAAGAACGCGTCATACGTGCTCACGAGCGAGGATAGGATCATTTTCGACGGACCGGTCGAAGATTTCGTGCGCCCGGGACTCGTTTTGGTGGGAGACGCCGCCGGCCAGGTGGGCGCAAAGGGCGGCTCTGGCATCCTCAGCGGGATGAGCATGGGATACGCTGCTGGCGAATTCCTCGGCGCCTGCGTAGTCAGGGAGAAGCGCATCCCCGACGAAGCAACAATGGCCCGATGCGTCGAGTTCTTGAAGAATACCGACACGTGGCGCATCCTGAAGGATGAACAGCAGAAGGGAACGATGACGCGCAATTTCCTTTTCGACGTCCTGAAGACGAACGAGGAAATCGACAACGCGTGGGACTCCCTGATGGCGATGGCGGGAAAACAATAAAGGGTGTCTCGTGTCGAAGTCGGCTCTGCTCTTATCTGCGGTGCTGCTGACGGCCCTGATAGCCACATCCGGCGTCAGAAGCACCGAAACCACACAGACCGCGCCCGCGGGAATGAGACTCATTCCGGGCGGCGAATTCATTATGGGAAGCGAAGTCGGCCCCGGCGAGACGGACGAATCTCCTCCCCACAAGGTCCGTGTCAGCGCGTTCTACATGGACAGATACGAGGTGACGAACGGCGAATTCTCCGAGTTTCTAAGCGAGATGGGCAACCAACACGAGGGCGGATTTGCCTGGCTCGACCTCGAAGACGATGACTGTCTCATCGAGCAGCGCGAGGGCTGGTTTGTACCGAAACCCGGCTATGCCAATCATCCGGTTGTCGAGGTGAGCTGGTACGGCGCAGCCGCGTACGCGCAATGGGCACACAAGCGCCTGCCGACAGAGGCCGAATGGGAATACGCCTGTCGGGCCGGCGCCACAACATGGTATAACGTCGGCAAGACAATAAGCGAGGCCCAGGCAAACTATACAGGCAAGGACCCGCAAGGCAGATGGTCCAGCCTCGCACCGGTCGGCAGTTTCGAGCCAAACGCATGGGGCCTCTACGATATGCATGGCAACGTCTGGGAATGGTGCAACGATTGGTACGCGCCCGACTACTACCACAAGAGCCCTGCCGAGAACCCCACCGGTCCGCCCTCCGGCTTCGGCCGCGTCGCGCGGGGCGGCTCCTGGCAAAGCCTGGGTGATGCGTTCATCCTCAGGTCGTCAAACCGCGTTGATTTCGAACCCGTCACCCGACATGGCGACCTTGGCTTTCGTTGCGCTCGCGATGCCGCGCCTCAACCCGACCACTTCCTACCCTAGCGGCCGTACCGTCATGAGCGACGGGAGAAAACGCAAAACGAGATGCCCGCTCGAGACAAGCCTATCGATATCCTCGCGCTCCAGCATTCTCTCGCGCCCAAGCGTCCGGTAGTACACGCGCTCGCCCCGGACGCTCATTTCCAATACCGCAGCGCTTGAGACAAGCGATACGCGCTCAATGTTCTTCCCGAGCCTCAAGCCCAGGTCTTGACCGAGTGAATTGCTGCCCACGTAGAACGTCGAGTATCTCGGAGACCAAATGGCATCAGGCGCATCGAGCAGGAACACCTTCCTGTCACGGCGAAATTGACCCGTCACAACATATCTCTCCACCGACTCCACCACGTTTCGCTCTATCGTCGAGGCAGCCTTCCAGTAGTCCCGTCTCGCCAGATTGCCGCTGAGCCCCACAAACACCACCGCAAGAGAAACCGCGACGAGAATCGCATGGCTCAGCCAGCCGGCCATATGACCCGAAACGCTAAAGCCCGTCCGTTGCAACAGCGCGCGCAGCATTCCGACCGTCCCGGCGACGACGTCACCCATGAACAAGGCCAGAAAGCAGGCATAGAATGCGAGCGGCAAGCAGAAGTAGCGGGGATTAGGAGAGCCGGTCCCGATGAAGATGACCAGCAACGAGCCCAGCGAAGCTCCAAGAAAAAACAAGCCCGCGCGGCTTCTCGTGTAATACAGGTGCCCCGCCAACACACACACGGCAATCGCAAATATCATCGCGTATCGCGATGAAGGAGCGCCAGAATCCACGAATATTTCGTTATAATCAATTAGTTGCATTATAGTCTTCACCGCGGCGGCGCCCATTCCCCTCCAATCCCGCACCGCGAGAGGGGCAGGCGACATCTCGAGGCCGAGCGCAAGTTTCCACGCCGTCAAAAGGATAGGAGCGGCAAGGAGAATGCCCTGCCGGCGCGCAAACCGAGCCACCACCCCCCTTTCGGTTGAGCCGTTTCTCAACCGGGGGATCAGGTGAAACAAGACATCGTACAGAAGCAACACTCCGAACGTGACGACTCCCTGCTCAATACATAACATCGAGAGGGCATATGCGGCGACACATGCCGCGAAGGCCCACCTTGAGTTGTTGATCAGATACCGGGTAAAGAACGCGACGGCGAGCACTGAGAAGAACGTCATCGCGATGGTCTGGTTCCCCGTCTTCCAGTAGATGACTTCGGAATTCGGCACAGCCGTGGCGAACAATAACGCCGCCAACGCCCCTTCAAGCGCTCGTCCTGCGATGTCCCGGCACACCTTCGCTACAAGCAGCGAGCAGGAGAGAAAGAAAGCGAAGTTGATGAGAACGTACCATCGGGGTTCAAATGAGCCGAACAGCGCGGGCAACGCGTTTATCGTTATTCCGAGTGGATAATAATGGTAGTAAGCGCGGCTCATCCATAAGAGTTTCCACTTATCCCGCAACAGCGTATGGATAAACCCGAAATCGTCGCCGACAAAATAAAAGGTGAACGCCTCGCCGTATTCCAACACCAGCAGCGGAATCAGGATGACCGCCAACAACGGAGTTCGGAAAAGAAAATCCTTTCTCATGCGAAGGCGCGTCCGGACAAGGCATGACTGCGTTTCGTCAACCCTCCGCCTCCAAAACATCAAACCCGCTCGCCGCATCCCTTCGCCTCACCGCAGGGCTGCGGAGAATCTCGAGCATGATAACCTCGCCCAGATTCCACACCGAGATGCCCGGCCGGATGCAGCCGGTGTGGGTCTTGTCTCCTCGCCCCAGAGCCGCGTGCATGTGCAGGCGGGGTTTGCCGTCGGCGTCCGGAAAGAGCGTGCCGACACCCGCCACCTCATGCACGCCGCCGAGTTCAAGCAGCACAGGCTCGGGCGGCGCCGAGTCCCGCTCGCGCGGTCCGACGACGATTGTGCCCCCCTGGTCGATCCCGCCGATCAATATGCACATCGCGCGGCTGACTCCCTTTTGTTTCGCGAACTCCTCCAGCAGATGTGGAAGCCGGTCGCCATCCTCCAGCCGTATGACAAATATCCTGCCAATGCTTCCTTCACTGTACTTCATGTCTTACCTTCGCTGAAAAACGGACTTACACTAATAATAAGCGGCCCCCAAAATCAATATTATTATGCCTATTATCACGCCGATTCCCGAAAGCACGCGTATCGTCTGGTCCGACAACTTCATGAACCAAGTGACCATCGCGCCGTATTGCCTCGGCAGAACCGCAAGCATCAGGCCCCCCGCCAGGAGAACTATGGCGAGTATCCACATCACCACTCTGACTCCCGTGATATCTCTGCCGACCGCGATTAGGATCAGCAGCGAAAGAATAAGGGACACGACGCCCGTCGCGCGCAGAGCCTTATGCTTCGATGCGAATGAAGTCCAGACATGCTTCATGGTCCCGGGAAACAGGACACTGGGACCGCGAGTAACAATGATAAACACTCCCATTCCGATTGCCAGCCATTTCAGCATGTGGGTCTCCTAAAGACCGCTCAGGTCTTGGTGCTTTCTCGGTGACCTTGGTTCCCGCTGGTAGGCATACCTTTGGTCACTCGGTCGTCGGAAGTACCCCTTTCAAGAAATCCTCCAACTCCTGCATCTTTGCGTCGAGCTCGTTCTTCAGCTCGTTCCATGCTTCCTCGCTCGCAGACTTCAACTCCTCAAGCTTCTGGGCCGCGGCCTCGCGCTTCTGCTCCAGTTCCTTGATCTCTTCCTGGAGACGAGCTTCGACCTCCGGTTTTCTCTCCTCGGCCTTGGCCTTCAGTTCCTCGATCTGAATGTTGAGTTCCTCAAGCTTGGCCTCCATCCTCTTCTCGTATTCCTCTTTCTGCTGGGCAGTGTAAGCTTTGGCCGCCTCGAGCGCTTCCACGGTCTCCTTCTTTACCTCCTCCGGAGTAACCACTTCCCTCTGCTCAACCTCTTCGGTCTCCTTGACCGGAGTGGGCTCCTCGACCTTTCCACAAGCCAGAGCCAACCCGCACAACAGCGCTGCCGTCATGAACAGTCCCGCCATCTTCATTGTCCACCTCCATCGGTTTCTAGTGTTTGCCTGTATTACTGAACCTGAAAATCACGAGTCCCTATATTCTCCCCTCACCCCAACCCTCTCCCGCCGGGAGAGGGAACTTTCCTTACACCTCCACCCCCAATATCCTCTGCGCGTTCCTCAAGAATATCTTCTCCAGAATCTCCTCCTTATAACCCTCCGCCGCATACGCGTCGAAAAGCTTCTGGTGCGGGATCATCGGATAATCTGAACCAAACATCGCCCGGTCCTGCAATCGGCTGTGAAGCTCCTTCTTCAGCGCGGGCGAGAAATATTTCGGCGACCAGCCCGAAAGTTCCATGACCACGTTCGACTTGTGAATGAGCACTGCGATCATCTCATCCTGCCACGGCCACGACGGATGGCATGCGATGATCAGAAGATTCGGAAAATCAGCGGCGACATCGTCAATGTAAGGGATGGGCCTGGTATATTTCAAGCGAATCCCCATGCCGCCCGGCATGCCCGCGCCAAGGCCTGTCGTGCCGGTATGAAACATCACGGGGACCTTCAGTTCCTGGCATTTCTCCCACAACGGATAGAAGCGGCGGTCGTTGGGGAAGAACGCCTGCGCCGACTGCTGGAACTTGACTCCCATCAGCCTAAGCTCCTTGATCGCGCGGTCAACCTCCTTGATCGCCATCTCGCCTTTCCACGGGTCAACGCATGCGAATCCGCCGACGAACGCCTCGGGATAATCGCTCGTCAGCTTGGCGATGTAGTCGTTGCTGGTGGCGGGCTGGCCCGTGTTCGTCTCGGCGTCCCATGCGACGATGATTCCCTTGACTCCCGCGTCAATGAAGTCCTGCGCCATATCCCGCTCGGTCTTCGAGACCGAGAGCACCTCCTCATCGGAAAGCTCGCGCTTCTGATAGTACTGCAACAACGCCTTCTGATACTTCAGCATGCTCTTCGCGGCTGCACGCGTTGACGGATGCGCATGAACGTCTATGGCCTTCAGCATTTCCGCCTCCTTCTACCATATTTTGTACAGAACATGTCATCTTGGCGCCTCTTGGTGGTTGGAAAAGCTTTCTTTCTCAAACCCGCGCGAAGCCCCCGTCAACGCCGACGATCTGGCCGGTCATCCAACTGGTCCTGTCCGAGCACAGAAATACTATCATGTTGGCGATGTCCTCGGGCTCGCCCAGTCTGCGAAGCGGATAGAATTTCGCCCATTCCTTCGCCATTTCATCGGTCAAGTACGCCGTCATCGGCGAGCGAACGACCCCCGGCGAAACCGCATTCACATTGATCTTGAAACGCGCCATCTCCACAGCGAGGCACTTGGTAAACCCTATGACGCCGCCCTTCGAGGCGCCGTAGACAACCATTCGCTTCTCTCCCACCCTGCCCGCGTCAGACGCAAGGTTGACGATCTTGCCGTAATTCCTTCTCGTCATATGCTCGGCAGCGGCATGACAGCAATTCATCGTACCGACGAGGTTGACCTCGAGCTCGAGCGCCCAGTCGTTGGGTATCGTATCGGCGAACAATCCGCCTGCCGCGACACCCGCGCTGTTTACAAGGATATCAAGCTGCCCGAACGATTGCACCGTGCCAGAAACCATACTCACGACCTGCTCGTAATTCCTGACATCGCATACCGACGTGATCGCGGTTCCGCCTCGACCTTCTACCATTCTCGCGGTCTCGACAGCCCTTTCCTCAAACAAATCGGCACAACAGACACGCGCGCCCTCCTCTGCAAGAAACAGCGCCGTAATCCGCCCGATACCGGAACCGGCGCCAGTGACCAGCGCAACTTTATCCTTCAGGTACAAGTCCATACACGATCTCCCGTTTGGCGGCCGAAAAGGGGTGGTTCCATGAAATGCAGATGAATGATATCTGACTTTCCAGGGGATGTCAAAGATTTCGTCTCTCCTTGCACAGCTTGACGCGGAGACCCCGTCGCGCATATACTTCAAGCCGCAACTCGAAGGAAAAGCGATCTCTTCCAGGTAAGACCAGACCGCAAGGAGGCGAAAATGGCGGAATACCGGTTCCCGAAAGGATTTGTCTGGGGTTGTGCGTCCGCGTCGTATCAGATCGAGGGCTCTCCGCTGGCGGACGGCGCAGGCGAAAGCATCTGGCATCGGTTCGTACACACAACCGACAAGATAATGAACGGCGATACGGGCGACGTGGCCTGCGATCACTATAAGAGATACAAAGAAGACGTGGCGCTGATGAAGAAATTGGGGCTCCACTCCTACCGGTTCTCCGTCGCATGGCCGCGCGTGCTTCCCCAAGGCAAAGGCAAAGTCAACCAGCTGGGAGTGGACTTCTACAGCCGGCTCGTGGATGAACTGCTCGCCGCCGGGATAAAGCCGTGCCTCACCCTCTACCATTGGGACCTGCCTCAGGCACTCCAAGACCTGGGCGGCTGGGCGAACGGCGACACCGCGCTCTGGTTTCGCGACTACGCGGCGCTCCTTTTCGATAAACTCGGCGACCGTGTGAAATTCTGGATCACACTGAACGAGCCGTTCGTGATCGCGTTCATCGGACATGCGCTCGGAATCCATGCCCCCGGCGTCACTGATATCGAAACGATGCTCAAGGTCGGCCATACGCTCCTCAGGGCGCACGGACACGCGGTAAAGGCGTTTCGCGAGAACGGCCGCGCCGGCCAGATCGGGATAACGCTCGACATGGAAACGACCATGCCCGCATCGGATTCGTCCGAGGACAAGGCAGCGGCGGAACGCTATCGCGCGTTCACCGACCAGTGGTTTCTCGACCCCATCGTCCGCGGAAAATATCCCGATGCGCTCGTGAAGGCGTTCCCCGACATTCCGCAATTCGACCCCGCCGATGTCAAGCTGATCACCCAGCCGCTCGACTTCATCGGCGTGAACAATTACTCGCGCAGCGTCTGGGAGCACAACGACCTCGGCTTCCTCCAGGCGTCGCAGGTGTTCCCCGAAGGGAAATATTCGGAGATGTGGGAGGTGTATCCCGAGGGCCTCTACCTCCTGCTCACATGGCTCCACAAGAACTACAAACTGCCGCCTCTCTACATCACTGAAAACGGCGCGTGCTTCCCCGACACGGTCGAGCCGGACGGCAGCATCAACGACGACGACCGCCTCGAATACGTGCGCGATTACCTGAAGTCATGCCACCGCGCGATCAAGGAAGGGGTTGACCTGCGCGGGTATTACCTCTGGTCGCTCACTGACAACTTCGAGTGGGGATTCGGCTACAGCCGCCGGTTCGGAATCATTCACATCGACTTCAACACGCAGAAGCGAACCATCAAGAAGAGCGGACACTGGTACTCAAAAGTAATCAAGAGCAACGGATTCTCCGACTAAGCGGATTGTACGATCTAACTTGTCCTCCTCTACGTGGGGGCGCACGGTGTGCGCCTCTCTCGCCGTTGGGAGTCCTACCGCCGCCAATTCACTCCGGCCTCAGCGGCAGGATTAGGTCGGCTATGTCGGGCCGTTCCTTCCATCCGAGCCTCCTGTAAACCTGGTACGAATGCCTTCCACGCCCGGTCACGAGGTGCAGCCTGTAGCAGCCCCGGGCGAGACCGCATTCCCTGACGGCCTCGAGTAGCGTTTTCCCAACTCCCTTTCCTCGGTCCGCCCCGCGCACAAACAACTCCGACACATAGCCCTCACAGCCCGGCAATATCAAATATGGAAGCCAGTGTACCGCCACATATCCGACCACCGCGCCTACCGAGTCCTCGGCAACCAGCACCGCATGACTCTCATCGGCATTACATCGTTCGATGTGCCGGGCAATCCGCTGAACAACCTCGTCCGATGCTCCCTTGATGTGGACCAGCCACTCGATGTCTCGCAGGACCGCGACGATCGCGGCCCCATCGGCCGGACTTGCCGGCCTGACTTTGAAGGGTGTATCCGCTTTCATGGCTTCTTCAATGAACCGGCTCAGCTGGCCGCGGCTTTGTCCCACGGCACCATCCTCTTGGCGCGGCGGCGCACGATGTCGAAGGCGACCAGAAATGAAAGCGCGACAATGCTTACGCCGCTTATCCATCCGCCCGCGCGAAAACTGCCCGGCGCGTAGACGACCTCGATGGAATGCCTCCCCGCCTCGACGGGAACGGCCATGAACAGATAATCCGCCCGATATATCGGCAGCTCTTTTCCACCGATGCGCGCGCGCCAGCCCGGCATGAAGATGTCGTTCAGGAA
>CAZEBC010000015.1:18663-39005 GCA_964510165.1 uncultured bacterium
GCGTCGGGATTCTCATAGACATTCACCTGTCCGGAGAACACCTTCTTCAGCCTGAACCCCTTCGGCATCGTGTTCGGCGGCGCCGGCTCGGGATAGAGAGCGCGTCCGGGGTCCTCCACAATCAGCCGCGCTCCGAGAAGGTTGAGCATATGTGGATACGCACTGTCTGAGGCCCACCGAAGCGCGCCGGTGAACGGCAGTTCGCGCGAAGGCAGGCCACCTTCCTCAAGATACGCGCAAAACTCGGCGTATCGCTGCAATGTGAGCGATTCATAGCCCGTCGTGGTCCGAATCTTCTCGATCATCCCGAAGTTCGCGTTGAGCAGGTAATTCTTCCAGTCGTGCGTCCGGCGAAAGATATGAACGCGATCAAGCCCCGCATGCTCCCTCACAAACTGCTTTTCCTTCTCCATCTCGGGAAACACTTGCGGGGTGATCCAGGGATACGTGACCGGGTTCGACACGTAGAGCGAAAGGTCGAGCGCGACAAGAAGAATGGCCAGCACGCCGACCGCCGACGCCGACCTCCCACGGGCGCCAATCAGCACGCCCACAAGCAGAATGAACACATATACTCCCGCGCCCCTCGGAACCAACAAGAGGAACGCCGCGCACAGCCCGATGAACACGCCGCACTGCGCGAGGAATATCCTTGACGCGCCTTCCGAGTTTTCCAGCACGTCGTTAATGAGATGTTTCAATCCGATCGCCCCGAGCGTGGCAACCGAAAAGGCCGCCAGTATCAGCAGCCGGTTCGGGAGCCGGAACCAGTCCGATGTCGGCAATAACATGTAGATGTCGAACAGCGGCGTGTGCCCGCCGAACGCGATGAGCGCCGACACGACCGCCATCGCGAGAAAGAAACCAGTGTCAGCCCAGCGCCCGCGCTTCGTGAGGGCGAAGACCGCAAGCGCCAGCGTGACAATCCCCGGATACAACGTATATTGCTCCCACTTATGCGAACCCGGATTTGTCAACGCGGCCAGAAACATCGAGGGATAGAGTGAGCCGCCAACGAGGACGGCCTCCCGCGTGAGCCCCCCTGTCGGCCGCGTGCTCAGCGCCGAGAGTTCATAGGTGGGCAGCAATTGGACTGCGATCAGAAGCGCTGGCAACAATGTCAGTCCGAACAGGGTAAGAGCGAACGATCTCCCGAATGCGCCGGATTCACGCTTGCCACGTATGATTTCGAGCACTGCCAGATAAATGACGTATGCGAACGCGCCGTACAGCGTGTAGACGAACCCTTGCAGGTAGCCGGCGAGGAATTGACATGCGACGGCAACTCCCAAGAGCGCGGCGTCGGTGGGCCGCCCGCGACGAAACGTCCGGTGAATCAGCAGAAACACCAGCGGTATCCACGTATGGCACAGCGTTATATGTGGCCACGTGAGTATGTATACTACAAAAGAGCACAGCATGAAGGCCGTGCCGCCGAACGTCGCTGACAGGTTGTCCCCGCCGATCTCGCGAACCCAAAGAAACATGAACGCGCCGGCCACGAATATGTGCAGCAGATAAATCAGGCTGATGGCACGCGCGGAGTCCGCGAACCAATGAGGAAAGTTAAGAGGATAATACAACGCGGCCTGATACGTCGCCAGAAAAGGCATGCCACAGTTAGTGTATGGATTCCACAGGGGTATCTCGCCGACCTTGAGCCGGCTGAACCCGAACTCGCGCACGGGCAGATGATACATGTACATGTCGGTGTTCGAGCCGGCCAAGATCTTGTCCTTCGCGTCGGTGTGCTGCACGTGCGCCCACCAGAAAATCGCCGCAAAACACACGAGCGCCAGCACCCCCAGCGGCGCCGGACTCAGGCGCAGCGAGGGCCGACCCTTCTTCCTCGGCGCAAACACCTCGTGCGGAACCACGAGTTCCTCCCTCAAATCGGGGACACCATGCAGCGATCCATGCTCAGCGTCATAGGTCCTTGCGCAAGTCGCGGAGTCCCCGCTACCGTCATTCCCACCACCCGTCATTCCCGCAAAGGCGGGAATCTACAATAACCACTCATAAGAGGTTCGCAACCAACTATGGCGCTCTGTACAGGCAATATTCGCAAACATGACCATGACAAAAACAAGTATATCATACGCTCTTGAGCCGAAAATCGGCAACCGCGCCTTTGACGCAACGCGCCATCCCACTGTATTATGCTCTTGGTGTTTTTTTGTTGTTACTCAACCTGAATTCGCGAGTTTCTGTCGCGTTTTCTCCCTCACCCCAACCCTCTCCCACCGGGAGAGGGCGCAGTCATGTTTATCCTCTCCCACCGGGAGAGAGCAGGGTGAGGGGCTTTGGTTGCGGTTACGCTGCGCTGTGTTCTTGGCATCTTGGTAGCTGGAAGACTCTATGAAAATCGCGGACGCCGTAATCATAGGCGGCGGCATTGCTGGCGCCAGCGTCGCCTATCACCTCGCCAAAGGTGGCTTGAAGGTGGTCGCGCTCGAAAGGGAACCTCTGCTCGGGTCCGGTTCATCGGCGGCGAGCGCGGGCGTCATCTACCATCATCTGCCCGAGAAGGTAAACCTGCAACTGAGCAAGAAGAGCATGCAGGCGCTGCTCGATTTCGAGAGCGAATTCGACGCGAAGGTGGATTTCCGACGCAGCGGCTGCATCCAGACAGCGGCCACAGCAGAGGACCACGCCGAGCTTGAGCGGACCGTCGAAGAGCTTGTCCGCATGGGAGTTGATGCGCGCTTGCTTGAGCCCATTCAGCTCACCGACATTTTTCCGGGCATGATGGTCAATGACCTGCTCGGCGCCATTCATACGCCGAACGACGGCTACTTCGACCCGCACGGAATGCTGCAAGGCTACGCCGCCGCAGCCAGAGATTTGGGGACGAAATTCCTGGCGCGGACGCCCGCGATCGGAATTGAGACGCAACACGGCCGCGTGACCGGCGTCAGGACGCCCGACGGTGTTATTGAAACGGGTGTAGTCGTCAACGCGGCCGGGCCGCGGGCGTCGGACGTTGCGCGCCTCGCGGGCATGGATGGACTCCCCATCACGCTGGTCAAACGTCAGATATTCATTACGGCGCCAACCGGCGTCATTCCCGCGGATGCCCCGTTCTACTTCGACAGAACGCCGCCGTTCTACTTCAGGCCTGAGAGCGGCGGCCTGTTGATGAGCATCGCCGAGTATGTCGAGACGCGCACGTTCGATGTGAACCTCGACTGGAGCAGCGCGCCGATACTCGCCGAGCGCGCAGTCCGGCGGCTGGCTTCGCTCGACTCTATCCAAATAATGAGAGGTTGGGCCGGCCTGCGCTGCATGACGCCCGACCGCACGGCAATACTCGGCCCTGTTCCTGAAAGTGTCGGCCCAAGAGGGTTTCACCTCGCCGTCGGCTTCAGCGGCCACGGGGTCATGCACGCCCCGCTCACCGGCCGAATTCTCGCGTCCATGATCATAGACCAACGCCTTGCGTTTTACGAAGACATCGACCTGGCGGCGCTCAAGTATGAAAGATTTGTGTGAGAGTTGCGCGCGTTGCGCGTTGCAAAGAGACACCGAGAACAAGATCATGCACACGATGAGGGCGCGGACCGTTATGCCATGCTCTTCGGAGGCGCCCGCCGTCCGAAAGTCTCGTATACAAGTCCTCACTGAAGGCAGCAAATCGAAAACTTTTTTGATGTGGCGGCGGAAGAGTCCGGAACGGGCGCCCGGTGACCCGGGTTACTCGAGCGGGTTTATGACAAGGCCGGAGAGGAGTTTGGGGTAGAAATAAGTGGACTTCTGGGGCATCTTTTCACCCTCGTAGGTGACGGCCTTGACCTGCTCGGGTTTGGTGGGGTTGAGGAGGAGCGCGATTTGGGCGTCGCCCGCGCGCACCGACGTCAGCGCGCCCGCGTCGAACGGCGTGTAGCGCACATGGTCTTCCTTTGGGAGCGCCGGGGAGCCGATACCGAGTATGGACTTGAGGATGACGGCTTCGGCGATGGCCACGTCGAGAGTGCGATAGCTTTCGCAGTGGGCCTTATCGACCATGTTGCGGAGCTTGATGTCGTCCCTGGAGCGGAGCAGTTCGAGCTTGTCGCCGCCGAGGTAAAGGCCGAAGGCGTGCGTGGTCTCGCCGAGTCGGCCAAGGTCGGCCATCAATTTCTTGGCGGTTGTCTCGCAGTTGGAGCAGTCGAAGAACGAGGGAGTAACCTCGAAGTATTCTTCGAGCCTCTTGCGGAAGAGATGTGGGTCGAAGTCTTGCAGGCCGTGAATGAGCCGATGAATCGGATAGATGGTGACGCCTTCGCCGTCGAGGTTGACAAACATCATCATCGTGTAGTTGTACGGGGCATCTTCGGAGTCCGCCGGTTTTTCACTTCGGCGGATATGGCGATAGATGAGGGCGGTCTCGTAACGGTGGTGTCCGTCGGCGATGATGATGGGCTTGTCTCTCATCTGGGACGAGATGTCGTCGATGACTGCGGGGTCAGTCACGACCCAAAGCCGGTTGCGCACCGCGTTGTCATCCACGAAATCATAGACTGGCGGCGTGAACGCGATTTCCACTAGCGTGCTGTCAATGGAGCCGCCTGGCTGGGAGTAGAGCGAGAAGATGGGGCTGAGGTTGGCCTTGCATTCCCTCAGCAGGTTAAGGCGGTCGCGCTTGGGCAGCATGTGCGTTTGTTCGTGTCCGAGGATGGCGCCGGAGGTTTCGTCCTCGAGCCGGGCGAGCGCGATGAAGCCTCTGCGGACGCGGGGGCTGTCGGCTGAGTATTTGTATTCCTGTTCGTACACATAGATGGCGGGCCGGTCGTCTCTTCGGAGAACGCCGTCTGCCGCCCATCCAAGCAGGTCTTGGCGGGCGCGTGTGTACTTGTTGTTTTGGGCGTCATCATCGGGCATGTCCTTGGGATTGGTGAGCCGGGCAATGTTGTTCGGATGCCGCCGATGGAGGAACTCGTTCTGTTCGTCGGTGATGACGTCATAAGGAGGCGCGACAATGTCTCCGGGGTTCACCCTGGAAGGGTCGTACCGAAGACCTCTGAATGGAATTATCCTGGCCATAAGCTATGTACACTTCACTTGCGCATTGCGGTTGACACTGTGAAACGATACTGGCAGGAATGAGTGTGTTCCGGTTCTTCTCGGCGAACGAAGCTAATAATATCGGCGTCGCTCAGGTTTGTCAAGGAGAAAGAGAAATCCCCGCGAAGCCGAATGACAATTGATCCGGGGCGGCCTATTTTTTCGCGCGCTCGACGAAGGAATTATCCCGCGTATCGATTCGGACGACGTCCCCCACCTGAAGGAATTGTGGCACTTTGACGACGATGCCCGTCTCGAGCGTGGCGCTCTTGGGAGATGCGGACGCTGTCGCGCCCTTGAGCGGGGGCTGGGTTTCGATAATCGCGAGTTCCACCGTGATGGGGAGTTCTATGCCGACCGGGGTCCCGTCATGGAAGTCGACCTTCACCTGCGTGTTTGGCAGGAGATAATTGACCGCGTCGCCGAGCACGCCCTTCGGGATTTCGATCTGTTCGTATGTGCTCGTGTCCATGAAGGTGTACGTATCGTCAGAGTGATAAATATATTCCATCACTTTGCGGTCCAACTGCACTGTCTCGATAGTGTCTTCCGAGCGGAACCGCACGTCGTAATAGCTGTTGCTCTTCAGGCTGTAGAGTTTGGCCTGCACGATGCCTCGCTTGTTGCCCGGGGTGATGTGCGTGATGCCGCTTACCCGGTAGAGCTGCTTTTCGTGCAGGATGATCATTCCGGTTTTTAGTTGAGTGGCCGATACCATGTTGCTTGTTTTGTCCTCGCGTTTTCCGAACAAGATTAGATTTGAGGCGAAACGCCGACAAAGCCGTTCGCCACGAAGCGCCGACTTCAGAACCTGGTTTCTTTCTTATTATAAGACAGGCGGGTGAAAAAATCAATCAAGGAGGCCGCAAGGCCGCAAGAAGATTCGAATCATTATTCGACTTGCGCGAAAGTGGGTCATTTTATGAATGTCTTTCATTTTTCACTTGACAAACGGAGTTTTCGTGGTATACTGACTGACACGTAAGTCAGCGTGCTCAAGAAGCCCTAGTCGGACAGGTCAGACCAGTCGGACGGGTCCGACGGCGCGTAAACAAGAGTGTGAATCACGGACAGATTCAAAAGGGGGGTATCCGTATGAAGCGCGTGTTGTTGACCAATCCTTACGGTCCGTACGATCTTCAATGGGGTGAGAATCAGTTCGACATCCTGAGTTCGCGCTTGCAGCGCGGGCAGGGGCCGTTCTCGCTGAAGTCATACACGCCGTGCCTGGCGTTGTATCTGATTGCGGAGAACCTGAACGCGCAGAGCACGGTCATGGAATTTCCGCATATCGAGGATTACGTTGAAGAACTCAAGAAGGGCTATGATTACGTCGGCATCCAGGTGATCTCGATGTCTATCAACAAGGTTGCTCGGATGGTGAAGATCACGAAGGAGGTTGCGCCACGGACCAAGATAGTGATTGGGGGCTACGGGGTGCTCCAGCTTTATGATCCGCCGCCGGGCGAGAAAAGCGGCGACGGCGAATACATCTTGAAGAACGCGGACCACATCTGCCAGGAAGAGGGCGTTCGGTTCATGCGAAAGCTGCTTGGCGATGAGCCTGTGGACCGGCCGATAACACAGAAGTATCTTCCGCTGAACGAGAGCCATTTCCCGGGGGCCGAGAGCTTCTCCTATTCGGCCAAGTCGATGGCGGCAATGGCGCTGGTAGCGCTGGGGTGTCCGAACGGGTGCGAGTTCTGCTGCACATCGGCGATGTTCAAGAAGCAGAAATTCTACGTGGCATCGCCGGAAGAGACGTTTGGCATACTGAAGCATTACTGTCGCCGCAACGGCGGCCAGGCGACGACCGTTTCGTTGCTGGATGAGGACCTGCTGCTCAACGCGGAGTATGTGCGGAGCCTCGGGAAACTGATCCAGCAGGACAGGGAGTATGGGCTTCGTAAGCTGAGCTATTTCTGTTTCAGCGACCTGCGTTCGCTGACGCAGTTCAGCATGGAGGAACTGCTCGAGTTCGGCGTGGACTCGGTGTGGGTGGGCGTCGAATCGAGCTTCAACGATGTCATCACGTCCTCGCACAAGATAGAGAAGCGCACGTGCGACGATGTGAAGGCGACGCTGCATGGGCTGGCGCAATACGGAATCGGCACGACAGCCTCGACAGTGCTCGGCTGGGATTTCCACACGAAGGACAACATCGTGGAGGATATCGACTACTTTGTCGGCCTGGCGCCGGCGGCGTACCAGATAACATTCCTGACCGCGTGTCCGGGCACCGAGTTATACAAGAGGATGAAGGAGACGGGCCGGCTGAACCCGAACCTGACATACCAGGACATTCAGCAATGCAATCCCGGCACGCACAAGCTTGAGAATTTCGAGTTCGGCGAGTTGAAGCAGTATTTCGATCTTGCGCATAAGAAATTGTACGAGACAAACGGACCGGGCATCTTCCGCAGTTTCCAGATCAATCTCAACGGTTACGAGACGTGCAAGAATTCGCGCCGTCCTCTCTTGAGAGAGGAGAAGGCGCCGTTCTTTGCCGAGCGATGCCAGAGGACGTATCCGATATTGGAGGCGGTCGCAACGTATGCGCCCAGCGAGACGGTGCGGGAAAAGGTCCGGGCGGCCGAGGAGAAATATCGCAGTTTGTTCGGCGAGCCCACGGACGCGCAGATGCTGTTCAGCAAGGGCTTCCTCAATCTTGTGGAGCAACGAATCGAGAAGATGAACGAACCGCGTTCGCTGGAGCCCTTCGACCCTCCGATAAGGCGGATGTATTACAGTCCGGCGTGGCCGACCCCGAAGGTCAAACACGGGCGCGAGGCTGGCGAGCCGGTTCCCTATGTGATATTTGATGAGGCCGAGCCGGCATCGGCGGCGTGTTAAGGCAGAGACATGGCGCGAACACGAGCGGCTGAAATCGCGCGAGAGATTACCAGGAGAGAGCTTCTGGGCGCGGCGCTCGCCGTGTTTGTCGAGAAAGGTTATCCGGCGGCCACGATTTCGGATATCGTTGGGGCCGCCGGCGTGACCCAGGGAACGTTTTACCTCTATTTCAAGAACAAGGCCGACATCTTTTCGGCCATCCTCCAGGAATATCGGCATCTCATTATCTCGGGCCTGTTCGACGTGGACCTGAATTCGGTCAGGACCGCCGAGGACTGGCTTCGGATGGCAGACCGGATCGCCGGGTTCATTATCCTCCACATCAAGACGCATGGCGACTTCATACGCCTGTTCATGGCGGAGGCGGCGACCATAGGGTCCGGCTTTCTTGATGAGGCGAATGCCTTTTCGGCGGGGATCACGCAAGAAATCAGCAGACTCCTCCGCCACGGCATGAACATGAAGCTGCTCCGCGAGATAGATGTGGATGCCGCGGCCGTGGCAAGTATGGGCGCGCTCAAAGAAGCGATCCACCGGTGCTTCTTCGGGTCGAGAGACCCGCATGACATAATCCCGCGCGTCGTCCGCAGCCAGGCTCAATTGTTGTTGAAGTGAACTTCTCCACCCCCCTGCCCCGCCGAAACTTCGAAATAAAAACTTGCAGGCTGGAAGCCTGCGCTATAGGTTTCGACATAGATCCTTCCGCTGAGTGCAGTTGACATCTGCAACATACCTGTTGTGAATATCTACAATATAACTCTAAGGTTTTCAGTGTGTTACAAAACTATAGAGAAATGCATCACTTTTTGGGATTTCTTTGTCAATCTTATCAAGCATGGGGATATCGCAAAACATAAATGTTATCAAAGAGTTACGATATGACCTGAAATGGGGCGGCTTCTGGCAGGCATGTTGCATAAATATTCATCCGACAGCGTAAGGCAAATCCGAATTTCGGAAAAGGAACCAAGTCATGCACCTGCTTCTGGCCATCCTGACATTCGCGATACTTATTGGTGTGAGTCTCCTGTCTGAGTTTCTCAAGAAACGGACCTTTTCGAAGGCAGCCTTTGAGGCGGCAGTGTTGCCGGATCATTCGATAAGCGAGGGGATGACGGCTTCTCCGCCGACTATAGCCGTACTTCCTTCGGGCGAAGATGGGCGTCGGGTGGAGGGTTACATCCTCCCTGAATCGCTTTATTACCACCAGGGGCATTCGTGGGTTGCTCCCCAGGGGGAGGAAACCGCGCTGGTCGGGATGGACGAATTCGCGTGCAAGCTGATCGGCCGCCCGACCTCGATAGTTGTTCCTAAGGTGGGCGAAACGTTTCGACAGGGAGAGAAGGGGTGGATGGTCAAGCGAGGGGACAAGGCTGCGAACATGGTGTTTCCGCTTGACGGCAAGGTGGTCGCGGTAAATGAAGCAGCGCTGAGGCATCCGGAGCTTATGACAAGCGAGCCGTACGGGCGGGGATGGTTGTTTATGGTGAAGACCAGGAGCCTGAGGTGGAACGTGCGGAATCTTCTCAGGGGCGCGGTCGCGCGGCGGTGGATGGAGGAGTCGGCGGCGGAGCTGAGGGCTTTATTCGACGGAAAGATCGGATATGTGTTTCAGGACGGCGGTTTGCCTGAGGAAGGGGTGGCCGACCGTTTGGGGGCGGCACAATGGCGCGAACTGGCTCGGCGCGTGTTTCTGGTCGAGCCGAAGGATTAATACGAGGCTTCTGAACAAAGGAGAATACGAAAATGATTCCGGTAGCCCTGCCATTCGCGATTCTGGTGGTCACGTTCCTGGTCCTTGTTCTTGTGTCATTGGGGGTTTTGCTGGGATCAAACTACCTGCTTGGATTGATCGGGCTGAGGACGAAGGAGGCGGCTGAAAAGGGAGCGCTCGCCGGACCGGCCGTGTCTCGGGTCGAGGGTTACAGTCTTCCCGAACACCTGTTCTATCACGCCGGGCACACATGGGTTTGCCCGCAGGGACTGGATATGGCGCTGGTCGGGGTGGATGAGTTTGCCGGAAAACTGATTGGCCGCCCGACTTTTGTTTCGATCCCGCAAGTAGGACAGCGAGTGATGGAGGGCCAGAGAGGATGGACCTTGCATCGAAAGGGAAGAGACCTCGATATCCGGATGCCTATGGATGGAGAGGTCATAGCCCTTAACGAGGAGGCGCTCCGAAATCCCGACCTCCTGGCGAGAGACCCGTACGGCAAGGGTTGGCTCGCGATGGTGCGGGTAAGAGACGTGAGGCGGGGTCTGTCGGGCCTGCTCAGCGGCGCGGCTGCGCGTGACTGGATGGAGCGTTCGGCGGCCGAGCTGCGGTCAATATTCAGCGGCAGATTCGGGCTTGTGTTTCAGGACGGCGGCTTGCCGCAGGAAGACCTGGCCGAGCATGTCGGCGTGGAAGAATGGGACACGCTTGTGGACCGCTTCTTCCCGAGCGCTTCAAAAAGCATGAAACAAAACGCCCTGTAACAAACAACCTGATGAAAGGAGAGGTACACGAGATGGTTCCCGTCGCAATCGCGGGGATAGCGTTGGCGTTCATTGTGGTGGACGTGGCGATCCAGTTCATACAGCACAGGCGCGGCAAGGTGGTGTATGGCTTCTTCCTACCGGACCCGCCCGAGGCGCATTCGGCGCAGCCGGCGAATTACGGCAGGATGCTCGAATGTCTGAGAGGGTTCGGCATCGCGCCCGCGCAGAACGTGTTTGTTCACGCGGGCCACACCTGGGCCGCCATCGAGGAAAGCGGTCAGGCGGCGATTGGCATGGACGCGTTTGCGCGGAATGCGATTGGCAGGATCAACGAGGTCACACTTCCCCGCGTGGGCCAGAAGGTCCGCCAGGGGGAGCGGCTGTTTTCGGTGCGGCAGGGCGGCCGCATCGCGGAGTTCGTGTCGCCGATTAACGGCACTGTCACTGCATTGAACGAGTCGCCGAAGAGTCAAAGCGCCGGGTCGGCCTGGCTGTGCAAGGTCAACCCGAGCAACCTCGCCAAGGATGTCAAGGCTCTTCGGATCGCCGAAAACGCGGTGAAATGGATGTACGGCGAGTTGTTCAGATTGCATGAACTGGTGGCCGGCCAGATACCCAGGCTGGAGACGGTCGGGGCAACCATGCAGGACGGCGCGGTTGCTCTGGATAATCTGCTCGAGTCTCTCGACGACGACGCCTGGAAGCTTTTCCGAGAACAATTTCTCCAGAATTCCTGATCCATCGGAGGTACAAGAATGAGCAAGGGAATGTTGATAGATACTACCATGTGCATCGGGTGCCTGTCGTGTGAAGTGGCGTGCTCCGAGAAGAACCAGTTGGGAGAGTGCGACGAGTCGGACCTGTCGGCATGCAAGTTCACGAAGGTGTTCGAGCGGGGCGATTATTATGTCAGAAAGATGTGCATGCATTGCAAAGAGCCGGCGTGCGCATCGGTGTGTCCCGTCGGCGCGCTGACCAAGCTGGAGGAAGGCCCGGTCATTTACGATGAGAAGAAATGCATCGGATGCAGGTACTGCATGCAGGCGTGCCCCTTCCAGATACCTACGTATGAATGGGCCAGCGCGCTTCCGCGCGTGAGGAAATGCTGGTTCTGTTATGACCGCGTGCTTGTAGGCGAGCAGCCGGCCTGCGCCGAGGTCTGCCCGACCGGCGCGACCATGTTCGGGGACCGCGCCTCGCTGCTGGTCGAGGCCAGGAGGAGAATCAAAGAAAACCCGGGCCAATACCATGACCACATCTTTGGGGAGCGCGAGGTGGGAGGCACCTCGATGTTATTCCTCTCGGCCGTCCCGTTTGACCAAATCGGTTTCAAGTCGAACCTTATCGAGAAGCCGCTGCCGCTTCTCACCTGGAACGTGCTTTCGAAGATACCCGATTTCGTGCTGGTGGGCGGCACGCTGCTCGGAGGGGTGGCGTGGGTGATCAACCGCCGCATGCAGCTTGAGGACGAGAGGATACGCGAGGCCGAGGAGCGCCGGATGAACGGCCTTGAGCCTCCGAAGAAAGGGTTGGCGCGCTTGTTTGAGCGGATCAGGAAAGGTTAATCATGGCTCTGCCGATGGCCATCAAGAATAGAAAGGTTGACGCAATGAACCGAAAATGGATTCCCAAGATAACGTTCTGGAGAGTTGTCTTCGCAATGATCTTCGTGATGGGACTCTATGTGACGTACATCAGGCTTTTCAAGGGACTTGGCGCATCGACCGCGCTGAGCGACAAATTCCCGTGGGGGCTGTGGGTTGGATTCGACGTGTTGTGTGGAGTCGGCCTGGCGGCGGGCGGCTTCACGATAACATTGGCCGTGCATGTATTCAACCTGAAGAAATACAAGCCGATCCTTCCCTCGACGGTGCTGAGCGCGTTTCTGGGTTATAATCTTGTGAGCGCGGGACTCATGTACGACATCGGGAGGCCGTACCGGATATGGCATCCGCTGATTTTCTGGAACCATCATTCGGTGATGTTCGAGGTTGCGTGGTGCGTGATGCTGTATACGAGTGTGCTCGCGCTGGAGTTCAGCCCGATGGTGTTGAAAAGGCTGAACTGGGAAAAGCCGCTCCGGATAGTGAAGGCGATTACGATCCCACTGGTGATTGTGGGCTTTATCCTTTCGACACTGCACCAGTCATCGCTCGGGACGGTGTTTCTCATCGCTCCCGGCAGGCTGCATCAATTGTGGTATACTCCGATTCTGCCGCTGATGTTCTTCACGTCGGCGATTGCGGCGGGTCTCTCGATGGTGATTGTCGAGTCCTACCTGAGCCGGCGCGCGTTTCAGAAGCGGCTTGAGTTGGACCTTCTTAGCGGGGTGGGGCGCGCACTCGTGGTGGCGCTCGCAGTGTACCTCGTTCTGAAGTTGAAGGACTTATACAATAGGGATGCATTCGGGCTGCTGTTCAACGGCAGCCATGAGAGCGGAATGTTTCTGGTCGAACTGGGTCTCGGAGTCGCGGCGCCTTTGGGGCTCCTGGCCACTCGGCGCGTTCGCGAGAGCCAGGCCGGCCTGTTCATCTCGGCGCTGATGGTTGCGCTCGGGTTTGTTGTCAACCGGCTCAACGTGAGCATTACCGGCATGATGCGCTCGTCAGGAGTCGTCTATTTCCCGTCGTGGATGGAGATAGGGGTCACCATGTTCCTGGTGGCGATGGGATTTGCGTTCTTCGCGCTTGCGGTGAAATATCTGCCGATCTTCCCCGAGGAAAAGGCGACCGAGGAGCCGGCGGCGGAAACCCTGAGGTATCTGGCCCCCGCACGCCGGGCCGCGGGTGACGAGGGCGAGCTTCAGGCGTCGTAGGGCGGTTATGTGGAGCGTCAATAGCACCGAATTCACCCCCCTCACCCTGCCCTCTCCCACTGGGAAAGGTAAACACGAGTACGCCCTCTCCCGCTGGGAGAGGGTTGGGGTGAGGGACAAGAACACGATAAAACGAAGAAATACAGAACTTGCTTGACCAGCGGCAATTTATTTATTAGAATAATGATAGGATTCCTTCTCGGTTGGGGGTCGAGGCCGGGAGATCCTATCCCTCTTTGCTTACACCCCATAGTATAATGGTGTACAAGCCTGTTCCGCCCCAATAGGCCAAGACGGTGAACCCAGTCAAGAGATTGTTCAGCGTTTCCAGCAGTTTGGCGGTCAAGCTCATCATGTGTGTGGTGGGCAGCGTCGTGATCATATTCGGGGTGTTCGGCTACATCAACATAGAGAACAGCCGGGAACACCTCGAGGGTCTGGTGCTGACGAGCGCACAGGGTGTCGGCGACATCGTCAAGAGGAGCACCCGGCTCTCGATGCTGAAGAACCGTCGTGATGAACTCTATCATATGATCAACCAGATAGGAAACGAGCCGGGCATACACAAGATCCGGATTCTGAATAAAGAGGGCAAGATCACGTTCTCGACGGACGAGGCCGAAGTGAACACGTATGTGGACAAGAAGGGTGAAGCCTGCTATGCGTGTCATACGCGGCAGCAGCCGCTGGAGAAGCTTTCCCGTCCCGACCGCGCAAGGATATACAGGGTGAATGGCGAGCGGTTGCTTGGGCTTATCCAGCCGATCGAGAACGAACCGGACTGCTATACGGCTCCCTGTCACGTGCATCCGGAGTCCAAGACGGTGCTCGGGGTTTTCGACATCAATCTTTCGCTCGCGAAGGTGGACGAGAGCATCGGCGAGTATCAGCGGAATTACGTGATGAACCTGCTCGTCGTGATGGTCGCCGTCTCGATTGTTTCGGCGGCGTTCGTGTGGCTGATGATTTACGGGCCAGTCAAGAAGCTGATCACGGGCACCAAGCGAATCGCGATGGGCGACATGGATTACCGGATCGACACGAAATCGTCGGACGAACTGGGATTGCTGGCCGTTTCCTTCAACAAGATGACGAGCGATCTGAAGAAGGCGCAGGACGAAATCACGGAATGGACGAAAACGCTTGAAGACCGCGTGGCCCACAAGACCGAGGAGCTGCAGAAAGCCAACGATCTGATACTCCAGGCGGAGAAGCTGGCGTCGGTGGGAAGGCTGGCGGCGGTAGTGGCGCACGAACTGAACAACCCGCTCGCGGGAATCGTCGCGTACTCCAAGCTGCTGCTCAAACGGATGGACAGAAACAGCTTTTCGGAGAACGGATATGAGAAGAGCAGGGAAATCACTTCGATGATCATGAGCGAGGCGCTTCGCTGCGGCGAGATCGTAAAGAACCTGCTTCAGTTCTCGCGGCAGTCAGACGTGGTGCTTGCGCCAAACGATATCTGCGCCATCATCCGTGATTCGACCCGGCTGATTGAACACCTGGTGACCCTCCGGAGCATAGACCTGCAGCTTGACCTTGACGAGGGAATACCGCTTGTGCACTGCGACGCTCAAAAGATCAAGCAGGTCTTGCTCGCGCTGCTCATAAACGCCTGTGATGCGATAGCGGACGAGGGTCTGCTCAGGATCGGCTGCCGCCGTCTGGCGTCCTCGAACGGCGTGGAAATCACGGTACAGGACAACGGGGTTGGGATGGACGAAGACACGATGCGGCATATCTTCGAGCCGTTCTTCACGACGAAGGAAGAAGGCAGCGGAGTGGGCCTGGGCCTTTCCGTCGCCCACTCGATAATCAAGCGGCACGGCGGCACGATATCGGTTCGAAGCACCGTGAATGAAGGCGCCGCGTTCACGATTCTGCTGCCGGTGACTCCGCGCGTGTTCAATGACGAGATGCCGACAAAGGAGCATGTGAGCTTCTGATATGAAGTGCGCTGATAGAAAAACCAAGGGGGCAAATCGTGTGCGAATGAATTCGGGCCTAAAAAACGGCAAGCCGGCAAAGACTGTAATCGCGTGTGTGATGCTGTTGCTGGTCTCGGCGGGCGTATGGGCGTCCGAACAGGCGGTGGACAACCAGGCGTGCATTGATTGTCACGGGGACAAGAGAAAAGTCAGCAAGCAGTTCAGCTTCATCGATCCGGCGGTCATCTCCGAGTCGGTACATGCCGAGACGCTGTGCATGGATTGTCATTCCGACGCGAAGCTGACCGAGGCGGATGAGCAGGGAATCCCGCACAGGAAGGATTTGGGCGAGGTCAACTGCTCTCAGTGTCATTACAGAGGAAATGGCGAGGGCGCTCCCAATTTCAGCCCGATGCAGGAATACAAGACGAGCGTCCACGGGCGCGCCTCGCTGGAGCGGGGGGACCGCGACGTAGCGACGTGTTCCGCGTGCCACGGCAAGCATAACATCAGGCCAGCGTCGGACCCGCAGTCCACTATCTATCGCGCCAATATCCCGAGCACGTGCGCGGTGTGCCACGACAACATGCAGATGATCCTCAAGCACAATATCCACGCGGAGCAGCCGTACAGGGAATATGAGCAGAGCGTACATGGAAAGGCGCTGTTCAAGGACGGCCTTGTGACGCTGGCGGCGGTGTGCACCGATTGTCACGGCGTGCACGACATCCAGCCGAACGGGTCCGAGGACCTCAAGCCGCATCAGCCGGGCACGTGCGGCAGGTGCCATCTGGAAGAGTACAACGCGTACAGCCGGAGCATTCACGGAACCGCTTTCAAGGATGGAATAATGGATGCGCCTTCATGCTCAGACTGTCACGGCGAGCATAAGATCGCCGCTCCGTGGAACCCCGATTCCAGCGTTTCGGCGCTGCACGTGGCAAACACGTGCGCGGGCTGTCATGACGACCTTACCAAGATGAGCAAGTACAACATCCTGACCAACAAGGTGTCCACGTACAGGAAAAGCGACCACGGCGTGAGCAAAGACCTCGGCATCGTGTCGGTGGCCACGTGCGTGAGCTGTCATGGGTATCACGTGATACTGCCGGCCAACGACCCGCGCTCCTCGATCCACCCAGTGAATCTGGCGAAGACGTGCGGAGAGCCCATCTGTCATCCGGGCGCGCCAAAGGAGCTGTTGCAGTCCAAGATTCATGTGGACACTGCCACTGCCGATTTCAAGAACCTGCAGCGCATACGAACCGTCGCGATCTGGTCGCTTGCAGCGATGGCGGCGATGGCGGTCGTCACGGGCGTGGGGCTTTTCGTCTCGCGCGTGGGGAAGTGCTTTTTCGGAGCTGCATCCAACGGGAGCGCGGACGATTCGGAGAATGAATGACGGGCAAGCGGAGCCGCAAGGGAAAGCACGAGGCAAATGAGCACATTGCAGAAGCGTAAAAACTCAGCGCAGGCGCTGGCCATCTTCCTGGCCGGATTCGTCGTCTTTCATATCACCGGACGCACGGTGGTGCCCGCGCTGATGCACACTAAGAGCAGGCAGCCGGTGGAATTCAGCCATATGATACATGGAAGGGACGTCGGGATATCGTGCGAGACGTGCCACTTCTTTTACGAGGATGGCAGTTGGTCGGGAATTCCGACGCTCGAGGTCTGTTCCAACTGCCATGCCGAGGTATTGGGGGAATCGGAGGCCGAACAGCATTTCGTGACGAACTACATCAAGGAGAACAAGGACGTGAAATGGGGCCTCTATTTCCGGCAACCCCAATGCGTTTCCTTCTCGCATTCATCGCATGTGAAAGGCGCCAAGCTCGCATGTGAGACCTGCCACGGACCGCAGGGCCTCTCCGGGCGTGAGACGCGGTATCTGACCAATCGAATTACGCAGTACAGTTACGTCATCTACGATGGGGAGACCTCGAATAATCCCGGTCCCAAGGGCGCCGCGAAGACTGAGAAGAAGACATGGGGAACCATGGGAATGGACGAGTGCGCGCAATGTCATCGGGCCAGAGGGACAAGCACCGCGTGTTTCATATGTCACAAGTAGGGGCGTCCCTGTGTGGGCGCCCGGGCGGCCACGCAGGGCCGTCCCTACAACAAAAAGGCGAATTGGCGACACCAGGAGAAGGGTCATAAATGAAGGTTGATAGAAGGCAATTCATCAGAGCGCTGACATTCGCCGGAGGCGGAGCGCTCGGCTTTATGACATCGCCCGCCCCCTGGCATCTGGTCAGAGACCTTGCCAGGTGGACCCAGAACTGGCCATGGGTTCCCGTGCCGCCTCATGGCAAGCCGTCGCATCTCAACGGCATCTGCGGGATGTGCGACGGCGGATGCGGGGTTACCGTACGAAAAGTGGATGACCGACTGGTGGGAATCGAAGGCAACAAGAAGCATCCGGTCAACCGCGGCCTGATGTGCCCGCACGGCACTGCGGGTTTGCAGATGGTCTATGGGCCTTCCCGCGTGAGAGAACCGCTGAAACGCACGGGCACGAAGCAGGAGCCGAAGTGGGAACCGGTCACCTGGGAGCAGGCCATCAACGAGGTGATCGGCAAGATACGGGGACTCCGCTCGGGAGCGAAATCACATGCGCTTGCCTGCATCACGAACAACTGCGATAGCACTGTCAATCTGCTTCTTGAACGGTTTCTGCAGGCGGTCGGATCGCGCAACTTCATGAAGATGAATTCCGGCAGAGACGCCCGCGACGTTGTGGCGCGGCTCATGCAGGGGACGGGCGGGAATCTGGCGTACGATTTTGAGAGGACAAATCTGATACTCAGCTTCGGTTGTTCGCTTCTCGATGGATGGGGCTCCTGCACGAGGATGCTCGGCGCATATACGGGATGGACGACCGGAGCCGATGAAAGTCGGACGCAGATAATTCAATTCGAGCCGAATCTCTCCGTCACCGCCACAAAGGCGTCCCAGTGGGTTCCGATTAAGCCCGGTTCGGAAGGCGCCCTGGCGCTCGGATTGGCCCATGTCCTCATAAGGGACGGGCTTTACGATGGGGAGTTCGTCAGCGAGTATTGCTTCGGATTTGAAGATTGGACGGATAAGGACGGAACGAGGCGAAAGGGATTCAAGTCCCTCGTGCTCGCCGATTACTCGCCTTTGGCCGTTGAGAAGATGACGGCGGTGGAGGCCCACCAGATCGAGAAGCTGGCGAAAGAGTTCGCGGCGCACAGGCCTTCGCTGGCAGTCGCGGGAGGCGGCACGGGCGAACTGTTCAACGACCTGTATGAGTTGATGGCGATTCACAGCCTGAATGCGCTGGTTGGAAACCTCAACAAGCCGGGCGGGGTGTTCATCAAACCCGATCCGCCGCTGACGCCGTTGCCGCCCGTCATAATGGACGAGGAGGCCGAGCGCGGGTTCGCGGTCGGAAGGGCGGACGGAGCCGGGAGCGAAGCTTATCCATTTTCGCCGTATTTGCCGTGCAATCTGAATCCAGATGAGATCGAGGTTCTTCTCGTGCATGAGGTGAATCCGCGTTACTCACTTCCCGACAGCGAGACGGCGAATAAGATATTCGAGCGTGTACCTTATATAGTGAGCTTCTCCTCGTACATGGACGAGAGCGCGGCAATGGCCGACCTTGTGCTTCCGATACCGACGCGTTACGAGAGATGGGACGATCAGATTGCCTCGCCCGAATCGCCGTTCCCGGTTTACAATCTCACTCGACCGCTCGCGGAGCCGGTCTACCAGACGAAACCGGCGGGCGAAATCATTATCCAGATGGCCGGCCGGTTGGGCGGCTCAATTGGCGAATCGTTCCCGTGGGCCGACATGCAGGAACTGCTCAAAGTTCGGGCAAGGGGACTCTATGAATCTGGCCGGGGAGTGATTGACACGTCGGAGGCTCTCGTGGCGACGGACAGGAGACCGCCACCCGTGATGACATACAGCTCATTCGTCGCGATGTGGGAGAAACTCGTCGAGAACAATTGCTGGTTCGATCCGAACCCGGAGTATGCAGACCTCAAGAGGGAGATAGCGACGCCAAGCCGCAGATTCGAGTTTTATAGCAGGCGACTGAAGGAAGCGTTCGGGTTCCAGAACGATGTTGACTGCATGCCGCATTACGTTGGGCCGCCGGCCAATCCGGAGGGGTTTGACCTTCTGATCATGCCCGAGGTCATGCTCGTCGTTGCCGATGATGGAAAGCCCACGCCGCCGTTCCTTATGAAACAGATAGACGACGATGTGCTCGAGAGAGACAGGCTGTTCGTGCAGATCAATCCGATAACTGCGATGTACAGGGGCCTAAAGGACGGCGACGACGTCATCGTGGAGACCCCCCGCGGAAAAGTGAAGGCGGGTCTGCGCACGTTCGAGGGCGTGCGCGAAGGCGTGGTGTTGATACCGCTCGGTTTCGGCCACACGGCGTATGATGAATTTCTGCGGGGCAAAGGAGTCAATGCGCATGACATCCTCGAGGCGAGGAAGGACAGGCTCAGCGGATTGCCGGTCTGGTGGTCAACGCCCGGCAAATTAAGCAAGGCATGAGGAGCGTATGGAGAAGTCTGACCGAGTGAAGCCGATTCGTTACGGCATGGTGATAGATGTGGACAAGTGCACCGGCTGCGGGAACTGCGCGGTGGCGTGTCATATGGAGAACAATGTCGCCGTCATGAAGGACGAGAGCGACAAGTCGCGCAACATGGCTTGGCTCCGCGTGTACAAGGTGACTAATGGAGCGCCCTATCCAAACGTGCGCATGGCCTACTTCGCGCGGCCGTGCATGCAGTGCGACCGTCACACGCCGTGCGTGTCGGTGTGTCCCGCCAGCGCGACCAACTATGACAAGGAAACCGGCCTCGTGGACCAGATAAACACCCGCTGCATCGGATGCCGGTATTGCATGGCGGCGTGTCCGTATATGGTTCGGTGCTTCAACTGGTGGGACCCGGTGTGGCCCGGCGACATGGAAAAGTATCTGAATCCTGATGTCGCCCCCCGCATGCGAGGGGTGGTGGAGAAGTGCACGTTTTGCTCGCATAGATACATCAAGGCGAAAAACCTCGCGCATCAGGAAGGCCGCAGCGTTCTGAGGAAAGGGGAATACGTGCCGGCATGCGTCGAGGCGTGTCCGGTAGGCGCAATGCACTTCGGCGATCTGAATGACCCGGAATATGAAGTGCACGCCCTGGCGAAGGGGCCCCGCGCATTCAGGCTGCTCGAGA
>CAZEBC010000015.1:39105-40689 GCA_964510165.1 uncultured bacterium
GCATATACTGAACGGAATGGAAACAGGAAAATGAGTTCGGCGCAAAGCTTACCAAAACTGCAACGTTGTTCGACAGGAAAGTTCCTTATCTGGATAGCCCTGTGGGGAGCGCTTTTGCTCTGGGGCTTGTACGGTGCGTTCTTGTGCCTGTTCAAAGGTCTCAACCAGACAGGCATGAACAATTACTTTGTATTCGGTCTTTGGATCACGGTGGACCTGGCCGTCATCGCGCTGGGGGCTGGCGCCTTCTTCAGCGGGTTCCTGTATTACGTCCTTGGACTGAAACCGCTCCGGGAATTGATCGGGGCCGCCGTTGTCATCGGGTTCATCTGCTACAGCGGCGCGATCGGAATGCTGACCGTGGACATCGGCCAGCCTCTGCGGGGCTACTTCAGTTTCTGGCATGCGAACGTCCACTCGATGCTCACCGAAGTGATATTCTGCATCACGCTGTACCTGTTCGTTCTGACGATCGAGTTCCTCCCGCTGATTACGGAGAACGACAAAGTGAAGCAGATACCGTTTCTCAAGTATCTTGGCGAGAACCTGCACGGGATTATGGTGGTGTTCGCGCTGGTGGGCACGTTCCTCTCGTTCTTCCATCAGGGTTCGCTCGGGGGAATGTTCGGCGTCCTGTTCGCCAGACCGTTTTCATACCGTGAGGGAGTCGGCATCTGGCCGTGGACGTTTTTCCTGTTCATCCTTTCCGCGATAGCGACCGGGCCCGCGCTGACGACACTGGTGGTCTGGACGACCCAGAAGGTGAGCGGCAGGCGATTGGTCAGCCGGTCCACGCTTTCGAAACTGGCGAAGATTTCGGCGATACTTCTGAGCGCATACCTGGTGCTCAAGGCCGCCGACACGATATATTGGGCGAACGTTACGGCGCCGAAGCTCGGCTTCTCGTTCGCAAGTTTCTACAAGGCGCCGTACGGGATGTGGCTGCTGTTCTCGGAGCTGTATCTGTTCGGGCTGGTGCCCGCAATTGTGCTGCTCATTCCGAAAGCGCGTGACAACGACTTCTGGCTCGTGATCGGCTGCCTGTTTGCATGCATAGGAGTAGTCATCAATCGGTTCACGTTCACCGTACAGACACTGGCCGTGCCGGTGCTCCCGTTCGAGGATTTTGTGGTGTACGCGCCGACGTGGCAGGAATGGGCGGTGGCGTTGGCGGTAGTGGGTTACGGCGTTATTCTCTATTCGCTCGCGTATCGGTACCTTCATCTGTTTCCGAGGGAAGCCGAATTGAACGGATGAAGAACTGAGGAATCAACTGGAGCATAGATAGATGTGGCCAACAATATTTGAATTCAGCTGGGACACCGGCCATATGATATTTTTCGGCGTCTTCTACGCGGTTGTGATAGTGATATCGACCAGCCTCATATACGCGATGGTCAAGTCGCTGGTTGATATCTTCAACGCGAACGGCAAGAACCACTCCGAGTGCACCGTGGAGAAACAGCCGGATAGTGAAAGCTTGACCGTCGATTGAGGGCGCCGGATATATTGGTGCAACCCGTGTGCCGGTCAGTTTGAACAACCGGGACCGATACTACGTCTAAGAGATGCACCCTTGTGCTA
>CAZEBC010000016.1:0-31552 GCA_964510165.1 uncultured bacterium
TCCCGTGCCGCGCATGCGGTCCAACTCGCCGCATTCAAAATCTGTCGGCGCTTTCGTGAGCGGGGGGCAAGCATCGATGTCAAATTCCTTTGCAATCGCCGGGGAACGTCCGGTATAATTTAGCTGTCCCCTCTCATCGCTCGAAATCATTTGCGGGAGACGTCATGAGAAGACTGAAGGTGGTCCCGAATCTCTGCATCGGCTGCAGGGAATGCGAGCTGATGTGCTCGCTCACGCATTTCGGCAGATTCAATCCGGCGGAGGCGCGGATACGGGTGGAGTACGATGCGGAAATGAACTGCTACGAGCCCGTGATCTGCATGCACTGTGAAGAGCCTGCATGCGCGGAGGCGTGTCCGTCGGAGGCGGTGTCGCGCGACGAGAAGACCGGCGCGCTCGTAATCGACGCTGACAAATGCGTCCTGTGTCTCGAATGCGTATCGGCGTGTCCGTACGGGGCGATCAATGTGGCGCCTAACGGATCGATCTTGAAATGCGACTTGTGCGGCGGCGAACCGGTGTGCCAGAAGTTCTGCTCGAAGCGGCCGGAGATGAGCAGCCCGTTGATGGCGAACGCCGAGGGCGCAACGGCCCTGGTTATTGTGGAAGAATGAGGAATTGATTGATGGATGGGTATGGAGATATCGTACGGATTGATTTGACGAGCGGTTCGGTCAAGCGAGAGCCAATACCGCGCACGCTCGCGAAGAAATTCGTTGGGGGTATGGGGATAAACGATTGGCTGTTGTGGAATCACTTTCTTCGGGTGGACCCGCATATCGACCCGATGAGCGAGGACAACGTGCTGATAGCGGGGCTTGGTCCGCTCGGGGGAACCGGCTTCGGGCTTGGCAGCAAGATGAAGTGGACCTACAAGTCGCCCGCCACAGGCTTTTTCGGCGACAGCACGTGCGGCGGCACCTTTTCCTCGAAAATGCGTTGGTCGGGCATTGACCACCTCGTGATCACCGGCCGCGCGAAGAAGCCCGTGTACGTCTATATCGAGAACGATACGGTCGAGATACGCGATGCCGCGCATATCTGGGGGCTCGGCACGCACGAGACGGTGCGTAAATTGCGGTCGGGAGAGACACCGGCGCGGGCGGGCATCGCGTGCATCGGCCAGGCGGGCGAGAACGGCGTGCGCTATGCTTCCATCGTTTCAACCGAGGAGCGCGTGGCCGGGAGGACCGGCTCGGGCTGCGTTGCGGGCAGTAAGAACCTCAAGGCGCTCGCGGCGTTCGGGACGAAAGGGATATCAGTGCACAACCCCGACGCAGCCTTGGAGGCGGCCCGGCGGATTTTTGAGGCGATTGATGCCGACCCGATCATTCATGCGTTCAAGAAGAACGGCACCTTCAACATGGTGGAATTCTATGACGCCATCGGCGGCAACGCCTACCGCAACAACCAGTTTACGAAGGTGCCGGACGAAAAGATCAACCTGATGTCGCCGAACTGGTATGCGGAGCACATGAAGCTGCGCGACCTCGCGTGCTCGCCCGGCTGCACGTTCGGATGCGACTCCTCGTGCCAGATCAAGGGAAGCGAGACGGAGCGTGCGAAAAGGCTTGCGGGGCCGATCGGCGGCAGCGTCGAGTACCTGACCATCGCGAGCTTCGGCATGGGTTGTGACATTCCCGACCTGCCCGCGATCACTCATTTCCATCGGAAGTGCAACGAGTACGGCATGGACCTGGCCGAGATCGGCGGCATCATCCCGTTCCTGATGGAACTGTGGCAGCGCGGGATTATCACTGAGGAACTCACGCGGCAATGGTTCGGTGAGCCGGTCTCTCTGGAGTGGGGCAACTTCGAGGCGGTCGACAAGATCATCCGCGCGGTCGCACTGCAGGAGAACGAGCTTGGCGGGATTTGCTCACAGAATATCCAGAAAGTGGCCGAGGCGCTTGAGAAGATAACCGACTTGCCGACGACTCCGTATGCCGTGTGCGGGAAGGGCGGCAGCGCATTCCACGAGGAGATACGTTCGTTCCCCATATGGGCCGTGAACTTCGCGGTTGCCTCGCGCGGGTGTGACCATCTCAAGGGACTTAATATCATTGATAAAGGATTCCGGCAGGATATATCCATGGAATGGCTGGGCAAACCGGACGCGGGGATCGGGTATACGCCCAACCTGAAGGGAGCGGCGGCAGCGCTGTCCGAGAACCATGCGGCGGCGATCAATTGCCTTGGTATCTGCATCTTCCGGCCTGCCACCGATCCGCTCGTCATGCCGCCCGGCCTGTTTGCCGATGCGTACACGGCGCTGACCGGCATGCCATTGACGGTCGAGGAACTCCGCCTTGCGGGCGAGCGCGCCTGCAATCTGGAGAAGGCGTTTAATTCGCGAATCGGGCTGAGACGTGAGGACGACCGCCTGTGTGCGCGCTGGATGAGCGAGCCGGTCACTTTCGAGTATGGCAAGGGAATGAAAGCCGAGGATTACCTGGGTGCGCTTCTTGAAGAATATTATGAGACGCACGGGTGGGATCGGCGTACGTCGCTTCAGACGCGCCCGAAACTTGAGGCGCTCGACCTCAGCGACGTGGCGGACGTGCTCGAGAAGGAGCGGGCATTAGCATAAGGATCAAGTCTTGACATGCCGACGATACGGGTGAAATTTTCCGGCGCATTCGCGGATGCCGCGCACAAGCGCGAGACGACCTATCAGATTTCGTCTTTTCTGCTCGGCGGGCTGATCGAACATTTGCTTGAAAACAACGACGACAAGTTCCGTTTGCTGATGATAGACCCGGCGACAGGCGACGTTCGCAGGGGTGTGACCATTCTCGTAAACGGCCAACGACTTAGCCTGAAAGACCAGATTGCCGAGGGAGACGAGGTGACGCTGCTCACTCCCGTTGCCGGTGGCTAGGCTCGAAGGGCGGATCGGCGCCTGGTTCGCTTTGAGGCGGACGATGCTTCCGCATCAGGTCAATGAAGTGACGCAGCCGCGTCCGGCTGGGTTCATCCAGGTTCATGAACTTGAGGCCGGCCGGATAGAGTCCGGTGGACACCGGGGAGGCTGCGGTCCAACGTACCTCGGCCTGGAACGTGAGGCGGGGTATTTCCCTCCCGCGAATTTCGAGGTTGACGTGAGTTCCCTTGGCAAGCTTTGTCTGGGTGAGTACGCCGGCGCCCGCCTGGCTCAGATTCACGATCTCGGCGCGTGGCGCCTTCTGTGCCGTTTGGGCCGACGGCAGCACCAGCGCCTCTTCCACCAGCTTGTCAATCGCAAGTCTGGGCCAGTCCCTACGTTGGACGAAAGTCTCTTCTATATCTTCCATGTGTCTTCCTGGCGCTGCTCAATGTGCTGCTGGAGATCGATTTCTTGAATTTCCGTTGTTTTCTGCCCTCACCCCAACCCTCTCCCGGTGGGAGAGGGCAGAATGAGGATTCACCGGAAGATGAAGCTTGATATCACCGCCAACAGTCCGAGCGCGGCGCCCACGACCGACCCGCCGATGAAGCCAATCAGCCCGAACCGAATCGCGCTCATGAGCAGGTCGAACGGGTTCTCTCCAAGCGCCTGGTAGATTCCCCATCCGGCGCCCCCGAGCACTCCTAATATTGAGAATGTTTCCAAGAAGTAAATGAACGTCGCTTTGCGCGTGCCTCTGTCAATGGCCATCGAAAAGCCCCCTTGCTGGGATGTGCTGGTTGGTCAAAGGTAATTTTATCACAAAGTTACGGAATCATCAACCTGCGGCGGGACAACAAAAGGCGTTTATCCGAGCCTAGCAGATTGGGCGAATGGCGGATATAATCGTGTCAAAACCACGAATCAAAGGATGCGGGAAGCCCTTTTCTGTGAAAGGAGAAAAAACGGCAGTGGACCTGAGAGGAAGCCAGACGGAGAAGAATCTATTGGCGGCGTTCGCGGGCGAATCGCAGGCGAGGAACCGCTACACCTTCTACGCGAGTGAGGCGAGCAAGGCGGGCTATGAGCAGATTGCGGCGATATTTCTGGAGACCGCCGACAACGAAAGGGAGCACGCGAAGGTATTCTACAAGTTGTTGCCCGATGGACAGGTGACTATCGAGGCGGGATACCCCATCTCGCTCGGCGACACGACTTCCAATCTCGAAGCCGCCGCCGAGGGCGAGAAAATGGAATGGACGACCATTTACAAGGACTTCGCCGGAGTCGCCCGCCAGGAGGGGTTCGCCGATGTGGCCGCCGCGTTCGATCAGGTGGCGAAGGTCGAGGAGTTTCACGAATTGAGGTATCGCGCGCTTCTGAAGAACGTGGCGCAAGGCTCGTTCTTCAGGAGGGATCGGGTTGTGAAATGGCATTGCCGCAATTGCGGGCGGATCATTGAGGCAAAAGAGGCGCCCAAGCAGTGTCCCACCTGCAAGCATCCGCAAAGCTTTTATGAGGTGTTGGCGGAGAACTATCTGTAGCCGCAGTTGCCGAAGCCTGGAGTTGGTGCGTCAAGTGGGCGAATGAAGATTCCACCATAAAATCCCCGTCACTGCGAGGGAGGAACGCAGTTCCGACCGAAGCAATCCTGGCAACGTTGTTCCAGCGCCGTATTGGGATTGCTTCGTCATCCCGCATTTCACGGGATTCCTCCCAATGGATCTCCATGAGTTTCCTGAGAAGACGAGCGGATTTTCGGTTTTCAATCGAATGGAATGAATTCGACCCTACGTCTTGGGGTTGTTCAGGGGTTTGATAACCGGTCGAGGAGGGCGCCGAGGCGCTCTCCTTTTTGGCCCTCGCCGAGCAAGAGCTGGATGGCGCGGCGGAGGCATTCGACAACCTCGTCGATGCTGTCGAATTCACCGAGTGAAACAGCCAGGCGGGGATGCCTGCCGAGCTTGCCGCCCACGACGACATCGTAACGAACGCCCGCTGGCGAAAGCGCATCCTGCTGGCAGGCACGGACACAGTCGCCGCAGCCGATGCAGCGAGCGTGGTCGATGTGCGGAACGCCTTCAACGAGCGTAATCGCGCCTTCCTTGCAGGCCTGTTCGCACATCCCGCACCTCGAGCACAGGGATTCATCAAGCCCGATGCGCGCCCGGCCGATCACACCGAAATCGCGAATCTGCGGCTGAGCACAAGCGTTGGGGCAGCCGGTAACCGCCCCACAAAACTGGCTGTGGAAGTTGAACGGCTTCGAGAGCCTTTCGTCCAGTGCGCGTTTGTATTCGAGAAAGACTTCGGCGAGTCGTTCGGCAACGGCCTGTGCGTCGATTTGAGCCATTGGGCAGCCGCCCACGCCGGCTCGGCACGTGATGACCTCGGTCACTTCTTTGGTTTTCGGTATTTCGGAATCCATGATGAGCTCCTTCACCCAACCCTCTCCCATCGGGAGAGGGTTGGGTGAAACCTCCGATACCATTGTGTCGTAAGAGCGGGACAGATATCTGTGACGAATATCACAGGCCCTTATTCGGGGACACCATGCGGCATGGTGTCTCCGAATAAAGGAGACGCAGGGGAAATATCTGCCTGTCGACCTCGTGCTTCGGAAAAATTTGCCTTTTTCCGTGTCGAAGAGATGGAATCGTCGCCACGGATGGCGTGTGACAACTCCTGTAATTTAAACAAGTTAAAACCTCACGAGTGTCCGGCTGGGCGCTGGCATCAAAGCTGGCATTAAAATTGACATTGGAAAGGGTATTGTCTAGGGGCCATGGGGACATCGCCGAATGGAGGAAAAGGCCTGTGGTTGTTCAATGTTGTGTATGCCTCAAAGTTCGAGACGGGAAGCGATGGACAAAGGTGACGAATCCGCAGGAAGTCATGCGCCACGCCTCGCACACGTATTGTCCCCGCTGCATGAAGCGGTCGCTGGAGTCGCTGAAGAAGTGCAGGACATGAGGATTTAACCGTCCCCAATTCAACCGACGAACGGTCAATAGCGGGCCAGTTCCCTGCAAATTTTGTTCCGAGCCTCCTTAACGCGATAGGCGTCGTTGAAGTTGTTGGCGATGATCGAGAACGCCAGCCGTTCAGTCCTACCCGTAGCATAGCCGGAAAAGGCGACGACCTTATTGAGCGAGCCGGTCTTGCCCACAAGGTTTCCATTCGGCGCGATACCCGCCATTGAGCGCACAGAATTGTCAACGCCCGCCACTGCAAGAGAATCCCTGTATACCTCAGCCCACGCACTCGAGTCCATATACTTGAGTAATTGCACGATTGAATGGGCACTCGCGCGGTTGGTACGGCACAGGCCGGAACCATCCTGGATGTCAACGGGGTAGAGTTCCATCTCGAGCAGGAATTGGTCAATCGCCTTGGCGCCGCCCTGGAAGGAGCCGCCGAAGCCCGCCTTGCGGCCGATCTGTTTGAGCAACAGTTCTGCGTGCAGGTTCTGGCTTCGCTTGTTGACGACCTTTATCATCTCCGAGAGCGGCAGGGATTCATATTCGGCGACGAGCACCGCGCCGTCGCGGTGCGCCACCGACATCTCGTTTGGCCTCAGCACCCGCGCTTTCCCGCTGACGGGCACTTCGCTGCGTTCGAGGGTTTCTTTGAACACGGTGGCCGAATACAAAGCCGGGTTCTGCACGGGGACGTAGAGGACCTCGACTTGGCGTCCGGTCCAGATTTGTCCGTTGATGACGATGTTTCCGTCGGCGGCGGGGGTGAACCACACGGAGTTCTGCTTGCGGTTGGTGGTGGTCGCGCGGTTGATGACTTTCACGTACGAGGTCCAGGGCGACTTCGAGATGTTCGCTCTCAGGCCGGGCGTGCTTGGCGACACGCGGATGTCGATGCAGTTGTCGTTGAAAGAGAGGGCGCTCACCCGGGCCGCGTACCACCTGTTCGCGTCGGTGTCCGGCCACGGCCCGTAATACTGCGAATCGAAATAGCTGTCGTCGCCGATGATATCGCCGCGCACTTCGCGCAGGCCGAGCGAGAGGAGCGAGTTGACGATCTCCTCGAAAATCCGAGTCGGCCGGTCGGCGAACCGGCCTGAAATGTTTGGGTCGCCCCGGCCATAGACGACGAGGTCTCCGTTCAGCGTGCCGTTCTCGTCGAGCTTGCCGTCAAAGTAAAAGGAAGTCTTGATGGTGAAGTCGGGTCCCAGATAATGCAGAGCGGCGGCGGTCGTGAATAGCTTGGTGTTGGAGGCCGGCACGAGGGAGAGCCGCGCGTTCTTCTCGTAGAGCGTTGTGCCCGTGTCAAGCGAGACGACCTCGATTGACCACTTGCACGCGCTCTGTCGGGATTGAGCGATGATGGAGTCGATGCGCTCGGCGAGGACATCCTGCTTGGAAGCCTCGGCGGCGAATGCCGCCGCAGACGCCAGCGCGAAGAGGGCGATGATGAATAATGGAGTCCGCTTGATGATGTTTCGATGAATCATATTGCAAAATTCCTTGTGAATCACAGCGTGATCAACCACCAACACACCAAGAACACCCGGCATGTTCCTTGGTGCCTCTCGGTGTTCTTTGTGCCTTGGTGGTTAGAGCGAGTGTTTGATTTTCCTTTCGATTCTCCTCAGTCGGTGCTCGAAGCGTTCGAGGTATCCGGCGGAGTCTGTTCCCGAGATTTCCGCCCTTATCTCGAGCATCGAGATGGCGCGGCGGCAGACCTCGCGGGCGGAATGCAAATCGCGCTCGCGATGCTCGTAGAATTTCGCGAGTTCCTCGAGTTCGAAGAGCGCGCCGGCGCCGCTTTTCTTCGAGGTCTGCTCCCAGATCTCGACGGCATGGTCCCATGAGCCGGCCCTCTTGTGCACGAGCGAGAGAGACCTCGCGCACCGCCGCTTGAGTTCATCGGGCAGGCCGGCCGCGATCGCGCGCTCGAAACAGGCGGCGGCATCATGCATCCTTCGGTGCTGCTCGAACAGCGTGCCGAGCCCGAACCACTCGGGGCCGTGAATCAGCGGCGCTGCATGCGGATTCTCGATGGCCGCGAGGACCAGGCGAGTCAGGCACGCGAGCGAGAGCAGGTCGAGCTTGTTGTGCTCAAGGATCGGATCGAGCAGTGCCCGTTCACCGGACCGCAAGTAGCGGAAGTAGGTGTCGGGTATCATCCAGCCGTCTATGTCGCCGACGCGTACGTGGCCGACGGCGTGAGCCTCGAGCGACTTGAGCGAGCAGTCGCCCACTCGATGTTTCCACAATCGCCGCGCTGGATGCAGCAGATCAAGATGGGCCCTGGAGTTGAGCGTGCCGCGCATTCCATTGAGCAGGAGACGCCCCTCGAGTATCGGGATATCGAATGCGCGCCCGTTGTAACTGGCGATGACCTCGAAACCGTCAAGCATTTCGCACACTTGCCGGAGCATCTCATGCTCGGCGGGAAAATCGCGCATAAGGAACTGTTCGACAACGAAGCCGTCTGCCGCGACATAACCTATTCCAACCAGGAAGGCGCACACGCCGATGCCGCCCGAGAGGCCGGTGGTCTCGGTGTCGAGAAAGGCTATCTTCCGGAAGTCGAGCGAGCGGACATCGCAGCGCAATAGGCTCAAGGCATTCTCGAAACAGCCGCACAGCGAACTGACGCCGATTGAGCCGTGCGTGTGATGGGAGGGGAAGATGTGCCGCGAGCGTTCCAGATGCGCGCTTGAATTCGTCGGACACTTCTTGGGTTGAAGGACCGACTGGAAGGTGTGAGGCGACGCATACCTGTCGAGCTTATCTCGCTGATTCATGCTGTCGCTCCCGCCATTGCGATCTGGATAAGCGCGAGCGCGTTCCGCTTGCCGTTTTCGCCGACTTCGAGTGACGGCCCGACGCATGACGGGCAGCCGCTCTCGCAGCCGCACTGAGAGATCAATTCGCGCGCGACCTCCAGAAGGTCCTCGTGCAACCGGAAAATTTTTCGGCTGAAGCCGACGCCGCCCGGATAGTTGTCGTAGATGTAAATGGTGGGTCGCTGGTTGAATGGGGCGCGCACCATGCTGACGGACCGGATATCGTTCGGGTCGCACATGATATAGATAGGCGCGACATTGACGAGCACGTTCGACAGCGCCTTGAGTCCGCCGCCGAGGTCGGCCTCGCTGATGCCCGCGCTTTCGATCAGGTCGGGCCGGAAATCCATCCAGTACGACGTGGTGTGCATCTCCTGCTCGGGCAGGTGGATGCGTCCGCTGCCGATGTTCTCGTGAGTGTGGAACTTTATCTTTTTGTACATGACGGGGAGCGTGGTGACGCTGACCTCGCCGTGGGCTTTTGTGCCGTGGGACAGGTCGGCGCACGCTTCGACGTCGAGCACCTTGATGTCGGTCTTGGACTCGGCGTCGGTGTAGTAGTCAACGTCGACCTCGCGCCCGTACGCCTTCTGATTCTCGAAATCGAACCTCTCAATCGTGTATTGACGGCTCTCGTGAATGTATATCGCGCCCTCGTAGACGATGAGGGGCGCGCTGTGCAGGTCAACCTCGCCGATAACCCGCGCGTTATCCGTTACATCAATGATGACGACGTTCTCGGGCGATGCGCTGCGGAGGCTGACCTCCTCGGCGGGATAGACGTCGGCAGTCCAGTGCCAGCGCCCGTCCACGTGCCGCAGGATATGGTGTTCCTCGAGGTATTTGAGGATTTCCTCGATCGAGTCGACCCCGAACGATTCGCCGTCGCGGAACGGCAGTTCGAACGCGGCGCATTTGATGTGGCTCATCAGGATTATGAGGTTGTTCGGGTCCACGATGCCGTTCTCGGGCGGCTGTGCGAAGAAGTAATCGGGATGGTTGATGAGGAACTGGTCGATGGGTGCGCTGCTCGCGACGAGCAGCGCCGCCGAGACCTTGTTGCGCCTGCCCGCCCGGCCCGCCTGCTGCCATGCGCTCGCGATAGTTCCCGGATAGCCGGCCATGACGCTGACATCGAGTTCGCCGATGTCGATGCCGAGTTCAAGCGCGTTCGTGCTGACCACTGCCATGATGTCGCCGGAGCGAAGGCCGCGTTCGATCTCGCGCCGTTCGTTCGGCAGGTAGCCGCCCCGATAGCCGCGCACAAGCCGGTCCGATTTTCGCATCTTGCGAATCGCCTCTTTAAGGTAGGTGACGAGAATCTCAACCCTCAGGCGGCTGCGCGCGAAGACGATGGTCTGTATGTTCTTGTCGAGGAATTTCCTCGCGAGATAACTGGATTCCGAGACGACCGAGCGCCTGATTCCGAGCTGGGCGTTGACGACCGGGGGGTTGTAGAGAATGAAGTGCTTTCTACCTGAGGGCGCGCCGTTGTTGTCCACAAGGACCACCGGCTGCCCGATGATTTTCTCGGCAAGCTCGGCGGGGTTTGCGATTGTGGCTGAGCAACATATGAATTGAGGCGAGGAACTGTAGAACTCGCACAGCCTCCTCAGGCGACGGATCACATTGGCCACGTGACTGCCGAACACGCCACGATAATGATGCAGTTCGTCAATAACCACGTAACGCAGTTTCTCGAACAGCTTGACCCACTTCGTGTGATGCGGCAGTATGCCCGTGTGGAGCATGTCGGGATTGGTGACCACGATGTGGCCCGAATGGCGGATGGCTTTACGGGCGGAGGAGGGCGTATCGCCGTCATAGGTGTACGTGCGGATTTCCTCGCCCAGCGTGTCCACGAGCGCGTGCAGTTCGGCGACCTGGTCCTGTGAGAGCGCCTTGGTGGGGAACAGGTAGAGCGCCCGGGCATCATTGTCGCTGAGAAGCGTGTTGAGCACCGGCAGGTTGTAACAGAGGGTCTTGCCGGAGGCTGTCGGCGTGACAATGACGATGCTTTCGCCCGCATTCAGCCTTTCGAGCGAAGCCCGCTGGTGGGAGTAAAGCTTCTCAATTCCGCGCTTTTCAAGCGCCTGCCGGAGCCGGGGATGGACCCATTCAGGGAATTCCTCGAGTAAGGCCTCGCGCGGCGGTATCTCGCGCCACTCGCTCACGCACTGCATGAAATTGCGGGAACTTCTGACGCTGTCAAGGACTTGGTCGAGGTTCACCCGGTCGGCCTCCCAACGAAACAACACGCCTATATATGGTATCTGCGTTTCGGGTTCATACTTTGTATATTGATTGTACCCCAAGGAATGAAAAGCGTCAACGGGAATCTTGGGGTGCGTTGTCTCCCAGAACAACAGCCAATATGTCCCCGATTAAGTGGGTCATTTGTTGAACCGATATTGCCTCCAGGCAGATTTGTCTCTCGCAACGGGTCATGATCTCGCGGTTGCATGGGGCGCAGTGGGCGACCCCGGCGACCACTCTCACCTTCAAACCGGATGGCGCCCAGACGACGGGGTCGGTCGGCCCGAATATGGCGAGCGTTGGAATTCCTGTTAGCGCTGCCAGATGCGTCACGCCCGAGTCGTTGCCGATGTATGCGTCACACAGAGACAGCACGGCGGCGAGCGAGCGGAGCGGCAGGTTTTCGGCGATTACGCAGCCGAGTTTCGCGGCAAGCGGCTTGAATCTGGTGGCGAGATGTTCGTCCGCCGGGCCAAGCATCAAGAGGACCTCGCACCCAAGATCGTCTTTCAGTGCGTGGATCAGGGTCTCAAACCTCTCTGCGGGCCAGCATTTTTTCCAGCTTCCGCTCCCCGGATGAGCTCCAACTATCGGGCGACCGCTCCGCCGGACGCTTCGCAGGAAATTTTGGGCCTGCCGGATTCCCTGGTCATCGAAGTTGAATAGCGGCCCGGAACTTGTCGCGACTGGGTTGTCCACGAGCGGAGCGATGGTTTCCATGAGATAGTGGCCGACATGAACCCGTCGGCCCGCGGGCGGGAATGGCGGGCGCACAAGGCAATTCTGAATTCCCATGCGCTCCAGATTGTGCTCGAGTGTTCTGGAAGGATCGGAAACATATGCAATCACTGTATCGAACGACGAGAAGAATTCCACCTCGCGTCGAGGCAAGTTATCCGAACACTCAAAGAAAGGAACGAGCGACGCCCGGTCGGCCGATGATATCGCCTGCGCGATGCCCGGGCATGCAAGACTCAGGATTTCCGTTCGCCCAAGCAATTCAAGGTGCGAGCGCGGAATAAATTTCCTCATTACGGCCAGGGCGGGCAGGAGCAGGAGAAAATCGCCGAGCGAACCGCGATGGATTACGAGAATGCGCTTCATAAAGCCAAACGCGAACGGCTCAATACGCCTTTATGACCTTGCCGGAGTGGCTGTCGAGCCGGAAGAGCGGCGTGCTAAGATATTTCTCGCCCCGGTCAGGGATTATGCAGACGACGTTTCCGCGAGGCAGCCTTTCGGTTATCTGGACGGCGGCGTAGAAAGCCGCGCCCGCGCTCATGCCTGCAAAAATGCCCTCCTCGCGCGAAAGCATTCGGCTGTATTCGTGGCAGATGTGGTCGTCGACGGTCACTTTCTCATCCCAGCCGTTTTCGTGATAGATGCCGGGCACGATCGCCTCTTTCATGTTCTTAAGACCCTGGATCTTATGTCCGAGCACCGGTTCGACGGCGACTATCTTGATGTCGGGCTTCAGCTCGTGCAGCCGTTTACCTGCGCCCATGACGGTCCCGGACGTGCCGAGGCCGGCGACGAAAACGTCAATGTTGCCGTCGAGGTCCTCCCATATCTCCTCTGCGGTCGTTCGGTAATGGATTTCAGGGTTTGCGGCATTATTGAACTGGTCGGGCTGCCAGTATTTTTCGGGGTGTTCTTTCAGAAGTTCGCGCGCCTTCAGAATGGCGCCGTCGGTGCCCTTCGTCGGGTCGGTCAGGATGAGCGTTGTCCCGAGCGCCAGCAGCATGTTCTTGCGCTCTTCGCTCATACCGGCGGACATTGTGACGTGGAGCTCGTACCCCTTCACAAGCGCGACGATGGCAAGCCCGATACCGGTGTTGCCGCTCGTGGGCTCCAGGATTATCTTGTCTCTGGTCAGGACGCCCGACCGTTCGGCGGCTTCCACCATGCTCAGCGCTATGCGGTCCTTCACCGAGCCGCCGGGGTTTTGCCCCTCCAGCTTGACGTAAAGCGCGGCGTTCTTGTTCTTGACCGCGCGATTAATTCTCACCAGGGGCGTACGCCCGATGCATTCCAAGATGTTCCGATAAACGCGCATCAAATTACTCCGCTTCAATAAGGTGTTGAAACTACCGGAAAGCTGAGGTCGTATTATAGCACGAAGACAGGCCATTTCTGAAAACCGGAGCTAATCCCCGAGCCCGGTAAATTTAAGGAAATCACGTTCGGTTCCGCGCTTGGCCTGGCGGTTCCACTTGCGGACCAACGCAAAATAGTCCGCATCCTGTTGCAGGCTGAGGCGGTGGATTTTCTTGATCTCTCGCTTGGAGGTCTTGCCGTCCATGGTATGCAGGCACTCGCAGGGAAGATTCAGTTCGACAACCTCAATCCTGCGTTCGCTATCGTCGAGCGTCAGATCGAAGGGATGCTCGCGGCACACGATCGGCCGATGTGCGTAGACGGTGCACCTCTTCCTGCGGAGGAAGAAGCAACGGTCCCCCGATTCGCGAAGGCACATCACCCTTCGGTCGCCGCGTCCCAGTCTGGTCCACGCCACAGGACCGGGACTCGACTCGAAATCGGACGGCGTGAAAAACTGAACGATTTCGCGGGCAGGCCTTCCTGTGGCGTCCATCAATCTTCGGACGTCGGCGTCAGTGACCGGCACATGCAGCCGACAGCAGTTTGCGCATTGGCTGCACCTGAACTTGAGGAGGTGTTCTCCCGTAATGTTATTGTTTGTCTTGCGTCGCGGCGAAGGCATAGTCGAATTCAGAGTGTGTCTCCCAAAATCTAACGGGCGACGCATCACGCCGCCCGCATTGTGCACGTATGGTTGTCAAAAATATAACGCCGCTTTCAGTTAAAAGCAACAGCCGACGGGCACAGCCCGCTGCGCCCCTACATTCAGCCTATGCTATCGTGGGTTGCTTCTTGCTCTTGGAGTCTTCGTATATTTGATACGCCTCATCGACCGACGCCTTCTTGTGGACGACGGCGCGAACCGCCTTGATCATGCCCACGGGAGAATCGGACTGGAAGATGTTCCGGCCCATGTCCACACCGGAGGCCCCGCGAGCCACGGCATCGTGCGCCATCTGCAATGCGTCGCGCTCGGGCAGTTTCTTTCCCCCGGCGATCACGAGCGGGACCGGGCAACCCTCGACGACTTTCTCGAAGTCCTCGCAATAATAGGTCTTGACGAAATGCGCGCCAAGTTCGGCGGCGATTCGGCAGGCCAGCCCGAGGTAGCGCGCGTCGCGGGCCATTTCGCGGCCGACAGCGGTCACGGCAAGCACGGGGATTCCGTACTTGTTGCCCTCGTTCACGAGTTCGCCGAGCGCGAGAAGGGTCTGCCGCTCATACTCGCCTCCGACAAAGATGGAGAGCGTAATGGCGGACACGTTGAGTCTGATGGCCTCCTCAACAGAGGTCATGATGCCCTCATTCGAAAGTTCCTTCAGAATGCTCGTGCCGCCAGAGACCCTGAGCACGATGGGGATGTCGGTGTTGGGATCAATGCAGCTTCGGAGCACGCCGCGCGTCAGCATCAATGAGTCGGCATACGGGATGAGCGGCTTGATGGTCTTGCCCGGCTGCTGGAGTCCGGTGGTCGGCCCCTGGAAATAACCGTGGTCAACGGCCAGCATGACCGTGCGGCCCGTTTTCGGATTGATTATTCTTGAGAGCCGGTTTTGCAGTCCCCAGTCCATTGGAATGACCTCCTTTTGCGTGTTTCGTGTTGCGGATTCCCGTTCATTATCTCTGAGGCTCGATGATTACCTTAATTGATTCCTTCGCTTCAGTGACCAAACGGAAGCCCAATCCAGTCTCCTTCAGGCTCAACCGATGGGTGACCATGTCGCGCACTTTCAGGTTGCCGGCACGAATCAGTTCCATTGCCGTCATGTGGTCCGCCGGGCTGCCGGCATATGAAGACGTAAGCGTCACTCCGTCGCGGAAAAACAACTGCGTCACATCAATCGGAATCATGATGCCCGGCTCGGTCGGCGCAAACAGGAGCACGGTCCCGCCCCGGTCCACCGACTGCAACGCCTGGTTTATGGCGCTCACCGCGCCGGTGCAGACAATGACGAGGTCTGCAAGGTGACCGTCATTGAGTTCGCGCACGCGCGCCGGAACGTCCTCTTCCGCGCGGATAACGGCGTTGGCGCCGAGCTTGAGCGCCGCATCGAGCCGGTAGCGCATGATGTCGGTCGCGATGATGCGGGCGGCTCCCGATGCGCGCGCCAGCATCACATGGAGCAATCCCGTCATGCCGCTTCCCACCACCAGCACATTCTGGCCGGGCTGAAGCCTTGCCGCGCGCTGCGCCCTGAGCACGCATGCAAGCGGCTCAATGAACGTGCCGTCCTCGTACGACAGTTCTTCGGGAAGAGGATACACGCCCCGGTCCACGTTAATGGCGGGCAATCGTACATATTCGGCGAAGCCGCCGGGGTAGAAGGCGGTGGTGCGCAGCGTGTCGCATACGGTATGCCGTCCCGTCAGGCAGTATCGGCATGTATTGCACGGCACATGATGCGAGGCCGAGATGCGGTCGCCGACCTTGTAGCGGGTCACGCCGTTGCCGACCTCGACCACCTGCCCGCCGATCTCGTGGCCAAGCACGAGAGGAGCTTTCTTGATGCGATACCATTCCATGACGTCGCTTCCGCATATGCCGCTCGCCTCGATACGGACCAGAATCTCGCCCGGCCCGATCTTCGGGGTCGGCATCTCCTGCACGCGGACATCGTGGTTGTTGTAGTACATTGCGACGCGCATGGGTCAATGATATCGAGACATGACGGCTTTGTCAACCGCGAGATTTGGGACGTTAAATTGGGGACACCCCGCGCGAGAAACTGTGTCCCTAATTTAACAGAACGCCTCAGGAACAGAAGTAGTGGAGCATCTCTTTTGTGACGGCGACAAGGTCCTCGACGTAAGCGAATTCGTCGGCGCCGTGTGCGCGGAGGTCAGATGCTCTGGCGACACCGAAATAGGCGGCCTCAAGCTTGGCGGGCTTGAGCGCATCGGCCACGCAGGCGAGGTCCGATGAGCCGCTGATGCCGCCGAACAGGAGGCCGTCAAACCCCTTCACAGTCTTCACGGCCTCTGTCATTCTGCGTACGGCAGAAGTGTCGGGGTTGATCTCCACAGCGCCGTATCCGCGCATCACTTCGAGCTTCAAGTCCAGAAGCTTGGACCTTTGCCTTCCTCTTTGTATCGCTTCTTGAATTTCGGCAATCACCGCATCGGGGTCCTCGTCCGGAACGTAACGGCGGTTTATCGTGAGCGTGCATTCTGCGGGCACGATATTGGCTTTGGTTCCGCTGCGCATGATTGTGAGGTTGAACATGGGCGTCATCTTGCCATGCGTAAAGGGCGAATGCGGATGTGGAAACGCGGCTATGCGCGACTGTCGCTGCTCGACCGCTTTCTTGAGTTCCATCAGTTCATTGAGTATCGGAACCATCTCCTCGAGGGCATTGATTCCGAGGAAGTTCACGCCGGAATGGCAGCTCTTTCCTATCGCTGTTACATCAACCTGTATCCCGCCTGCAGTCGCCATGATGTATATGGGCTCAATGGCGCCGAGGTCCGTCCAGACGAGGTGATTGGAAAAATAGCCGTTCCGGGCAAGATAGTCGGCGCCTGCCTGGTATTGGTTGCCGAGTTCTTCATCCGTGCAAAGCAGGCAATCGATTGAGAATCTTGGCTCGAGGCCGAGGTCGTGAATCACCTTGAGCGCGCCCATGACGCAGGCGATCGGCCCCTTGTTATCCACCGAACCTCTTCCGTAGAGTCTGCCGTCCTCCACGTCGCCGGCGAAGGGATCGCGCGTCCACGACTCGTCGGCGGGCACAACATCAACATGGGCGTACACGGACACCTTGGGCTTGCCGGTGTCGAGGCAGGCCACAAGGTTCTCCCTGGGGCCAGACAATCCCATGGCATCCATCCCCCGCTTGTTTTCGGGAACGAGCACTCTTGTGGTCTTGCAGCCAAACCTTCTGAATTCCGGCTCAACAAGATCAAGCAGCTTTGAGTAGGTGTTGCCGGGCGGGACCGAGGTGTCAATCCGGACTAAAGCCCTCAGGATATCTACCAGATATGGCTCTTCTTCCTCGACTTTTTTTGAAACCGCGTGCCAGTTCATAGGTTTCTCCCGTAGTGTGAAGGGGTAAATTAATGAATCAGACCATAATCGGAAACCTTTCGACGTCAAGTCATGCGATCGAGTGCTGTTTCATCTTTCGCCACAGTGTGGTGCGGCTCATGCCGAGCATTCTGGCGGCCCGGGTTCGGTTGCCCGACGTGTCAGCGAGCGCATGTTCGATCACCTGTCGTTCCCTGTCGGCGTTGCTCCGGGCGTCGTGGCGGAGGAACCTCTTGACGGTCGGACCAGGCTCGAAATCGTCGGACTTCCTGATCTCGACGGGCAATTCTTCCAGGCTAATCATGTCTCCCCGCGTGAGCACCATGGCGTGCTCGATGGCGTGTTCGAGTTCCCGGATATTGCCGGGCCAATCATAGCTCCACAGCGCGCTCATCGCATTTTCCTTTACGCCGCGTATGCGTTTACCCATCTTCTCATTGAGCCGTTCGATAATGTGGTTTATGAGAAGCGGCAAGTCGTCTTTTCGCTCCCTAAGCGGCGGCAGATAGATAGGGATGACGCGAAGCCGGTAGTAGAGGTCGGGCCGGAAATGGCCATGCTGGACGAGTTCGGCCAGGTTTCGGCTGGTGGCGGCGATGATCCTGACATCCACCTTGCGGGAGACGGTCTCGCCGACGCGCTCGATCTCCTTTTCCTGAAGGACGCGCAGCATCTTAAGCTGGATGAACGGGCTGAAGTCGCCGACCTCATCGAGAAAGATGGTGCCGCCGTTGGCCGCCTCGAAGCGGCCCACTTTGTCATACAACGCGCCGGTAAACGAGCCTTTGGCGTGTCCGAACAGTTCGCTTTCGAGGAGCGTCTCGGCGAGGGCCGAGCAGTTCACCTTTATGAACGGCCCGTTTGCGCGATGGCTGTGATAATGGATAGCGTGGGCGACCAGTTCCTTCCCTGTGCCGCTTTCTCCATGAATGAGCACGGTCGAGTCGCTGTCAGCGGTCAGCAGGATACGATCATACACCTGCTGCATCAGATAGTTCTTGCCTATGATCCGGTTGAGCCGGTATCGTCCCTTTAGTTCCTGCTTGAGGGTGTGAATCTCGGTCACGTCGGCGATGCTGATGACCGCGCCAGCGGCCTCGTCGGCGTAGAGGCCGGTCAGGACTGTGCTCGTGATGTTGATGGTCCTGGGGCGCCCATCCCGCGTCGTTATCTCGAGTTCATAGTTCTCGATACGCTGGTTCTTGCGGATGGCCTCGACGATCCTTTCGGTGAGACGGTCTTCCTTGTGGGAAACAAGCACCTCATGAAGCGGCTTTTCCAAAGCTTCCTGAGCGGTGAAGCCGGTTATCCTCTCGGCCGACCTATTAAACTGCTGAATCCTGCCCGTCGGATCGACTGTGATAATGCCATCGTAGAGGCTGTCGAATATGGACCTCAGATTCTCGGCCAGCCTGAGGAAATAAGGCGAAATCTCCAGCGGAGGTTTTTCCTGGTGCACCGTGTATTGCTCCTGTTAAGTCCTTCATTCATGATAACATTCATAGCTTGCGAGTTGCAAGCGGAGCGTCCCACCCGGCGGTTGCGAGGTAAATGGAACCGCCTCTTCGCCTATAGCGCCAATTCGCAGTAATGATTATAGTTATGGTATTATGTGACATCAATCAGAAGGCTTGACGGGTAAGGCTTGGGCGAGCCCCATCTTCGATTTCCGAAAAAAGCCCAAGCAGTGGAGTCTGTGGGAGGGCTCTGGTGGATTTCCCTGTTTTTGACGTGCCTCTGATCGGCGGTCGCCTGTTCATCGCGCTCGTGGGCGTGGTTCACGTGCTTATCAGCCACGGCTGCGCGGTGGGCGGTTCCCTCTTTCTTGTCCTGCTCGAATACAAATCCATCAAGGAGAACGACGAGCGTCTCAACGAGTTGTGTTATCGCCTGACACGCTGGTTCTTCATCTTGACGACTTCTCTCGGAGCGCTTTCGGGTGTGGGCATCTGGTTCACGACCAACATGTTCTCGCCCGAGGGAATCGGGTCACTCCTCAGGATATTCTTTTGGCCGTGGTTTGTTGAGTGGAACGTTTTCATAGTGGAGCTGGCGCTGGTTGCGATCTACTATCTGTCCTGGCACAAGATGAAACCAGACAAGCACGTGAAGGTGGGCATTGCGTACTTCGTCGTCTCGTTTCAGACGGTGGCGGTGATCGTCGGCATCCTGGGGTTTCAACTGACGCCGGGCAAGTGGACCGTGGACCGCGCCTTCTGGGACGGCTTCTTCAATCCGTCGTATTTTCCTCAACTGTTCAGCAGGACGGCGCTCGCGGGGCTGCTGGCCGCCGCATTTTCCCTGTTCATATTCGCATTCATGCGGAGCATGCAGGACGTGCGCAAGCCGTTTCTGCGATTCACGGGAGGATACCTGCTGGCGGTAAGCCCTGTCTATCTCTTTGCCACTGTGGGCTACTATCACATCATTCCGCAAAGGACCGAGGAATTCATCTCCGTGGCCCTGGTGACGCTCCAATTCCAGCGATATGTAGAGTGGAGCAAAGGCTTCTATTTTGCTATTGTAGGCTTCATGCTGCTTGCGGGCCTGCTCATGTTCTATGCGCGGAGAACATTCGGTGTGCTGGCCGTTCTCCCTATGCTGCTGATGATCCTCGCGGTCATTCAGTTCGAGCGAGTGCGCGAATTCAGCCGGAAGCCATTCGTGATCAATGAATACATGTACAGCAACGGAAAACGTAAGGCAGAGGCGGCGTTCCTCTCTGAAGTCGGCGTGTCCAGGTTTGCCACATGGGCCTGGCGCGGGCTCGACCCCGTGAGTGAAACAGCTCTCGGAGAGGTCGTGTTCAGGGCGGACTGCATGGCCTGCCACGAACAGGTCGGTGTCAACGGGGTGTTTGCGAAACCCCTGGTCACTACCGAAGAAGCGGTCGTGAACTTTCTGAGCAACATGCAGTACACGCATCCGTTCATGCCCCCGTTCATAGGAACCGAAAAGGAAAAGAAGGCCTTGGCGAAGTTTCTGGTCGAAGGAAAGAGAAAATGGTTGGAATCCCAATAGACCTGCCGCTTCCGCTTCCCGGCCCGGAAGACGTGCTGAAGGTGTTGCTGGTAATCACGTTTATTATGCACATATTCTTTGTGGGGCTTATGTTGGGCGGCGCATATTGGGCGGTCATCTTCAAAATTCTCGGGAGGGATGACCCGTTTTACGAGCGGCTGGCGCGCGAAATAGACGCGACTGTAACCATCAACAAGAGCCTGGCCGTCGTGCTTGGGGTGGCGCCTCTGCTGCTGATCGGGTTGACGTACACCCGCTATTGGTACACCGCCAACGTGATGACCGCGCCTTTCTTTCTCTCAATCGTATGGGTTGTCGCCGCCGCGTTCCTCTTTCTGTTTGCTTACAAGTATTCATGGGACATGTTTGCGGACAGGTCGCTCGTCCATCTGTCGTTGGGACTGATCGCATGCGGGCTTTTGACTTTGATCCCCCTGATCTTTCTCACGAACATAAACCTGATGTTGCTACCGTATCAATGGGACATGACCAAGGGTTTCGTCCAGGCGCTTCTAATGCCGAATGTCCTGCCGAGATACCTGCACTTCCTGGTGGCCACCTTTGCGATGATCGGCTTCTTCGCCGCCGTCTGGTTCTGGTATCGGGGCAGGAATTCCGATGACCCGTTCTATCCCCGCGCGCAAAGAGTGGGACTGAAGTGGGCGCTGGTCGCGACCTTGTTGCAGGGCTTGGCCGGGCCGTTCTCGTTCATCACGCTCCCTGAGGGTTCATATTCGAACCAACTATTCATTCTGATAGGGTTTGCGATTGCGGCGGTTGCGGTCGTGTGCATCGTGCTGATTCGAGGATTGCAGAAAACGTCCGGCGGTCCGATCATCGCTTCGGCCATGCTGCTCGCGGCAGTCGCCGTTCTCATGAGCTTCATGCGGCACACGGTCAGGGAGAATCTTCTCCGAGAGCCGCATCTTGTTGCGGAGGAGAGGACGCGCCGATATTTCGCCGACCTCTCTCAATTCCGGGAAGCCCAGGCCGCCGAGGTGGCAAAGCCGGAAACGGGAGAGGAATTATTCAAGATATTCTGCGCGAGCTGTCACGCTTCCGACCGCGTGCTGGTGGGGCCTTCGCTCGAGTACATGAGAGACAAGTACGAGGGGAAGCCTGAGAAGATGATCGAGTTTGTCCTCCAGCCATCCAAAGTCAATCCAGACCTGCCTGCAATGCCGCCTCCGAGCATAACCCGCCAGCAGGCTGAGAAGATCGTGGATCATATCCTGCGGGAAGCCGAAGAGAAACCGAAACCGCAAAAGAAAGAGGAAGAGAAAAAAGAAGCGAAGCCCAGTCTGGCCGGGCAGGAATTATTTCAGAAGCATTGCGCGATGTGCCACGCCGAAAAAAAGACGCTCGTGGGGCCGCCTCTCGAATACATGAGGGATAAATACAAGAGCAAGCCCGAGGAGATGATCAAGTTTGTGCTCAAACCGACCAAGGTGAATCCGGACCTGCCGCCGATGCCGCCTCCCGGCACATCCGAGGAGGAGACCGAGAAGGTCGTGCACTACATCCTCGGAGGCGCGGACAACTCGGGCCGAAAGGATAACGAGGAATCCGATGAGAATCCCGAGGGCGAGGAGGAAGGCAAAGAAGTGGACCGCAAGCCGCATCCGGGTGGACCATTGTTCCAGAAATACTGCTCGATGTGTCACGAACAGGATAAGGTGAAGATCGGGCCGCCGGTTGAGCACATTGTCGAGAAATACAAGGACAAGCCTGAGGAGATGGTTAAGTTTGTGCTGAACCCGAAGAAGGTAGACCCCAAGATGCCTCCGATGCCGAAGCTATCGGTGAAGGAAGAGGAAGTCCGGAAGATAGTTGACTACATTCTCGGCGAGGGGAAGTAGGTGAAGAAACTCGCGCTGTACAGTGTGCTGGTGACAGGATGGTTTGCCGCGGCGTTGGCGGCCACCGTGGGCTGGGGAATCACCCATAAGACCTCCATAAGGCCCGAGCAGCCGATCGAGTTCCCTCACCGTATCCATGTGAGCGATCTCGGCATGGGATGCCTGAACTGCCACCAGTACGCGGACAAATCGCTCCACGCGGGAATTCCCGACGCCACGTTCTGCATGCAATGCCACAGCGCCGTGGCGACGGATAAACCGGAAATCCAGAAACTCACGCAGATGTATGAGCAGGGAAGGCCGGTCGATTGGGTCCGTATCTATCGGGTGAAGCCGCATGTCTATTTCAGCCACAAGCGGCACATAAACAGCGGCGTGGAGTGCCAACGCTGTCACGGGCCGATCGAGTTCATGACCACGGCCCAGCGAGTGACCGACCTCGGCATGGGGTGGTGCCTGGACTGTCACAACACAAGAAACGCGCCGACCGACTGCAATACATGTCATAAATAGGAAACGCCATGAGCCAACGGAATATCAGCCGAAGACGGTTCCTTAAGACGACCGGCTTGATGGGAGCGGGCGCGATGCTTCCGCTTGGGCGCTCGGGCGCCGGAATACTGTTTAGAGAGATGATCCCGTATGACCATTTCATCCCCGGCGTCTCGTACTGGCTTAATTCAACATGCGGGGAGTGCGCCGCCGGCTGCGGAGTCAAGGTGCGCGTGCGCGACGGAAACGCCACCAAGATAGAAGGAAACGAAAGACACCCGATCAATCACGGCGGACTCTGCGCACGCGGACAGTCCGCGTTGCAGGCGCTCTACAGTCCGGCCAGGGTGCGCCAGCCATTGCGTCGAACCGATGCCGCAAAGCTCGAGCCGAGCACGTGGGACTCCGCGCTGAAGTTGATCGGAAAATCAGGAACCGAGGGAGAAGTTGCCGTCATAAGCTGTCAAATCACCGGCGCGCTTCGGGCCATGCTCGAAAAGCGAACAAATAACTTTGAGAGCCTGCGCATGCTGGTTCATGAGCCGCTGGATTTCGCGCCAATCACGGCGGCGAACAAGGTGTGCTTCAACATCGAGGCTGTCCCGACCTACAGGCTTGAGAACGCGCGGACAATCGTCTCTTTCGGCGCCGACCTGTTCGAGACGTGGATATCGCCCGTCAGCAACGCGCACGGATTCAGCAGGACGCGACAGGTGGAGAGCGGCTCTATAGGCAGACTCATCCAGTTTGAATCGCACCTCTCGCTCTCCGGCATGAATGCGGACGAACGATACCTGTGCGCACCCGGCTCCGAGACCTTGATCGCACTCGCAATCGCATCTTCCTTAGTTGAAGACGACGCTGCACTGGAAGACCGGGACGCATGGCGGGCTGCGCTCATGCCATTCACGCTGGAACGCGCCGCCGAGGCGAGTGGGATACCTTCGCAGGTCATAAGCGCGACTGCCGAGAAGTTGCGGGCGCACAGGCCAAACCTGGCCGTCGCCGGCGGGCCGACGTCTCGCCACAGACACGCGACCGCGCTCCAAGTCACCGTGAACCTCATCAACTATGCCCTTGACAATTATCGCCAGACTCTCGGGTTTGACCGCACGGAGAATGCTCCCACCGGCACGTACCGACAACTGCTTGAGTTAATCGAGGATATGGAGGCGGGCCGGATACAAGCACTCATCGTGCATGAAACCTCTCCCGCCTTTGCCTTGCCCGACCCCGCGCGCTGGAACGCGGCCCTGAAACGGGTCCCATTGAAGATTCAGTTGACCTCAGTGCGCGATGATTCAAGCGCCCAGTACGATCTTGTCCTGCCGGTTCATCACTGGCTTGAGCGCTGGGGGATGCTGGAGCCGCGCAGCGGCCTGAACAGCGTGCAGCAGCCAATGGTAACGCCGTTGTACGAATCACGCAATGCGGGACAAGTTCTCGCAGACGTTCTCGATGCCTGGACAGGCTCATCCGCCGGGTTGGACTACGAGAAATTCTTGGAGGGCGAATGGAACCGGATACAAGAGCACTTTGCGCCCGAATCCGAATTCGAGGATTTCTGGCGCGATGTGTTGGAGGCGGGCGGCTACTGGTTGGACCCGGTGAGACGCAGAATATCGCTCGACGCCAGGGCCGCAGAGGTAATCGAATCCTTGCACACCGAAACCTTTGCCGCCGACAGGCATGTGCTCCTGCCGATCACGACCGTCCGCTATGGCGATGGTCGCCACACCGGCAGACCGTGGCTGAGCGAACTGCCGGACCCCGTTAGCACAATTGTGTGGGACAACCCGCTCCTCATCTCTCAGGCGACCGCAGATAAGTGGAGATGCCGCTCCCGCGACTTAGTGCGACTGAAATGCGGCGACAGGACGCTTGAGGCGCCGGTCTATGTGCAACCCGGGACAAGCGATGCCGTTGTTGCAATCGCCCTGGGCGCGGCCAGCCCGGAGTATGCGCCGTACCACGCCTCCCCCTCAGGCCACCCTCTGCATTGCCTCACCGGCAGGGTTGATGAGCGATCCGGATCGTTGGCGTGGCTGGGAACGCCTGTCGAGTTCGCGGGAGTCGTCGGGCGCGCTTCTCTCGCCCGCTTGCAGGGAGGCGACGACCAGACGGGCCGACACATCGCGCAGGCGGTCTCACTCGACCGATTGCATGAGTTGGAGGGATCGGAAGAGCACAAGACTGGGATAACCGACTTGTACCCCAAGCATGAGCATCCCAGGCATGACTGGTCGATGGTGATTGATCTTTCTCTGTGCGTCGGATGCGGAAACTGCGCGGTCGCATGCATGGCGGAGAACAACGTGTTTGTGGTAGGCAAGAAACTGTGCGCGATGGGGCGCGAACTCTCATGGTTGAGGATCGAGAGGTTTCTGGACCATGGGCGGCCCGTCTTTCTGCCGATGCTGTGCCAGCATTGCGAGCACGCGCCATGCGAGACCGTCTGTCCCGTGTACGCGGCAGTTCATAACAGCGAAGGGCTGAACCTGCAGGTGTATAACCGATGCGTCGGAACCCGGTACTGTGCAAACAACTGTCCTTACAAGGTGCGCCGATTCGACTGGTTCACCTACAAGGTTGATCCGCCGCTGGAGAGGCAATTCAACCCCGATGTGTATGTGAGGACTCGCGGCATCATGGAAAAGTGCACGTTTTGCGTCCACCGAATCCGGGAACACACGGGAGACGCGAAGGACGGAAAGAGGGCGTTGCGCGACGGCGAGGTGGTCCCGGCCTGCGCGCAAAGTTGCCCGACCGGCGCAATCGTCTTCGGCGACCTGAATGATCCGGTGAGCCGCGTCTCCAAACTTTTCAATGACCACAGGGGCTATAGGATTTTCGAGGAACTGAACACGCAACCGTCAATCGTGTATCTCAAGCGGGTGCATCAGCCGGACGCAACCCCGATGACGGAGCTCTGAGAAAACCATGAAAGACGAACAAGGCGCCGTGACCGATTTCAAGTGGGTCGAGGATGTCGTTCTCGCTCCCATGCTTCGTCCCACGAAGCTCTATATCGCGTTTGTGGCGGTGAACGCGCTTTTCTTTCTGATCGGCGCCGCGTGTTACATCCAGCAATTGCGCATAGCGATAGGAGTGGCCGGCATCACGCACCCGGTGGGCTGGGGCGTCTACATCACGAACTTTGTGTTCTGGGTCGGGCTCGCGCATTCGGGCACGCTGATTTCGGCGATCCTGTACCTGTTCCGCGCGAAATGGCGCACGAGCATCAACCGGATCGCCGAGGCGATGACGGTGATCGCAATAATGATGGCCGGGCTTTTCCCCCTTGTGCACCTGGGGCGGGTATGGCTGGCCTATTATCTGCTCCCATATCCGAACTACCGCGAGTTGTGGCCCAACTTTCGCAGTCCTCTCCTGTGGGACGTATTCGCCATAACGACGTATATGCTGGTCAGCATCATGTTCTTCTACGTGGGGCTGCTGCCGGACCTCGCGACGGTGCGCGACCGCTCGAAGGGGTTGAGGAAGCTGGTCTACGGCATTTTATCGCTAGGCTGGCGCGGCGGCCACAGACAGTGGCGGCATCTCGAGGCGGCGTATCTCCTGCTCGCCGCTCTGGCGACTCCGCTCGTCATATCCGTCCACAGCGTTGTCAGTTGGGATTTCGCGGTTTCGGTCATCCCCGGATGGCACAGCACTATCTTTGCGCCGTACTTCGTGGCGGGGGCTATCTTCTCCGGGTGCGCGATGATCGTGGTCGTCCTGCTTCCACTGCGCAGTTTCTTCCATCTTCAGAACCTGATCGCGCCCCGCCATTTCGCGATGCTCGCCAAGATGATCCTGTTCATGAGCCTCATCATCACGTATTCCTATTTCGCGGAGTTTTTCATCGCCTGGTACACGGGCAACGTGTTCGAGAAGAGCAGTTTCTACCATCGGGCCTTCGGAATGCCGTACGCTCCTTTCTTCTGGGTGATGGTCTTCTGCAATTCGCTCCTCCCGCTCACGCTGTTCAGCGCGCGGCTGCGCGGCAAGCTCGGCTATGTGTATTTCGTATCCATCGCCGTGCTGATAGGAATGTATGTGGAGCGGTTTGTGATAATCGTTACCAGTCTGGCGCATGACTTCGACCCATACGCCTGGGGCATATACAAGCCCACCATGATCGAGATCGGCATCACGCTCGGCAGTTTCGGCCTCTTCTTCCTGATGTACGCCGGATTCGCGAAGCTGTTGCCGGTAGTGGCGATGGGCGAGGTCAAGGCAGATATCCTGCACGGAGAAAAAGTGGGTGAAGGATAACACGCAGACATTGTTGGCCGTCTTCTCCGGCCCGCAGCCGCTTTATGAGGGAATCAAGGCCGCCAGGCGGCACGGCATTCACGCGAACAACCTTGAGGCGCTCAGCCCGGCGCCGCTTCCCGGACTTGACAAATTGATCGTCGAGCGGCCGAGCGCGGTCAGGTGGGCTACCCTGATCGGGTGCATCGCGGGCGGCCTGTTTGGCCTCTGGCTTCAATTCGCGACCTCGCTCGACTGGCCGTTGCGGGTCGGCGGCAAGCCAGTCGTCTCGCTGCCCGCGTTTGTGGTGATAGCGTTCGAGTTGACGATCCTGTTCGGCGCATTCGGGACGCTCGCAGGGCTGTTCACGGCGGCAAAACTGCCGCCCATATCGAAGAGCGTCTTTCATGAAGGATGCTCGCAGAGTGATTTCGCGCTGCTGGTGAGGCATAAACCCTCGGACTATGCCACGCTCGAGGGACTGCTCAGGGAAGCGGGCGCGCGCGATGTCAGCATCGCACGCCCGCGTTCAACCGTATTGGAATAGGGGCGCGCAACGTGCTGCGCCCGCTAGGGTGGTCATGAACGACATCGGTCATCAGTTCTGGCAGGCGTACCTGGTGAATTTCCTGTTCTGGTCGGCGCTGGCGCAGGGAAGCATCGCCTTCGCCGCCACGCTGAATATCACCCATGCGCAATGGGGCCGCCGCTACACCCGACTGGCCGGATGCTGTCTCGGTTTCCTGCCGGTATGTGTCGTGCTGTTCGCGATCCTCTTGCTCGGTCGTCACTCCATATTCCCCTGGATAACCCAGCCGATTCCGGAGAAAGCGCCCTACTTGAACGTGCCGTTCCTGGCGGCGCGCGAACTGGTTGGCCTGGCCGCGCTGGCGTTCATAAGCTGGAAGTTCCTGTCAGCCATGCGGACCGCGCGCGAGGGCGCCTCTCCGTGGGCCGTGATTCTGATTATGGCTTTCATGGTGGTGTACAGTTACATGGCATTCGACCTCGTGATGTCGTTGCAGCCGACATGGTACAGCACGCTTCTCGGGGCTCATTATGCCATAAGCTCGTACTACCTCGGCATGGCGGCCCTGTGTCTGGTGGGATGGTTTCGCGCCGGCGTGCCCAGGGACGACCGCCGAAAGATCAGCACCCTGATGTTCGGGTTTGCGCTGTTCTGGGTGTCCCTCTTGTGGAGCCAGTACATTGTGATATGGTACGGAGACATGCCGGCGGAGACCCTGTTTGTGTATCTTCGCTTTTATCGGATGCCGTGGAGCGCGGTGACATTGGCAGTGCTTGCGCTCGGATTCGTGTTTCCCTTTGCCGTGCTGATGCCGGCCCGCTCCAAGGTGATGGGCATCGTGACGCTTTTGGCCTCGGCCTCAATCGTCATCGGGCTGTTCCTCGAAAGGTACATGCTGCTCGTGCCGTCACTGAGTCCGGACAAGCTCGGTATCGGGTGGGTATACCTGCCGGTCACGGCCGCATTCGCCGCCCTGTTCGGCGTCTGCTTCACGGTCACCGCGCGGCGAATGAAACCGTTTGAACAGTCATCGGATGTCATCTGAAAGGAAACCATATTATGCAGAAATACACGTGCACAGTGTGCGGTTATATTTATGACCCGGCCGAAGGCGATCCCGACAACGGCGTCGCCCCTGGAACCCCGTTTGAACAAATCCCCCAGAATTGGGTCTGTCCGCTGTGCGGGGTCGGGAAGGATTTCTTCGAGCCAACCGATTAGCAACCATGCGTTGCGTGAATGTGGGGTGCAGCATGCTGCGCCCGTGCGTGATCGCTTTCCATCTAGCGCTCACGCGCCTCTGACGTTACGCTTGAAGTGTCGGCAAATGGTCGTCGAAGATGTTCCTTGGCGGCTTTCGTAGGGGCGCATGGCATGCGCCCTTCGAAATGAGGCTGCTGGAATCAAGCAAGGAAAACTCATGAAAACCAGGAACTCCAATCGGCGGATGCCAGCCACGCGAATCGAGAGAGACTCGCTCGGCAAGAAGGAGATACCCGCAGACGCCTATTACGGAGTGCAAACGGCGCGCGCGCTCGAAAACTTCCGCGCCAGCGGCCTCAGGCTGCCCGGCTCGATGCTGCAGGCATACGCGATGATCAAGAAGGCTTCCGCCCTCGCAAATGAGGAGTTGGGCACGCTCGACAGCCGCCGGGCCAATGCAATCATATGGGCGTGTGACGAAGTCCTCAGCGAAAAGCATGACAACCAGTTCAAGCTCGATGCCTATCAGGCGGGCGCCGGCACCTCGTTCAACATGAACGTCAACGAGGTGATCGCCAACCTCGCCCTTGAACGACTGGGCCGGAAACGCGGCGACTACGAATATCTAAGCCCGAATGACCATGTCAATATGGCACAGTCCACAAACGACACGTTTCCGACCGCGATGCACGTGGCCGCGCTGTTGGAGTTGCCCGCTCTCGACGCCGCGCTCACCAAGCTCGCCTCCGCCCTCCGCGAAAAGGGAAAGCAGTTCCGAAAAGTCATCAAGTCGGGACGCACCCATCTGCAAGACGCCGTCCCGATAACGCTCGGCCAGGAGTTCGACGCCATGGCCGAAGCGATCGAGGTGGCCCGCAAGGAACTCGTGCGCCGGTCGGCGCTCCTGAACGATATCGCGCTCGGCGGCACGGCCGTCGGCACCGGCATGAATGCGCATCCGCGCTTTGCGCAGACGGTCGCCAGGCGTCTGAGCGAAGTTTCCGGCTTGAAGCTCAGGCCCGCCCGAAACCTCATTTATGCCGTGCAATGCCGGTATGCCGCCGCCTCCGTCTCGGGCGCGCTCCGCGACCTCTCCCTGGAGCTTATCCGCATCGCGAACGATTTGCGGCTCCTGAGTTCAGGGCCGACTACCGGCATCGCCGAGATAACACTGCCCCCAGTCCAGCCCGGCTCGTCCATCATGCCGGGCAAGGTCAACCCGGTGATGGCCGAATGTCTGGACATGATCTGCTTCCAGGTTATCGGGAACGACCTCGCCGTCGCACTGGCGGTTCAGGCCGGCCAATTCGATTTGAACGTGATGATGCCGCTCATGGCGCTGAATATGATACAATCAATCCGGCTGCTCTCGAACTATCTGCCGGACTTCGCGGCGAAATGCGTCGAGGGCATCGTCGCCAATGAGGACCACTGCAAGCATTATTTCGAGCGCAGCGTCGGGCTCGCCACCGCGCTCAGCCCGTTCGTCGGATATCTCAACGCCGCTGAAATCGCCCACGAAGCCGCAAAGACGGGCGAGTCAGTCAAGGCGCTCGCCATACGAAAAGGAATAGTCACCGAAGGGGAGTTTGACAGAATCACCAACCCTCTGACAGTCACGATACCGGAAAATGAGAAACGAAAAGGAGTGAAAAGAAAATGACTGAAATGCCGGAAAAGATACAGGATATAGTTAAGTTCGCGCTTCAGCTCGAACAGGACGGCCTCAAGATGTACCGCGAGTTCGCGGGCCAGTCAAAGGACCCGTTCGGCAAGAAAACCTTCGAGGGCCTCGCCGAGGACGAGCAGGAACATCTGGAACTCCTGCAGAGGGTCTATGACAAATGCGGCGTCAAGGAAGTCGAGGAAATAGTGGAACGCAGCAAGTACGAGCCTATACGGCAGCGCTTCAAGACCATCTTCCAGGAGGCCGGCGAGGAAGCCCGTCAGAGGACCTCGGCGGACCCAACCGACACAAACGCGATGAAAGTGGCGCTCGACTTCGAGAAACGCGGCTACAACCTGTACAGCGAGGCTGAAAAGAAGGCCAAAGGCGACATGGAACGAACGGCCTTCAAACACCTCGCCCTTATGGAAAAGTACCATTTCGACCTGCTCCAGGAAACGCTCGAATACCTCGATGACACCGGCAATTGGCACATGAAAAACGAGCATTGGATGTTCGAGGGCGGCCAGATTTAGGTGGTTAATCGAGACTGTCCCGTAATTCGCCATTTGATCCTAGGGGCCACGCCTCGGCGTGGTGGCCAGCCGGGGCAGATCGGGCTATTTCCTCCAATAACTGCGGATGGTATCACGTAGCGGACTCGGCTTGACACCGAAAATCTCGGTGATCGCGTTCGATCCCGTCGTGTTGTCTATCGAGAGCATCTTGAGCTGGTCCGTCGTCACCGGCGGCCTCGGCAGGATCGTTTCCATAAGCCTGGCGACAGGATTCATGAGCCCAACCGGGATGTGAAGCTTTATCCGCGGCGAAAGAGAGAGCGCGTCGGCCATCTTGTCGAGCATCTCGTCATACGTCATCTGCTCCGGACCCGCAATTTCCCACACGCCGTTAAGCGGCCCCTCGTCCTCGACGGCCTTCACGATGCACGAGGCGACGTCCTCAACCCATACCGGCTGGAACCTCGTCCTTCCCGTTCCTATCACCGGCACGATGGGCGAATAGAGCATCGGCTTGAGCATATTGAAAAACTTGTCCTCCGGCCCGAACACAAGCGAAGGCCTGAGAATCACGTACTCAAGCCCGCTTCCCTTTATGAGTTGTTCGCCCTCCCACTTGGTCCTGAAATACTCGCTCGCGGGCCTGTCCGACGTCCCAAGCGCGCTTATGTGGACGAACCTCTTCACGCCCGCCCGTTTCGCTTCTTCCAAGAGGTTACGGACACCCTGCACATGCATCCGCTCGAAGGTGGCGTTGCCTACCTCCACTATGATTCCCACAAAATTGACGGCGACGTCGCAACCGTCCATCTTTCCGCTCAAAGAAGCCGGGTCGGTGATGCTCCCTGCCGCATATCTGACCCTTTCAGACGGCAGGTCGGGCGCGAGGCCCGGCCCCTTGAACGTCAAGAGCCTGAGCGCATGCCCCCGCTCAGCCAACTTCCTCACGGAA
>CAZEBC010000016.1:31652-37941 GCA_964510165.1 uncultured bacterium
TCTACATCTCGTAACCCGCCCCCAGGAAACATCTCAATTCGTCCAGCAGCGGCGGGGTAACGACCTTCAGCTTGCCGACGGCGTCCTTAATGGGAACGCTAATTATCTCGGTCCCGCGAAGAGAAGACATCTCCCCGAACTTGCCCTCGACAACCAGATGAACCGCCTTGATGCCAAGCCGCGTGCCGAGCATTCGGTCAAACGCGGTCGGCGCCCCGCCCCTCTGCAAGTGTCCGAGCACCACCGCCCGCGCTTCCTGGCCGGTCTTCTTCTCAATTACCTTCGCCAGCCGATTGGCGATGCCGCCCAGTTTCACGTGTCCGAACTGATCCACCTTATCGTCCTGGGTTATGAATTCGTGGGTGTCCGTCGGCGTCGCGCCCTCAGCCACGGCCACTATCGTGTAGTTCAGCCCCGATTCCCAGCGCTTCTTCACCACTTTGCACACTTCCTCAGGATCGAATTTCACCTCGGGAAGCAATATTATGTGGGCGCCCCCCGCCAGGCCCGACGTAAGCGTGAGCCATCCGGCATAGCGCCCCATGATCTCCACCACCAGCACGCGGTCGTGCGACTTTGCGGTCGTGTGCAGCCTGTCGAGCGCCTCCGTCGCTATGTTCACGGCGGTGTCGAATCCGAACGTGTAGTCCGTTGCCGACAGGTCGTTGTCAATCGTCTTCGGCACACCGACCACCTTCACCCCTTGCTCGTGCAGCTTGCGCGCGACCGAGAGCGTGTCGTCGCCGCCGATGGCCACCAGCGCGTCGCAGCCCAACTTCTCCAGGTTCTTCCTTACCTGCTCGATTCCATCGGGGTGTTTCATTGGATTGGTTCTTGAGGTCCGCAAAATGGTGCCCCCGGTACGGTGGATATCGTCCACATCGGCAAGCGACAACTCGTGCGCCTCCCCCTCACCCAGGAGTCCGGCCCAACCGTGCTGAATGCCCGTTACCCGCATGTTGTGCTTGTTTGCGGTAACCACTATCGCGCGGATGACCGCGTTCAGTCCGGGCGCATCGCCGCCGCCAGTCAATACCCCAATCCTTTTCACGTCCATACTCGCTTCCCCCTGCTGTAAGTTGTGGTAGGTGCGTGAATAACAAATATCGTTCGTAGTTCTCATAATATTAGCACAGCAATTCTGCTTTATCAAGCGCGCCCCGCAAACCGTAAACCGCTCTTGTCTTCGCCCTTCGCTCTTCTTTCCTTCGTCCTTTGTACTTCGCCCTTCGTACTTCGCCGCTTGCCCTTCAACCAATCCCGCGCCAGCGTCACGCGCTTCGCGTGATTCGCCCCTCCGACCTATCCGAACGGTCCGATCCGTCCGACTTGTCCGCCCCGCTCACATCGCCAGTCATTCCCGCCCCCCTCCTTGTCATTCCCGCGCAAGCGGGAATCCACTCAACCCGAAACGGATTCTCTTCTCAACCAATGGGTCACGATTTTTCGCGATTCTCCGGCATTAGGTTGACTTTTTCACTTGAAGGTGATATTTTGTAATCCAGAATCGGGAGGAAGAGTTCCGGAAGAATCATGCTCAAAGCCTACCTGAAGGAAATCGCCGAGACGTACAAGCGGGGTGACGCGCGCGAAGAGAGCTATTACTCCGCGCTGGAAAGATTGCTGCAAGATTATGCGAAAGCTCTGGGAGTCAGGGGCGTCCACGTCACAACGCTTCCGAAGAAAACCCAGGCCGGCAACCCCGACTTCCGCGTATGGGACGGCAAGCAACACATAACCGGTTACGTCGAAGCGAAAGCGCCGACCGAGGAGTATCTGGACCAGATCGCCACCTCCGAGCAACTTGAACGATACCTCAGCACGTTCCCCAATCTCATTCTCACCAACTTCTTCGAATTCAGGCTGTACCGCGACGGCCAGATGATCGACCGCGTACAGATCGGCCGCCCCTCAATTCTCACACGTGTAAAGACACAGCCACCGCCGGAAAACGAGCCCGAGTTTCGGAGTCTTCTCGAAAAGTACTTCTCCTTCTCCTTGCCGAAGGTGTATTCGGCAAAATCGCTGGCGGTCGAGCTCGCCAAGCGCACGAAATTCCTCAAGGAACAGGTAATCGACGAAGAGCTCTCGCAAAAAGACAGCCCCGGTACGGCCACCCTGCTCGGCTTCTATGAGGCGTTTCAGAAATATCTCATCTCAGGAATTACCCGTGCCGATTTCGCCGACCTGTACGCGCAGACGATAACATACGGCCTGTTCGCCGCGCGGACGCGCTCGAAAAACGGCTTCAACCGAAGGCTCGCATTCGACAACATTCCTCGCACCATCGGCATACTTCGCGATGTCTTCCGGTTCGTATCCTTCGGCGACGTGCCGCCGCAAATGGAATGGATTCTCGACGACATATCGGAGGCGCTTGCGGTCGCCGATGTCAACAAGATACTGCACGACTTCTTCCACGAGGGCAAAGGGAAAGACCCTATCGTCCATTTCTACGAAACGTTCCTGGCCGAATACGACCCGAAGCAGCGCGAACGGCGCGGCGTGTACTACACGCCCGAACCGGTCGTATCGTACATAGTTCGCTCGCTCCACTCGATCCTGAAGGAATACTTCGACAGGCCCGACGGATTCGCTTCGACCGACGTTCTGGTGCTCGATCCCGCCGGGGGCACACTCACGTTTCTCGCCGAAGCCGCCAAACTCGCCGCCGATGAATTCGAGAGCAAGTATGGCGCGGGCGGAAAGTTGAATCTCATTCGCGACCACATTCTCAAGAACTTCTATGCGTTCGAACTCATGATGGCCCCTTACGCCGTCGGCCATCTGAAAATGTCGTTCCTGCTCGAGGAGTTGGGATACGCGTTGGGGAAGAACGAGCGGTTCAAGCTGTACCTGACGAACACGCTTGAAATGGAGGACATGCCCGGAACGACGATGCCGATAGCGGCCTCACTGGCCGAGGAATCGCATCTCGCGGGCGAGGTGAAGCGGCAGACCCCCATTCTCGTGATCCTCGGAAATCCACCCTATTCCGGCCATTCCACAAACATCGGAAAGTGGATATCCGATGAGATCAAGGAGTACTACCAGGTTGACGGCAAACCGCTGGGCGAGAAAAACCCGAAATGGCTTCAGGACGATTATGTGAAGTTCATACGGTTCGCCCAATGGAAAATCGATCAGGCCGGCGAGGGTGTCCTTGGCTTCATCACGAACCACAGCTACCTCGACAACCCGACGTTCCGCGGCATGCGCCAGTCGCTCATGAACAGCTTCGACGAACTATATCTGCTCGACCTGCACGGGAGTTCCCTCAAGAAAGAGAAATGCCCCGACGACAGTAAAGACGAAAACGTGTTCGACATCCGTCAGGGCGTCGCAATCATGCTCATGATAAAGAAACCCGGCCTCAAGAAGAAGGTCGCTCACGCTGAACTCTGGGGCCTTCGGGATGCCAAGTATCAATGGCTGCTGAGAAATGATTATAAGACTGCGAAATGGAACATAGTCCGTCCCAGATCTGAGTTCTACTTGTTCCTGCCGCGAGATGAAAGACTTCGCGCAAGATGGGAGCGTTGGCCAAGGGTTACAGAGATTTTCCCTGTCAATTGCCTGGGGGTTCAAACTCACCGGGACAAGTTTGTTATCGACTCTGACCGGGAAGCGCTGAGAAGAAGAATTGCGATGTTTCGAAATGACAAACTCCCCGATGAGATCATCCGGCGAACATTTGCGCTGAACGATACCTCAAGCTGGAAACTGACAGAACAAAGAAAGAAGGTCATGCAGGATGAAGGTTGGGAGGACAAGTTTGAGAAGATTCTATATAGACCATTCGACGCGAGATGGATATTCTATCAATTTGACATTGTGGACAGGGGACGAACCGACGTGATGCAAAATATGATGCAGGGAGACAATGTCGCGCTGGCTACGACCAGAAGCATCGAAATCCCTCGCGGCTTCGAGCATGTTCTCTGCACCACGAATATGATTCAGGGGCATACGGTATCAATCAAGGAAGGCAATTATCTCTTCCCGCTCTATCTCTATCCGCCCGCAATGGAGCGCAATCATCAACATGACTTCACGGAGGTCGCGACAAAAAGCGCAAATCTCGCGCCCGAGTTGCTTGAGGGTTTGGGGCGGGCGTATGGGCGGCGGCTTGCCCCCGAGGCCGTCTTTCACTACATCTATGCGGTTCTATATTCAACTGAATACCGCCGGAAATACGCGGAATTCCTCAAGAGCGATTTTCCGCGTGTCCTGTTCACGAGCAGCCACAAGGTTTTCGAGCAGATGAGCCGCCTGGGTAACCGGCTTGTTGATTTGCATCTGATGAAATCGAAAGGTCTCGATCAGCCAATCGCGCGATTCCAGGGGGACGGAAACAACCGCGTCGAGAAACCTCGCTACAGTGAAGAGGAAGGTCGCGTCTACATCAACAAGGCCCAATATTTCGAGGGCGTCGAAAGGGAGGTTTGGGAATACACCATCGGCGGATACCAGGTCCCGGAGAAATGGCTCAAGGACCGCAAAGACCGCACCCTCAACCTCGACGACATCAAACACTACTGCCGAATCATCACCGCCCTCAAGAAAACAATCGAACTTCAACAACAAATCGACGACCTGTATCCTGCAGTGGAAGAATCAGTTATCGCCTTTTCGTGAACCCGATCGCGCCGGTGGTGAAGATGAGAAATGTTCTGTGAGTCAATATGGAGATTACCGGAGGAGATATGGAAGAAGTGAATTCTCAGAAAGCCCTTCTTGAACAAATATTCGAAGCAATGCGCATTAAATTTGAAAAGCAAGATTCATTTCCTTCGAAGATGTTAGAACAACTCACCGGATGTATCATTTCTCGGAATCTCAAGTAACCATTTGGGGTCAAGTCTTGCAATGCAACATGGGAAAGTGAGTGTCAACTTGTTAATCTTGAATATTTCGGAAAATGCTCCATGATATGTACCCGGGGAAGCGGGAGCAACCCTGAGTCATCGGTTATTGAGCAACCCGAAGGGTCATCGACCTCCGGTTGAAAAATCAATTCGTGTATGTCGCGTAATTCGCGGTTCCTTTTCCCCATTCCCCTTTTCCCCTCTTCCCCCATGCCTTTCCCACATTCGCGTTCATTCGCGCCCATTCGCGGTTTCCCTTCGGAGTCCGGAGTCTTGAGTCCCCGGTCCTTAGCCTCCAGACTACAGACCATTCTCAATCCGTGTGAATCTGTGGTTGCTCATTTCGTTCAAATTTTGACGCTAGCACTAATATAAAACGGCCAAATTCCAATTGCCGCTGAACCAAGACACGACGCGAATTAAAGAAACCGACAGTGAGCAATGCGAAGGGCGGATCATGTAGGACGAAACGCGTTCATGAAGCAAGGCAAATGATTCGAATGGGTTACAGCGGATGAACGGCGTAGAAGGCGAGCCACTCGTGGGAGGAGAGAGTTCTTGCGATGCGTCGGCCGTGATTCTTGAGTTCCTTTCGCACATCAGCGGCGGACTCTGTTGTGAGGCCGGAGATGATGATGGGTTTTCCTTTGAGGAGGCGAGTGATGTCGGGGATAAGCGGCAGCATCTCGTGGGCAAGCATGTTGCAGATGCCGAGGTCGAAGTTGCCGCGCGTATGAGGGCCGAACCGGTCGCAGACGACCTTGACTTTCGAGGCGACCCGGTTAAGCCGGCAGTTTTCCTTCGCGTTTTCGATGGCTGGCTCATCCATCTCGACTGCGACGGCGCGGCGCGCGCCGAGCTTGACGGCGGCGATGGAGAGGATGGCGCTGCCGGCGCCGATGTCGATCACGCTTCCGCCTTGAGGCACATACTGCTCGATGAGTTTCAGGCACAGTTGGGTGGTCGCGTGGCTGCCGGTTCCGAACGCCATGCGCGGATAGATGGAGATGACCGTTTGGCCGGGCGAGGCGGGATATTGTATCCATGAGGGGCAGACGACCAGACGCCGGGAGACCTCGATAGGCTTCCAGTTTCGCCGCCATTCCTCGGCCCAGTCCTCCTCGGGAATGGTCTCGATTGCGCCCAGTTGAAGCCTTCGGCTGTCCTTTCCGCTGGCGGCCGCGATGAGTTCGACGATGAGTTCGAGGTGTTTCTGGAGGTCGGCGGGGTCTATGGCGTCATCGAAGTAGGCGTCAAGCCGTTCGCGGTCGTTTTCGTCCTCTGACTGGATGCCGCTACACGGAAGTGATTGCATGGCGGAACGGACCATATCGGCGTCGTTTCTGGAGACCGAGATGGTGACCTTATGCCAAGTTTTTGGGGTCAAATCTTTAATCTTGAATCTCACATGGGCCTTTGGG
>CAZEBC010000017.1:0-5037 GCA_964510165.1 uncultured bacterium
CACCCGTCTTGACATAATTTCCGCCACTAAGATATAATTCGGGCCGTCCCTCTGAGAACCCGAAGCGGCGCTAACCGCCCATGCAGATTCGCCCCCGGCGCTCTAAGGCCCATTGTCGGAAGGAGATACAAGCTATAGATGTCCGCTCCCAGCCCCATTGTGATTATCCCCACGTACAATGAGGCCGATAACATCGAGCGGCTGATCGCCGAGGTGTTGCGATGTCTGGAGGGCGCGCGTGTGCTCGTGGTGGATGACAATTCGCCCGACGGCACCAGCGCCCTGGTGAGGCGAATAGCCGACGGGAACTCGCATGTGCTCTTGGAGACGCGCCCCGGCAAGCTCGGCCTGGGAACCGCGTACATACACGGTTTCAACCGGGCGCTCGCCCTGTGCGAGGTGGATTGCGTCATCGGGATGGACGCCGACTTCTCGCACAGTCCGGAGTATCTGCCCGCCCTCGTGAAAGGGCTGAAGGACTTCGACGTGGTGGTCGGCTCGCGGTATCTGAACGGCATCAGCGTGGTCAACTGGCCGATTCATCGGCTGTTCATCAGTTTTTTCGCGAACAATTACGCGCGGACCATCACGCGGCTGCCGATACATGACTGCACCAGCGGGTTTTGCTGTTACAAGCGGCAGGTGCTCGAGCGCATCAACCTAGACGCTGTCCGCACGCGCGGATATTCGTTCCTTGTAGAGATGAAGTATCGCGCCCACACGCTCGGGTTCACGATCGGCGAGGTACCCATAATCTTTTTTGAGAGGCGGTCGGGCATGACCAAGATGTCGAAGCGCGACATGTTTGAGGCGATGCTGACCGTGTGGAAATTGAGGTTGGGGATGTACGCGCGGTAGAGGCGCGGGCAGCAGGCGAGTGTGCGAATGAATTTGCACTTTCAGTCCGAAGCGGGATGACAAGCGAGAACTTTCGAACCAAGTTTATCGTGAATCCGGCCTCCGCCAATCGGTCCACGGGGAGGCTGTGGAAGCAGTTGAGTAAGACGCTGAGCGGGGCAATCAGCCCGATCGAGGCCTCGTTTACGACTGCTGCCGACCACGCGACGGAACTGACGCGCCAGGCGCTTCGCGACGGCTACGAGATGATTGTCGCTGTCGGCGGAGACGGAACCATCAACGAGGTTGTGAATGGCTTTTTCGAGGCTGGCGCACCCATCAACTCGGACGCCGTCATAGGGGTCATATCGCGGGGGACCGGCAGCGATTTCATAAAGACGCTGAACATTCCGAAAGATATCGAGGGCGCCGCCCGGACGTTGCGCGGGCGCTCGGTCAAACGGTGCGACACGGGCCGATTGACCGCTGTCGGCAGGAACGGCCAGCCGATAGTCCGTTATTTCATCAATATCGCCGACTTTGGCATCGGCGGCGAGACGGTCGAGCGGGTGAACAACACCACGAAGGCCTTTGGCGGGTTCGCGTCGTTTCTCTACGGCGCGATCGTGACGATTTTGACATACAGGGGAAAGCGGGTTAAAGTTAAGGTTGACGATTCCTACGAATGCGAGAAAGTCATCAATAACGTCGTTGTCGCGAACGGACAATACTTTGGCGGGGGAATGCGTATTGCGCCGAACGCGCAGGTCAACGACGGCCTGTTTGACATCCTCGTGGTTGAGGACACCGGCGTGGTGGAATCACTGAAGAGTATCCCCAAAGTTTACAGGGGAACCCATATTGACAATCCGAAGATACAATATCTGCGGGGGAAAACGGTGGCCGCAGAGTCACCGGACACCGTGCTGCTCGACGTTGAGGGCGAGCAGGTGGGCAGGTTGCCCGCTCGGTTCGAGATTCTGCCTGGGGCCATAAACGTTAAAGTGGGGGGACAATAACGTGCCGGTACGCACCTACCTCGAGGAACTCTGCCGGTGGCCGCATCGCGGGTCCACGACCGACTACGAACGCCAGGCCGCCGAATACATTCGGGAAAAGATGGCCACGCTCGGTCTGGAGAGCAGGGTGGAGCATTTCGTCTCGCATACTTCGTTCTCATGGGTCTATCTCGTTATTTACAGCGGTTTCTTTGTGTCCGGCTGGCTCTTGTGGCAGCACCCGCTCTTCGGATTCCTGGTGTGCGCGCTCATGCTCGCCTTTTTCCATGGGGAATGCAGTTCGCGGTGGAAGACTCTGGCAAGTCTGCTTCCGAAGAAGCCCTCTCAGAACGTGCTGGGAATACTGAAGAACGAGTCGGCCCGAAAGAAAGTCGTATTCATCGCGCATTATGATTCTTCGAAGAGCGGCCTGAGTTTTCATCCCTCGATGGCAGGCTCGTTCCGAAGCTTTTTTATCGTTTCCTATGCACTGATGCTTGTCCTCACGGCGGCATTGCTCATTCGATGGTTCGGCGGCACGGGATTTCTGCTTGCCGTCGCCCGCGTCGTGCCGACGGTGTATATGCTTCTGCCCATAGTCCTGCTCGTGCATCGCGAGATTTTCGGCCAGTACGTGCAAGGGGCGGCGGACAACGCGTCCGGCGTCGCTGCAATGCTGGGCGTCGCCGAAAAACTCGTAAAGCAGCCGCCAAAGAATTTGGAGGTCTGGTTCCTCGCGACCGGATGCGAAGAGGTGAATCTGATGGGGATGGCGGCTTTCATGCGCGCACACCAATACGAACTCAGCCAGCCGACCACGTACTTCATAAACTTCGACAACATGGGAAAGGGGTCGCTGCGGTACATCACGGGCGAGGGCATGCTGAGGGTGTACCAGTCCGCGCCGAAACTGGTGTGCATCGCGGAAGACCTTGCCGAGCGCTCATATCCCGACGTGCGCCCTTACGTATATCGAAGGGCCACGCTCGACGCGCTCGTCGCATCGAGCCGGGATTATAAGACAATAAGTCTGATGGGATTGGACGCGGGCGACTCCATGCCCCACTGGCATTGGCCCACGGACATCATTGAAAACGTTGACTTCACGCTTTCGGAGAAGGCGTCTGATTTTGCATTCGACATGGTCTCCGAGCTGGACCGGAGATCGGCAGTATCGGGAGAGAGGTAACAACGAGCGAGAGGGGTGGAACAATGGCTGACAAATTGAAGGTCTTTTCCGGCAGCGCACACCCGCAGCTTGCCAAAGAAATCTGCGACCTTCTGGAAATCAACTTGGGCGAGAGGACGATCCACAAATTCGCCAATGACAACATCAAGGTCAAGATCGAGGAGAATGTGCGCAACGCGGACGTGTTCGTTATTCAGCCCTCGGCGGTCCCCGTCAACGAGGGTCTGATGGAACTGCTCATCATCATAGACGCGATCAAGCACGCCTCCGCAAACCGGATTACCGCGGTGGTCCCCTACTACCCATACGCGCGCTCCGACAAGAAGGATGAGCCGCGCATCTCCATCACCGCGCGCCTCGTGGCCGACCTGCTCGAGACGGCGGGCGCCAACAGGATTCTCACCATGGACCTGCATTCGCCCCAGATTCAGGGCTTCTGCAGGATTCCGGCCGATCAGCTCATCGCGCTGCCGATACTCTGCGATTACTTCGGCGCGAAATATGAGAACGACTCCGTCGTGGTTTCAGCCGACGCGGGCGGCGTGAAAATGACGGCCGGCTATGCCGCCCGTTTGCACAAGCCATTGGCGATTATCGACAAGAGGAGATTCGGCGACGATGACAGGGCCGCGGTCCTCAACATCGTGGGCGATGTGAAAGGGAAAAGCGCCATCATTTTCGACGACGAAATCAGCACGGGGGGCACGCTGGTCGAGGCCACCGAGGAACTCCTCAGTTTCGGCGCGACCGATGTTTCCGCCGGAATCGTGCATCCGGTGCTCGTCGGAGACGCCATCAAGAGGCTCAAGAACTCCAAACTTAAGGAACTCGTGGTGACTAATACTCTGCCGGTGCCTCCAGAGAAAAAGTTGGACAAGATCACAGTTCTCTCGGTCGCTCCGCTATTTGCCGAAGCCATAAAGAGGATTCACGAGGGGGAATCGGTCAGCGCGCTGTTCCGTTGATTTCATACTTTTTTCGTAAACGCGTTTTTCTCAAACCACTTTCGGGGCGGTTCGCGGACCGCCCCTACGAATTATGGCCGATGAAAGCACTCATCTTTGACGGAAGCCTCAAGCTCTCCGAATGCGCCGCGCCCGCGCGGCGGAAAGGCGAATCGCTCATCCGGGTCAGGCTCGCCGGCATCTGCAATACCGACATCGAGATAGTCAAAGGATACATGGGATTCAGCGGCGTGCTCGGCCACGAGTTCGTCGGAACCGTTGAAGAGAGCGACGATGCCGAAATCGAGGGGAAGCGAGTCGTCGGCGAGATCAACGCAAGCTGCGGTGCCTGCGAGTTCTGCGTCGCCGGCATGCGCACGCATTGCCCGAACCGGTCCGTCCTCGGAATACTCGACAGGCCGGGCGTGATGGCTGAGTATTGCACGCTGCCGGATTCGAATCTCCACCGTGTTCCCGACCACGTTCCCGACGAGGTCGCCGTATTTTGTGAACCGCTCGCGGCGGCATTCGAGATACCCGCGCAGATAGCGATTGAGCAAGGCCAGCGCGCGGTCGTGCTCGGTGACGGCAAGCTTGGCCTTCTCGTGGCGCAAGTGCTGAAAACGACCGGCGCGGATGTGCTGCTCGCTGGGCGCTCCCCGCAGAAACTCGCGCTCGCGCAGGAGTGGTCCATCAGGACTGCTCTTGCAGACGAACTCAAGGGAGAGGCCGCAGACCTGGTGGTGGACTGCACCGGTTCGACCGAAGGATTCGGCGAGGCGCTCGACATCGTCAAGCCGCGCGGGACCATCGTTGTCAAGACAACAGTGGCGGACAAGTTTTACGTTAATCTGGCTCCTCTCGTCATCAACGAAATATCGGTCATCGGCTCTCGTTGCGGTCCGTTCGAGCCTGCGCTGAAGGCCCTGGCTGAAGGAAGCGTCTATGTGAAGGAAATGATTACCGCCGTTTTCGACATCGAACACGCTCACGAAGCATTCGAGCTGGCCGCCAAACCCGAGAGCCTGAAGGTGCTGATCAGGATTTGATATGTCGAAATCGCTTGCGG
>CAZEBC010000017.1:5137-8079 GCA_964510165.1 uncultured bacterium
GTCCACAGCGGCGCGGGCATCAGCGCCACCTCGATACAGGACGGCGACATCCAGGTGCGCTCGTATCCGAACTCGTTCCGAGGCCAATACCTGAGCGGCGGCTATGAGGTTATCGAGGCGATGAAGCTGGCAGAAAACGCGCCGCGCGTCGCTTCTGAATCGGTTGCGCTCCATTCAGCAAAGCGATGCCCGTCGGGCGTCATGACGCTTATTCTGGACGCTTCTCAACTCGGACTTCAAATACACGAGTCCTGCGGACACCCCGCCGAGCTTGACCGTGTGCTCGGCTCCGAAATCAATTTTGCCGGGACAAGCTTTCTTACGGTGGACAAGCTCGGCCAGTTTCGGTATGGCTCATCAATCGTCAACCTCGTCGCCGACGCCACGCAGGCAACCTCGCCCGGCGGACTGGGAACGTTCGCGTACGACGACGAGGGCGTTCCCGCCCAGCGCGTGTTCCTGGTGCGCGACGGCATATTCAGCGGATATCTGTCATCGAGAGAGACCGCCGCCGAAATAAGCGCTTCATCGTCCGGCGCGATGCGCGCGTCGGGCTGGAACCGAATCCCGCTCGTGCGCATGACCAATGTCAGCCTGCTGCCCGGCGATTCGTCGCTCGATGAAATGATCGCGTCAACCGATGAAGGCATCTTCATGTGCACGAACAGGAGTTGGAGCATAGATGACAAGCGCCTGAATTTCCAGTTTGGCACGGAAATCGGCTGGCTCATCAGGAACGGCAAGCTTACGGAGATGGTGAAAAACCCCACTTATACGGGCGTGACGCCAAGGTTCTGGGGGAGTTGCGATGCCATCGCGGGGCCAAACGAATGGATGATCTGGGGCACGCCCAACTGCGGAAAAGGCCAACCCCAGCAAATCATGCACACCGGCCATGGCGCATCGCCCGCCCGGTTCCGTAACGTCTCGGTTGGAGTCGCCTATGGCGGATGAAATCCGGTTCGAGCCGCGCGATAGACAGTCAACGTTGGATTTTCTTGAGCGGGCGCTCGACCTCTCGGCCGCCGAGCAAACCGAGGTCTCGCTCCATGCCGAGCGAGAATCGCTCACGCGATTCGCGGGGAGCCGGATACATCAGAACGTCGCTGAGCTTGACTGCAGGCTCTCCATCAGAGCAATAGAGAAGGGCAGGATCGGCCACGCCTCGACCAACCGCTTCGATGAGGGATCGTTGAGGCGGGCGCTCGAGTGGGCCCGCACGGTTGCGCGCACGGGCAGGATCGCCGCCGAACCGGCTGAATTCGCAGGCCCGCAGACGTACAGTGAAATCGCCAACCATTCGGAGAAGACGGCGGACGTCTCCCCGCAGGAGCGGGCGGAGTTGGTGAAACGCCTGGCCGATGAGTGCGCCTCACGGGACGCCGAGGCGGCGGGCGCGGTCTCGAATTCTGAAAACGTTTTGGCGATAGCCAATTCAAAGGGCCTCCGTGCGTATCATGCCCTGACCGATTCCACCTTCACCGCAACGGTCTCCTCCGACGGCTCGACCGGATGGTGCAATTGTCATTCGGTGGATTTCTCCGACCTCGACGCCTCGCATATGGGCAGCCTCGCGCTGGAACGCTCTGTTCGGGGGCAAAACCCGCGCAAGATTCCGCCCGGCAGATACACCGTCATTCTGGAGGCCGCCGCCGTCAAGGATTTCCTCGATTTTCTGGCATGGCTCGGGTTCGGGGCGCAGGCGTTCGAGGAAGGCCGTAGCTTCATGTGCGGCAAGCTCGGCAAACAGATCACCGGCGAGAACATCACCATATCCGATGACGCGTATCACCCGCTCGGCATCGGAATTCCGTTCGATTTCGAGGGAATGCCGAGGCAGCAAGTGGCTCTTATAGAGAAAGGCATCGCTCGAGCCGTGGTTTATGACCGCGCCTACGCCGCAAGGGCCGGCAAGAGTTCGAGCGGGCATGCGCTGCCTCCCAGGTATGCGTTCGGGCCGCTGCCGGTCAACCTCGTCATGAAAGCCGGCCAGGCCGCCCCCGAGGAAATGATTCGGTCTGTCAAGCGCGGACTCCTGGTGAGCCGGTTCTGGTACTGCCGCGTCGTTGACCCGGCAAAGACGCTTCTGACCGGCCAGACCCGCGACGGCACGTTTCTCATCGAAGACGGACAGATCGTGTGCGGGGTGAAAGACTTCCGCTTCAACGAGAGCATCCTCGAATCGTTCGCCCGCGCAGAGATGGTCTCGCGCGGCCTGAGTCGCATCGAGTCCACGCTTGCGCCGACCCTCAAGATAGCCGACTTCCGATTCACAGAAGTGATCGGGGAGTAATGAGCCAGAGCTGTACGATGCCGCTGGTAAACCGACTTCATAGCTGGGACGTCACCTATCAGGAAGCGGTCTCCATACAGAATGAGTTGCGGAGAAAAGTGCGGTTCGGGCCTTTAAAGCGAAAGGTCCACACTGTCGCGGGCGCCGATGTCGCGTACGACAAGAAGACAAACAGGATTCTTGCCGCTTTTGTGGTGCTGAGTTTTCCTTCTCTCGAATTGCTCGATCGGTCGGTTGTCGAAGGACAGGCGTCGTTTCCGTATATCCCTGGGTTGCTCAGTTTTCGCGAGGCGCCCATCGTCGCGCAGGCGTATGAACGGCTGTCAAAGGCGCCGGACCTGCTCATCTGCGATGGGCAGGGAGTGGCGCATCCGCGCGAGTTCGGGCTGGCCTCTCATCTCGGGCTGCTGTTCGGAATACCGACAATCGGTTGTGCGAAATCGAGGCTGTGCGGCGAGCATCGGCCAGTAGGGCCACGGGTCGGCAATTATGCATCGCTCAAAATGGACAGCAAGACCATCGGCGCAGTCCTTCGAACCCGGGAGAGGGTGAAGCCGGTGTATGTGTCGGTAGGTCACATGGTTGACCTTCGCGGCGCAATCAGGATGACGCTCAGGTGCTGCGCCGGGTACCGGATTCCCGAGCCTAC
>CAZEBC010000017.1:8179-25376 GCA_964510165.1 uncultured bacterium
GGCTCGACTGTAGCCACGAACGCGCTGCTCGAACGAAAGGGCGCGCGCGTTGCCCTCGTCACGACCGCCGGATTTGAGGACGTTCTGGAAATCGGCCGCCAGAACAGGCCCTCGCTCTATGATCTGGGTGTGGAAAAGCCGCCGCCTCTGGTTCGCCGCGAGGACATTTTCGGCGTTCGCGAGAGGACGCTGTTCGATGGGACGGTCCTGCTCGAAGCGGATGGGGCGGAAATCGAGCGCATCGCCGATGAGATAGCAAAGCGCGGGTTTGACGCGGTGGCGGTCTGTCTTCTACACTCCTACGCGAATCCCTTAAACGAACATTTGGTTATGAAATTCCTTGAGAACACCAAACTCCCCATCTGCGCATCACACCAAGTCTTGCCCGAATACCGCGAGTACGAACGGTTTAGCACCACGACGGTCAACGCTTTCGTCTTGCCAGTCATGAGCGCGTATCTCGGCTCAATCGAGGACGGGCTGCACGGCGCGACCCGGCTCAGGATCATGCAATCAAACGGTGGTTCAATTTCCGCCTTGCGTGCGCGAACCGAGGCGGTGCAGACCATCCTGTCCGGCCCGGCGGGGGGTGTGGTCGGCGCGTTCGAGGCGGCCCGGCACGCCGGGTTCGATAGAGTCATAACCTTCGACATGGGTGGCACTTCCACTGATGTAAGCCTTTGTGACGGGGCGATCTCGATGCGGATGCGCTCCAGCATTGCCGGTCTTCCGATTGGTATTCCCGTGGTGGATATCCACACTGTGGGGGCAGGGGGAGGCTCAATTGCCTGGCTTGATCCTGCCGGGTCGCTGCATGTGGGGCCACAGAGTGCGGGCGCTCAGCCCGGCCCTGTGTGTTACGGGAAGGGGAGTGACCTTACCGTTACGGACGCCAACCTGTGTCTTGGTCGCATGTTTGCCGAGCGATTCCTGGGCGGCGCGATGCAGCTTGATTTTGACAGGGCTTGTGAGCAGATGCTAAGATTCGGCAACGAGATGGGGAAATCGCCGGATGAGGCCGCCGAGGGCATTCTGAGGGTTGCGAACACGACAATGGAACGCGCCATCCGAGTGATCTCGGTTGAGCGAGGGCATGACCCGCGCGGCTTCTCGCTGGTTGCTTTTGGAGGGGCCGGTCCCATGCACGCGTGCGACCTCGCACGCTCGCTGGCGATCCCGCAGGTGATTGTCCCATTGAATCCCGGCGTGCTTTCCGCCCTTGGCTTGCTGATGGCTGACGTTACGAAGGACTTCTCGCAGACGGTTCTCCTGAGGACGAACACCTTGTCGAGAGAGACGCTGGAATCTCTCTTTGCGCCGCTCGAGGAGCGGGCCCGGAGCGTACTTATTGAGGAGGGATTTGCGCCCGATCGGATGATCCTTTCCCGGTTTCTCGACCTCCGATATGTGGGCCAATCCTATGAGGTCACGATTCCGGATATGCCGGAGTTCTTGCCCGGATTCCATTCCGAGCATCATCGCCTGTATGGACACTCGAATCCCGCGCGGCCCGTCGAACTGGTGAATATCCGGCTTGTCGCCAAAGGAATGGTCGAAAGGCCGAACTTTTCAACCGTTAGAGAGACTCCTTCAGACCCTGAACACGCAATAATCGCCTTCTCGGAAACCGTTTTCAATGGAACGAGGCGCCGCACGCCCGTTTATGAAAGGGAACGGTTGGGACGGGGCAGCCGGTTCGCAGGTCCCGCGGTGATCGTTGAGTTGAGCGCCACCACGGTCGTGACACCCGACTTCGAGGCCGAGGTCGACCGCTTCGGCAATATCCTGATGAATGCGGTATAATCGGAGAGGATTCAGTCGGGGACACGAAGAGGCATCAGGGCCCCGATTAAATCAAGAGGTGCATGCATGACCAGAGAAGAAGCGTTGCAGCTTGTCAAGGAACACGTAAAGACCAAGAACTTGCGCAAACACATGCTCGCCGTTGAGGCGTGCATGGCCGCGCTTGCCGAGCGTCTTGGCGGAGACCCCGAGGCATGGGCGTTGGCGGGATTGCTGCACGATTTGGATTACGATCAGACAGTCAACGATTTTCAGAAGCACGGGTTCGTCACCGAGAGCGTCCTGCAGTGCAGGGGATTGCCGCCCGAAATAATCCAGGCGATAAAGGCGCACACCGGGCATGTCCCGATTGAGGGCGCCATGGACCTTGCGCTCTATGCGGTCGATCCGTTAACGGGCCTGATAGTTGCCGCCGCGTTAATGCATCCGACGAAGAAACTCGCAAACGTGGACGTTCAGTTTGTCATGAACCGGTTCAAGGAGAAACGGTTTGCCGCGGGCGCCGACCGCGACCAGATTCGACGGTGTGAGGAACTCGGGCTCCCGCTCGAGGAGTTCGTCGGCATCTGTCTCTGCGGAATGCAGAAAGTGGCAGCCGACCTGGGGCTTTAGGGTTATATTGGGCTGACAATTGAAACACGCCGATCCCATAAAGCTGGAGATTTTCAAGAACCTGTTCGGCTCGGTCGCCGATGAGATGGGTGTCGTGCTCCAGCGGACCGGATTCTCACCCAACATCAAGGAGCGGCTCGATTTCTCGTGCGCCGTGTTCGATGGCGCCGGTCAGATGGTCGCCCAAGCCGCTCACATCCCCGTCCACCTTGGCTCGATGCCGCTCTCGGTGAAAAGCGCGATCGAAAGCGTTGCGATGCGCCCGGGCGACGTGGTCTTTCTGAACGACCCGTTCCGGGGCGGCACTCATCTTCCTGATGTTACGATGGTTGCGCCGGTCTTCCTCGGGGAGGACCGTCCGAGCTTCTACGTTGCGAATCGGGCGCACCATGCGGATGTCGGCGGCTCCGCTCCCAGTTCGATGCCGCTCTCGACCTCAATATTCCAGGAGGGCGTCATAATTCCTCCGGTCAAACTCGTCACGGAAGGCGAACTGAATCGGGATGTGCTCTCGCTGTTTCTCGCGAACGTGAGGACCCCCGAGGAGCGCGAGGGCGACATCTCGGCGCAGCTTGCGGCATGTGCGACCGGCGCCCGGCGACTGACCGAGATGCGCTCGCGCTACGGGCTTGATGAGATGACGTTCCATGCGGCGGCGCTCTTGGATTATTCCGAGACCCTCATGCGCCTATGCATATCCGGCATTCCAGAAGGCACATACACCTTTCAAGATTTCATGGACGATGACGGCGCGGGCGCTGAACGAATTCCCATCCGGGCCGCAATCACGATACTCGCCGACCGCGCCGTCGTCGATTTCTCCGGCACAGCCGCGCAGGTAAAGGGCTGCATCAATGCGGTTTTCGCCATCACGCTTTCATGCGTCTTCTACGTGTTTCGCTGTCTTGCCGGAGAGGAGATGCCTTCCAACGCCGGCTGCATGAGGCCGATTGAGGTCTTTGCGCCGCCCGGTTCTCTCGTAAATGCGAAGTGGCCCGCGGCGGTGGCTGGCGGCAATGTGGAGACCTCCCAGCGCATCGTTGATGTCCTCTTTGGCGCGCTCGCCAAGGCGCTGCCCCAGAGAATACCCGCTGCCAGTTGCGGAAGCATGAACAATGTGTCGGTAGGAGGATATGATTGCGCGCGCAATCGGCCGTTTGCATATTACGAGACGCTTGCCGGAGGGATGGGCGCACGTCCCGACAAGGACGGACTCGACGCGGTGCATACGCATATGACCAATACCATGAACACGCCGATTGAGGTCATGGAAAGTACCTATCCGCTGCGGGTTTTGTGTTACAATATCAGACGGGGTTCCGGAGGGAGCGGAATGCGCCGTGGCGGCAACGGTCTGGTGCGTGAATACGGGGCGTTGTGCGACGCCAGTGTATCGATCCTTTCGGAGAGAAGACTGTGTGCGCCCTATGGGCTTGCAGGCGGCTCAGAGGGGGCTGTGGGCGAAAACGGTATGTTCAAAGAAGGCGTGTGGACTACTTTGCCGCCAAAGATCAATCTTGAGCTGAGAGCGGGCGACCGTTTGCGCATTCTGACACCCGGCGGAGGCGGATATGGGCAAGAATAACAGAAGATTGCCGGTCCGGCGGTTGGCCATATGTATCGCGTTGTCTTGTGTGTGCGCGGCATGGCGTGGAGCCGAGGCCGCTAACGGCAATCGCACTTTCATCTTTGTGGTCGATTCCTCCGAGGCGATCAGGCCTTACCTGCCGACGGTCACAGACATGATTTCGTCATATGCGGAACAGGCCAAGCGCGGGGATTACATCGCTGTCATTACGTGCTCTAACGCGGCCAAGCTTCTGACGACCAAGAAGATAGCGACTCAGAACGATTGGAAGCCGATACACACCATGCTGCATGCAATCAATCCGTCCGGCGACGCGGCGGAAATCGGCTGGGGGGTGTCACGCGCGCTGGAGGAAGTCAGCACGCTCGAGCGCAGGGGCGACAAGAACGTAAAGGGGATCATAGTCATTTCAGCATCCGTATCTCCCGAAACCGGGCGTTCGCGTGAGGAACTGGCCAACGCGTCGCAAGGGATGGCCGCCTCGATCGACGAGGACGAGTGGTATATCCAGTATTGCTATCTCGGCGGTGTTCGCGATCCGGATGTTGACTCTTTCGTGTCGGCAAATGGGGGCTTCTCGTATGATGTCGACCAGTTGCGGTCTCAGCACGGGTTTGAAATCATCGAGGAACTCTACAGAATAACCTCCGTCCCCGAGGAATTTTGCCCGATGCAAATACTGGATTCGACAGGCCAGATTCTGGAAAAGAACTCTCCGGATGCTAAATGGGCTCCTGTCGATGTCGGATACGTGGCGCCGGAACGAGCGAGACTCCGGGTCCCGAGCGATTCCCACGCCATAGTCGGGGTGCGAGGGTATGGAAAACTTGGGCTGGCGCCGGAAGCCGACGTGACGTTGCTCAGCGCGCGAAGGGACCCGTGGACAGGCGCTGCTGTCATTCACATTGCCTTAGAAGACGGCTCGGTGTGGTCGAGTTTCGAGACGAATCGCCATACTACCCTCCGAGTAAGCTCGGCGGCCGCCATGGTCGATGTGGTGGGAAATGCGACCGTCGTTATGCGCTCGGGTAGGGATGCCGACCTCGGCCTCGTTTCCTTCGCCGATTCGACTTCCGTTTCGGTCAAGGGCGCACCCGGCGAACCGCTTGCGCTGGGACGGAACCAGACGACAAAGGTGACGGCCGCGGTAGCCCCGCTGCCCCCACAGCCGGCCGACGCCACGGTTCTGGAACAATGGAAACGCTGGGAACAAGCGCTGAGAAGAAATGTGAGGCTTGCAGGTCTGAGATTCGACGTGCCCGAAGTGCGTCTTGCGGTAGATGTCTTGCACCTCGGACCGATAAAATCGGGGGACGTGCTGAGCAAGGCGTTTCCACTCAAGATCGAAGGCGTCGAACAACTTTCCGACCTCAGGATGGATGTCACCGTGTCGCTGGATCTGCCCGAAGGCCTGTTTATCTCCACGGGCGTTGCCGACGGGGAGAAACCGGGCACAAAGGCTCTCATGGTGAAACTTGACGGCAGCGGAAAGTTTCGCGCAACCAGGGCGAGCACTCACAAGGGAATCCTTCAGATCGCCCCCGCCGCAAATTCGAAGGTGGTCTTTCCAAGGATATCGGCGCCTCTGGTGGTAACCACGAAGAGCGCTATTTTCTCATCGCCCGTCGTGATTGGAACGGCTTTAATCGTAGTTCTAGGCGCGGCGGCTCTCGGAGCAACTTTTGCGTTTCGAACTAGGAAGTCCGTGCAGGCCCGGCCTCACCGGGTGATGGGCAGACTCATCGTGATCAGCGAGCCGTCGCGAAGCCGCATCGGCTCGATTAATCTGGAGGACATCAGCACCAAGTCGAGCCGGCTATCCCTCGTGATCGGAAGAAGCAAGACAGTGGAGGTGAGGCTCAAGCATACGTCGGTAGAGAATGAGCACTGTGCCATTGAGGCGCACCTCGTGGACGGCAGGTTGATTACCTACATCGAGCCTATCGGCTCCGCCAAGGTGCTGGTAAATGACAAGCCCATATCCTCTCGCGTCCAGATAAGCGACGGCGCAAAGATCCAGGTCGGCGAATTCACGTACCAGTTCGAAGACACACAGCTCTACAAGAAGGTGCACGCCGTTTACAGGAATGGGCGCAGCATTACGGGCGTCCTCGACGCGTCGGGGATGGAACCCGACAGCTTCAAGATAAGCCCGATGGACGCAGTGTCGCCCAGCGAGCGAGCGCGCATAAAGTTTTCCGACATCAGCTACGTCACGTTCTATCGGCGCGCCGCCGATATCCTATCGGGAACGCCTCGGCCCGCTCAGAAAACGCAGGGAATGAAGCGAGTCGAGCTTATGTTCAAGAAGGGCAATACCATCAGCGGCCATGTCCAAAGGGAATACACCGAGGGACGCAACCGATACATGGAGCTTCTTCCGCTGGACCCGGAGAGCGACATCGACTACACGATTGTCGAGCATTCGAGCGTGATCGAAAAGAAAACACTGTAAGACTGTCCCTGCAATTGTAGGGGCGCCCCTATGTGGGCCTCCGCACGGGCCGCCACGCAGGGCCGCCCCTACGACACAAGACCGAATTACGGGACAGTCCTCGTTGTGAGGAAAGAGATCGAGTGGGCAAACTGAAATATGGAGTCATCGGATGTGCCGGCCGTATGGGGATGGCGCATCTGCTGTTCCTGAATAACGTGGTCGCCGACCGGGTCGAGGTGGCGGCCCTGTGCGACCTGGATGTGAATCAGGCGCGAGTCTGTTCCGAGCTGTTTCCAAACAAGGTCCATGTTTTCGACGATCACCGCAAGCTCCTGGAGATGGACCTGGACGCCGTGGTCGTCTCCACTCCGAACCACACGCACAAGGAAATTGTTCTCGACGCCTTCGCCTCCGGCAAACATGTCTTCTGTGAGAAACCACTTGCCAACACCCTTAAGGACTGCGACGAAATCATCACAGCGGCCGAGCAAAGCGGCAGATACCTGCAAGTAGGGCTGGTGTACAGATATTCCTCATTATACCGGACGATGAATGACCTTGTGCGGAAAGGGGAAATCGGCCCTGTGCACCTTATGTGGTGCAAGGAACTGCTCGGGTCGTTCTACGGCCAATGGCGCTTCAAAGAGGCTTTCTGCGGGGGCGCGATCGTCGAGAAGAACTGCCACCATTTCGATATCTTCAACTGGATGATAGGGTCGCGCCCGAAGAAAGTCTGCGCTTTCGGCGGACAGAACGTGATGAAGCGCGGCGCCACCGTCGAGGTCCATATGATGGATTCCGACGAAACGAACATCGTCAAGGACAGCGAGGTGATAGACAACGCGCTGGTGATGGTCGAGTATGAAAATGGTGCGCGTGCGCAGCTCACGCTGTGCTTCTTCTCGCCTTTCGGTAACGACCTCGAAATCGGGGCGGTCGGCGAGACGGGTAAGCTCGAAAGCTGGGTGAAGGCCCATCGCATCCATCTCTGGAAAAACTCCGACCGTGGCCGGATGCAGGTGATCGAGCCGGCCAGGACGTCCAGCAGTACGGCGTATTTCACACCGGAGCGTACGCGCAACATATCGAATTCGCGAACTGCATATTGAACGGGTCTCCCCCTTTTTGCGATGGACGCGTAGGCAAGGAGAGCATCATTATCGCGCTTGCAGCCGAGAAGTCCATCAAGGAGGATCGGACCGTTTATATCGAGGAACTCGAGCAAAATGGATGACATCGAAGCCTTGCTATTGAGGCGATTCTACGAGAGCTTTGGCACCAGGCCGGAGGTCATCGCATGGGCGCCGGGCCGTGTGAACATCATCGGCGAGCATACAGACTACAATGACGGCTACGTGCTGCCGATAGCGATCGACCGGCGCATCTATGCGGCGGTGTCTTCGTCCGGCGACGGCACGGTCAGGCTCCTCTCAGGCAACCTGAAGGGAGAAGTGGAGTTTGACTTGGGCTCCGTAAAGCCCTTGGGCGACTGGGGCGATTACCCGAAAGGGATCGTTTACAAGCTGAAACAGAGGCAATACCCGATCAAGGGGTTCAATGCCTATTTCCTCAGCAATCTTCCGATAGGGGCCGGCGTCAGCAGTTCCGCCGCCATTGAAGTAGTCGTATGCTACATGCTTCAGAGATTATTCGGATTCACGATCCCACCGAAAGAAGCCGCTTTCTTGTGCCAACAGGCGGAGCACGAGTTCGCGGGCACTCGGTGCGGCATCATGGACCAGTTTGTCTCGGTGCTCGGTTTGTCGGGGAACTCCCTCTTCATCGACTGCCGCACCCTCGATTACAAACACATTCCTTTTTTGTTGGGAGAGTATGTTCTGGTCGCGACGGACTCCCGCGTCGAGCGCGGACTCGCAGGCTCCGAGTATAACCGCCGGAGAGCCGATTGTGAGCAGGGCGTCAGGATCATCGCCGAACGCTTCCCCTCCGTTCGCGCGCTCAGAGATGTCAGCCCCGACCAGTTGGCCGATTGTGCTCCGGCAATGTCGGAGCGGGTCCTCAAGAGATGCCGTCATGTGGTCACCGAAGACGCGAGAGTGCTCGAAGCCATCGAGGCGATGCGGCAGAACGATCCGGAACGACTCGGCAAGCTGATGGACCTTTCGCATGAAAGCCTCAGGGTGGACTACGAAGTCAGTTGCCCCCAGCTCGACCTGATAGTTGAAACTTCAAGACGGGTCGCTGGAGTGCTGGGAACAAGGCTCACCGGTGCAGGCTTTGGCGGCTCCGCGATTAGCCTGGTCCATCGCTCTTCTATCGATGCCTTCCAGAACGCTGTCTCTGAAGCCTATCTTCAAGAATTCGATATGGTTCCGAGATTCTTTGAGTGTGTAGCCTCTGACGGCGCCGAGCGAGCAAATCGGGGAGCGGCGCTTTGCGAGGACGATACGGAGTGACACGGACCGAGTGCAAACGGCCTCTAAGACGCCTGTTTCCCTTCTCACTCATCTTGTTGTTGATCGGGCTCCAGTTTGGCTGCGCGCGAAGGGCGCCTTTGCGCCCACCCGAGATCGCGCCCGGGAGGATCGAGACCGTCGAGGAGGCAGCCGAATCGTTACGGGCGCACTACGGCCGCATCCATTCGCTGAAGGCTGGCGGCACGGTTCAATACAGGCTCGTTAATGAAGAACATTGGAGGCCCGCCGATTTCCTGCTCTTCCTGGAGAAACCTGACAAACTGCGGATGCGCGCCTATAGGCCGCTTGTCTCCTCGCTCTTCGAGCTTGTTTCAAACGGGGAGCAGTGCTGGCTGTATTTTCCCTCGGACAAAACGGCCTATCGAAGCGAGTGCGACCCCGTTGGCGCTTCTGTCAATCCGGCCTTATCCGCAGAGGTCATCGTATCCGCGATTGTGGTGGTCTCGGATTTCGACAAATTTCTCTTGCTGCCTCTCTCGCTCAGCCGTGGGGATGAACTGGTGCGGCTGTCTCTCGACGAGGGAGACCTCTCGCGCGACTTATGGTTAGACCCGGCGACCGGGCTTGTCGCGAGGCAGCAGGTCCTGAGCAAAGAAGGCGCGCTCGTGGCGGATATCTTGTACTTGGAGCATGCCGCTCTTAGCGAAGCGGTTATTCCCAGCCACTTGGAAATAGAACTTCCGCAGATGCGCTCCCTTATTCGATTGGTTATCGAGGAAGCTCAGCCGGACCCGGAAATCCCGCCCGACGCTTTTTCTCTGGCCGTGCCGCAAGACGTCCGAATTCTGGTCCCCGACATTCGGGAGTGGGATTCCCGTATCCCGACAGATTCCACAAACTGATTGCAGTTTGTACGTAGTTGGGCTATCATACATGGGGACGATAATATCGGGGGACCTGCCGGAATCTTTCACGCAGGGAGATAACAAGTGCGAGGTGAGAACAATGAAGAAGCTGAGAGCGGGGGTGATCGGCGTCGAGCTTGCCGGCACGGCTCACGCAGAGGCAATCCGGCGCAGCGGCCTGGGCGAGATAGTGGCGATTTCCGGGCCGGTCGAAGACGATGTCCGTGAACGAGCAGCCAAACTGGGGATCGCCCGGGTCCACGATGATTACATGGACCTCATAAAGGATCCGGATATTGACGTGGTACACAACTGCGCCCCCAATAACATGCATTTTCCCATAAACCGCGCGGCATTGGCGGCCAACAAACACGTGATTTCCGAGAAGCCCATGGCGATGGATTCGCGCGAGGCGAGATTGCTGCTCAATGCCGCAGGCCGCAGCAACGCTGTCAGCGCCTTGATGCTCAACTATCGCCATTACCCGATCATGGAACTGGCCCGCTCCATGATCGCCTCCGGCAAGCTGGGCAAAATACTGGCGATTCATGGCAATTATCTTCAGGATCGGTTCCTGCACGAGACCGACTACGACTGGAGCGTGGACACCGCGCAAGGGGGCGCCTCCCGGGCGATGGCCGACCTCGGGATGCATTGGTGCGACTTGGTGCAGTTCCTCACCGGGCTTAAGATAACGGATGCCGTCGCCGATCTGCGCACGCTCATCCCGGTCCGAAAAAGAAGCGTAACCACGGTTGCCACGTTCGGCCGCGCGGTGACTCCGCGCCAGGTCAATGTACGAGTGGCCACCGATGACTATGGCTCTATCCTTCTCCATTTCAACAACGGGGTGTCCGGCGCCCTGACCGTCTCCCAGATGAGCGCGGGACGCAAGAACCAGTTGTTCTTCCAGATTGACGGCTCCGAGATGTCCATGGCCTGGAACCAAGAGCAACCTGACGCTCTCTGGGTCGGACACCGCGATCAACCCAGCGAGGTGCTCGCTCAGGGGCCATCTGCGCCCAAGGATGAGGGCGGGCCCGTCGTTGAACTTCCGGCAGGTTATGGGGAAGCCTGGGCCAACTCGGTCACGAATTTCATGCGAACCGTCTACCAATATATACTGGACGGCAAGAAGCCCGGCCGGGATGTCTCGGACTTTGCAACGTTCGCCGACGGATATCGAATGTCGGTCCTCGTAGACAAGCTCCTGACGAGCAATCGCCAGAGACGCTGGCTGAAGCTGAACCCGAAATGAGAAAACACTTTGGGAGGTCGGCATGAAAATCGGGGTCTTTACTTCCTTGTTTATGGACCTTTCCGTCGATGAGATGCTTGACAAGGTGGTCGAATTGGGGATCGAGACGGTCGAAATCGGGACCGGCAACTACCCGGGGAATTTGCATTGCGATATCGATGAACTCATCTCCAACGAGAGAGCCCTCAGGGAGTACGAGCGAAAATTTGCAGAACGCAACGTGCAGATAAGCGCGCTGAGCTGCCACGGCAATCCGCTGCATCCCGACAAGGAACTTGCCAGAGCTCATCACGTGACCTGGCGGAAAACCGTGCAGTTGGCCGAGAAGATGGGCGTGGAAGTTGTGGTCGGCCTTTCCGGCTGCCCGGGCGATTCGGAATCATCGAGATACCCCAACTGGGTGACATGCGCATGGCCCACGGATTTTCAGGAAGTGCTCGAATGGCAATGGGACAAGGCGATATCCTATTGGAAGGAAGAGACGAAATTCGCGAAGACGCACGGCTTGAAAAAGATCGCCTTGGAGATGCATCCGGGCATGCTCGTCTATAATCCCGAGACGCTCCTGAAACTGCGAGAGGCGACAGGCGACAACATCGGCGTCAATTTCGACCCCAGCCACCTGTTCTGGCAGCGCATCGACCCCGTCGCCGCCATCCGGAAATTGGCTGGCATGGTTCACCACGTCCACGCCAAGGACACCTATATTGATGAGGTCAACTGCTCGCTGAACGGCGTGCTCGAGACCAAACACCACGGACAAGTGGCTCAGCGTTCCTGGAATTTTCGGACCGTCGGTTACGGAAACGACTCTCAGGTCTGGAAGGATATCGTCAGCGCGCTTAGGACGGTCGGCTACGATTACGTCCTCAGCATCGAGCACGAGGATGTCCTTGCCTCGCCCGCCGAAGGATTGAGAAAAGCCGTCAAGTTTCTGCGAGAAGTCATATTCGCCGAAGAACCGCCCGGCGGCATGTGGTGGGCATAAGATTAGATTGGAGGGGCGCCCGGCGTGCGCCCGCATCCCAGCATCACAGAAGGGAACCCCCATTACATGAAAATGAATGAAGACACCTTCTTCGAACGCGATGACAAGATTGACGACATCTACTGGACAGAGCTCAAGGCGATGGACCCCGCCGACGTGTGCAGGCGCAGCCTCGCCGAGTTTCACGCGGACAAACAGGCATTCGGGCTGAAACTCCTCAGCGACGCTCTGCTCATCTATCCGGAAAAGAAGAGGGTCCAGCGCGTAAGCCGCCCCATCAACGAAAACGACCGCCCGCCGGGGTTCAACTCCGTCCTCGTTTCGGTTCACTATCTGCTGCGCGCACAGGATGTCCCGATGGCTCGCGAGTATGTGGCCGAAACTCAATTGACTGACGGCAGCTTCTTCTTCAAGGGACCACATGCGCTGCCGAGTTGGAAGATCGAAAAACGATTCGCCAACGACTCTGCCGCGTTCCTTGAAAAGGGCAAGCTGCTTGGCGGGACGCCCCTGGATTACGGCGATGCGGCCATTGAGTTCCTCGTGTTGCCCCGAATCCAGATCGCGTATGTGCTCTGGACCGCCGACGAGGAATTTCCGGCGCGCGCTCAGATTCTGTTCGACGCCACCGCTGACCGGCACTTCGCGCTTGACGTGGTGTGGGCGATGTGCAACCTCGTCACAAACAAACTGCTTGAGATATGACGAAAGGGCTGCAATGAAACGGTCCGCAATAGACGCCTCCACCTGTCTGTGCGCGGTCATAGGCAACCCCGTGAAGCATTCTCTCTCACCCGCGATTCACAACGCCGCCTTCGAGGCGCTGAACTTGAATTATGTGTATGTCGCGTTCAGGGTCGAGGACGTGGGCGCGGCAGTTGCGGGCATGCGAGCGCTTGAGAATTTCGAGGGGCTGAGCGTTACGATTCCGCATAAGGTCGCCATCATGCGCCATCTGGACGAGATTGACAATGTAACAAGAGGCGTTGGCTCCGTCAACACGGTTGTGAAGCGGGATGGCAAACTCAAGGGAATCAGCAGCGATGGCCCGGGCGCGCTCAAGGCGCTGGCTGACTCCGGCGTTGATGTTTCGGGCCGCAAGGTCCTGCTGATGGGCTCGGGCGGGGCAGCCAGAGCCATAAGCTTCTCGCTTGCTACGGTGGACAGGCCACCCGAGATTTCGATCCTCGGCGTCATCCCCGACGAACTCGAAAGGCTCGGCGCAGACCTGAAGCAGAACACGACTGCCAAGATCACCGTCAGTCCTCTGGATGACCGGTCCCTCGAAGCACACGTCCCCGTTGCAGAGGTCATCATCCATTGCACGCCCGTGGGCATGCATCCGAAAGTCGACGAGACGCTGATTCGGCGGGAATTGCTAAGGCCGGACCACGTGGTGTTCGATATCGTGTACAATCCAAGAAAGACACGACTACTCCGCGAGGCCGAGGCGGTCGGCTGCACGACGATTCCCGGCCTGGAGATGTTCGTGAATCAGGCGGTCGTCCAGTTTGAGCTATGGACCGGACAACGGGCGCCCGTAGGCGTCATGCGGAACGTCGTCGAGGAACGCCTCGCCGGTTAATTGGAGACGCCATGCAGCGCAGGCATCTTGCCTGCAAAATCGTAGGGGCGGCCCTATGTGGCCGCCCGGGAGCGCCATGAACATCGTTCTCATAGGATATCGCGGCGCCGGAAAAAGCACGATCGCCAGGAAACTCGCGGAGCGCCTTTCCATGCCGGTCGTCGCGATGGACGAGGAAATCGTCCGGCGCGCGGGGGCGTCCATCCCCGAGATAGTCGAGCGTCACGGATGGGACCATTTCCGGGACCTCGAATCCGAGGTAGCCGCCGAACTCGGCTCGCGAGACGGCCTCATCATTGACGCGGGCGGCGGCGTCATCGTCAGAGAAGAGAACGTTGGAAACCTGAAGAAGAACGGCATCGTGTTCTGGCTCGTCGCCGATGAGCAGACAATCGTCGACCGGATCAAGGGAGATGACCAACGGCCTTCACTCAGCGGTGCCAAGAGCTTCCTTGACGAAGTATCCGAAGTCCTCGCCGAACGCACTCCGAAATACCGCGCCGCCGCCGACCATGCCATTGATACCGCCGTCACCTCAGTCGAAGACGCGGTTGACCTCATCGCCGAGATTGTTTCGGAAAAAGCCGCCTAATTGTGTAGGTGCGAATTCATTCGCACGTTTACAACCTAAAACTCCCGCTCTCTTGGTTCCCCCTTTTCCAAAGGGGGCGAGGGGGGATTTGAAAGCCGGCCGCCCTACTTGAACACCTCCTCGAAAAACGCCTTCATCGCCTTCCATGAGCGCCGGTCGGCCTTCGCGTTATAGGCGGAACCATCGGACGTGTCCGCTCCCGCCGCAGGATTCGTGAAGCTGTGAACGGTATTGCCGTACGATACCATCTGCCAGTCCACGCCCGCCGCTCGCATCTCTTCCTTGAAGGCTGCCACTTCCTCGGCGGAAACATGCGGGTCATCGGCCCCGTGCAAAACCAGAACCTTTCCCTTGATATTCTTTGCGTCCGCCGGATTCGGAGTGTTCAGGCTTCCATGAAAGCTGGCCGCGCCCGCGATGTCCGCCCCGCTTCGCGCAAGCTCCAGCGCGACTCCGCCGCCGAAGCAGTATCCGATCGCCGCGATGCGCGAATCATCGGAGAGCGGATGGTTCTTCAGTATGCCGAGGGCGGCGTTGGCTCTCGCGCGCATCAGTTGCCGGTTTCCGCGATAGATGCCCGCCTGTTTGCCAGCCTCTTCCCGTGTCTTCGGACGGATGCCCTTTCCATATATATCGCCGGCAAAGGCGATGTACCCGAGCCTCGCCAGCTGTTCGGCGCGCCCCTTCTCGTAATCCCCCAGCCCCATCCACTCGTGAAACAGCAGCACCCCGGCTCTCTCACCGTCAAACGAGTCATCGTACGCCAGATAGCCTTCGAGCACCGCGTCGCCGTGCTTGTACTCGATGACCTCGGTGCGCAGTTCCGCCGACGCCCACGCAGGCCAAAGCAAGATGAGAATAATCGAACACGCGATCTTCATGACAACCTCCTTTGCTCAATGTCGGTTGTCATTGTATGTCATAATTTGGCAGGTTCTGCAAGGGAAGGATGGAGCGGAATGTGTCAATGAAACGTACAGGCGGCGAACTTACAATGACGCCCGCGGTCTGCGTCGTCTATGCGTCTTTTTCGATTGAGCCTTTGGTCTTGGCAGGATGATCTGGCCCTCGGACGGGTTCCCCAGGGCGAGGTGTTTTCCTTTGACGCAAAGCCGGGCGACAAGCGCGCAGGTGATGGCGTCGAGTTCGTCGCGCGTGATTGACTCCTTCTCGATGTCGCCCGTTATGCCGTAACGCATCAGGGCACGCCCCAGCCCCGCCGGGTCCTTCTGGCGCGGCATTCCGAGCAGGTCCTGCGCGCCGCCGGGATAGGTCTCGACGATTTCAAACCCTCTGCGCTCGAATTCCTCCTTGAGGCGCATTCCGCGCTGGGTGAGCATGCGCATCGGCCCGAGCGTGATAGGGAAGAACTTGATTCCAAACTTTCGAAGCTCAAGGTCGCATTCGCGAAAATGGGCCTTGCCCGCACAGACGCAGTTGTTCCGCAGACAACATCTGCGGGTGGGCAGGCTGACCGGCGCGTCAATGGCCACAAGCCCGACGCCGGCCATCGCCGCTGCGAGAATTTCCTCATCCGAATGCGCAACGCTCGTGCTCGCGCGGAGTCCTCTCAAGAGGCAGACGCCGGTCGGGCGCTTGGGCGAGCCTGCAAGGTCGATTCCGAGAACGGTCAGCGGTTTCATGGTCCTTCTCTCGTGTCTCTGTTTCGCAACTGTACGGGCACGCGGGTGGCCACACAGGGCCACCCTTATGCCCGAGAACCGAACATGGGACGGTCTCTCAGGCAATTCTATCAGAACGTCCCAAGCGATTGACAGAGGGTGCGCTTTCTGGTAAACTTTGCCTGAAACTTCCTGGCACGGGCCGCGCCACCCCGCTAAGGCCCCGACCGTTTTGAGGCCCACACGATATATTGCAAGGAGAACTACAGTGGAATTCGAACTGACCGAAGAACTGAGAATCTTGCAGCAGACCTCCCGCGAGTTTGCATTGAAGGAACTGGCGCCCGGCGCCATCGAACGCGACGCCAACTGCGAATATCCGATGGATATCATGAAGAAGCTCGGGCCTCTTGGGTTCATGGGAATGCAGGTGCCCGAGCAATACGGCGGCGCCGGCCTTGGGGCGCTGGCCTACTGCCTGGTCATGGAGGAAATCGCGAGGTGGGACGCCTCGGTCGCGCTCAACATGGCGGCCCAAAACTCGCTGTGCCTGGGCCATTTGATGGTCGCAGCCAATGAGACGCAAAAACGGAAATACATCGCGCCGCTCGCCCGGGGCGAAAAGCTGGGCGCGTGGGGGCTGACCGAACCGGGCGCTGGCAGCGATGCCCACTCCATGCGGTCCATTGCCCGGCTCGATGGGGACGAATGGGTCCTGAATGGCTCCAAGATGTTCATCACCCAGGGCAACGTCGCCGATATCTGTGTCATTACCGCGAGGACGGCTGCGGGGGAAGGCAGACAGCCCATCTCCGCGTTTGTGGTCGAGACCAAGAGAGACGGCTTGCCCACTCCCGGTTATTCCTCGCGCAAGATCGCCAACAAGCTCGGGATGCACGCCAGCGACACAGCCGAAATTTCCATGGAGGACCTCCGCGTGCCGCGTGATTGCCTGCTCGGGAGGGAGGGCGAAGGTTTCAACGATGTTCTCAAAGTGCTTACCAATGGCCGTATCGGAATCGGCGCGCTTGCGGTCGGCATCGCGCGCGGCGCGCTCGAGGACAGCATTAGGTACGCCAAGGACCGCGAGCAGTTCGGCAAGCCGATCGGCCAGTTCCAGGCGATTCAATGGATGTTGGCCGACATGGCTACGCAGATAGACGCCGCCAGGCTGCTCGTCCATCGCGCGGCGCTCTTGAAAGACCAGGGTGTTGACGTCACGAAGCAGGCGGCCGAGGCCAAGCTGTTCGCGTCAGAAGTGGCGACGCGCGCGAGCCTTGACGCCATTCAGATACACGGCGGCTACGGATACACCTCTGAATTTCACGTGGAGCGCTACCTGCGCGACGCGAAACTGCTCGAGATCGGCGAGGGCACCTCTCAGATACAGCGCATCGTTATTGCAAAGCATCTGCTGAAGGAGTTTTGA
>CAZEBC010000017.1:25476-31555 GCA_964510165.1 uncultured bacterium
GCAAGGCCGAATTCATGCAGTTCTTGTCCATAGCAAAGGGCTCCGCTGACGAGGTGAGGGCGCAACTCTACGTCGCTCTCGACCAAGATTATCTCTCTCAAGAGAAATTCGAGGAACTTCAGACGTTAGTCGAGTCGACGGAGCGTCTATTGGGCGGTTTTGTGCGATACCTGAAGAGGTCAGACGTCAAAGGACCCAAGTTTCGACGCGACTCTTAATGCCAACCCGAAACTCTAAACTCCTTAGTTGAACAGCCTCTTGTTTCTGGCCTTTCGGCGGGCGGCTTCGGGAGTGACGGCGCAGCTTTGCACCAGATCGAGCAGGTGCTCATCGAGAATCTGCATCCCGTACTTGCGGCCCGTCTCCATGATGGATATCATCTGCTCGATCTTGCCTTCGCGGATGGCGTTTGAGATGGCGGGGATGCCGATCAATATTTCCGCCGCGGCCACCATGCCTTTGCCGTCCGAACGCGGGAGCAACTGCTGCGCGACGACGCCGCTCAGCGTTTCGCTCAGAAGCGTGCGGACCTGGTTGCGTTGTTCAAACGGGAACACGTTGACGATGCGGTTGATGGTCTTCGCGGCGTTGTCAGTATGAAGCGTTCCGAACACGAGCGCGCCCGTCTCGGCGGTGGTCAGAGCCGTCGAGATGGTTTCCAGGTCGCGCATCTCGCCCACCATGATCACGTCGGGGTCCTGCCGGACGGCCACCCTGAGCGCCGACGAGAAGCTTTCGGTGTGCGGGCCGACCTGTCGTTGCGTGACGATGCTCTTGATGTTGGAATGAAGGTATTCTATCGGCTCTTCGATGGTTATTATGTGGCACGCACGGTTTCGGTTGATGTAGTCCACCATCGAGGCGAGCGTGGTCGTCTTGCCGCAGCCGGAGGGTCCCGATACTATGACAAACCCGCGCTGCATGGACGCCAGCTTCTTGACCCCTTCCGGGAACCCGAGTTCATCCAGCGACCTGATCTTGGAGGGAATGGCCCGGAACGCTATGGCGAGTCCATGCGACTGCTCGTAGACATTGCTCCTGAAACGAGACACCCCTTCCAGTTCGTACGCCAGGTCGAGTTCGCCCTCTTCCTCCAGTACCTTGATCTGCCGGTTCGTGAGTATTTCGTAGACGAGCGGTCTGACGATGTCGTCGGTGAGAACTCCCGAATTATTGCCGAACGTCACCGGCTTGAGTTCGCCATGTATTCGGACCACAGCCTTTGAGCCGGACATGACCATAAGGTCGGAGCCGTTATGGTCCACCAGGAACTTCAGGAATTTGTCAATTTCCGCCATGTCGCTCTCTTTGGTTATTTGCTCTGGACCTTCTTGCGCTTTTCGTCCTGTTTCTTCTGCTCCAGGAGGAATTCACGGAGCAGGCCCTTGTCCTCGATCTTTATCTGTGCCGTCTTGATGTCCACCTTGCCCTGTCTGACGAGGTCGATGATATGTTCATCCATTAACTGCATCCCAAACTTCTTGCCGGTCTGCATCGTGGAGGGTATGCGGTAGGTGTCGCCGTGTCGCACCAGACTGGCCACGGCGGGTGTGTTAATCATCACCTCGATGGCGAGCGTCATCCCGGTGCCGTCCTTGTTGCGCATGAGCTGCTGGGAGAGCACTCCGACAAGCGACTCGCCGAGCATCGTGCGCATCATGAACTGTTGCTCGGGCGGGAACACGTTGATGATTCGCTCGATTGTCTTGGCGGCGCCTCTGGTGTGCAGCGTGCTGAAGACAAGGTGCCCGGTCTCGGCGGCAGAGACGGCGAGCGAAATCGTCTCGAGGTCGCGCATCTCGCCGACGACGATGACGTCGGGATTCTCGCGCACCACCGAACGCAGTGCAGACGCAAAGCTCCGTGTATGTGTTCCCACCTCTCGCTGGTCTATGTACGCCTTGTCGTTTACGTACTGGAACTCAATCGGGTCTTCGATGGTGATTACATGACAGGCGCGTTCATGATTGATTAGGTCGACAAGCGCCGCAAGCGTTGTGGACTTGCCGGAGCCTGACGGCCCGGTTACCAGGAACATCCCTTGCTCGCGCTTCGTTATCTCCTTCACCACTTGGGGGAGACCTATGCTGTCGGCGGTGCGGATTTGGGTCGGAATGATGCGGAACGCTCCGCTCACTCCCCGCTCTTCCTGGTGGATGTTGACTCTGAAGCGGCCCTTGCCCGGGATCGCATACGAGAAGTCGATCTCTTTGTGACGGTCGAACTCCTGGAGCTGTGTCTCATTCATTATCTCCAGCAGCTCGCGCTCGTTCTGTTCGGGCGTCCTGACGTCAAAGCCCTCAAGCTTGATGATCTCGCCCAGATATCTCACCATGGGCGCCGACCTCGAGCACAGGTGCACGTCCGATGCGCCCTTCTCTTTTGCCAGGGTGAGGATACGGTCAATGGCAGCCATCTCATCTCTCCGTTCAGTTAAACCGGTGCTTCTCGAAAGCCTTGTCGCGAGCGTGCTCGCGGCTGATGATTCCTTTCTCCAGGAGGCGCAGCAGATGATCATCGAGCATCTGCATCCCTTCGCGCGCGCTGGTCTGCATTATGGAGATTATCTGCTCGATCTTGTTTTCGCGGATGGCGTTTCGGATGGCCGAAGTGCAGATCATGATCTCCATGGCCGCGACCCTCCCCTTCTTGTCGGACCGCTTCAGGAGCGTTTGCGCGATGACCGCGGAAAGCGATTCTGAGAGGAGCGTGCGAATCTGGTTCTGCGCCTCGTGCGGGAATACGTCGATGATTCGGTTGATGGTTTTTGCCGCGCTGTTGGTGTGAAGCGTGGCAAAGACGAGCGAGCCCGTCTCGGCGGCGGTGAGCGCGAGCGATATGGTCTCAAGGTCACGCATTTCCCCGACCAGGATGATGTCCGGGTCCTGTCTGAGCGCCACTCTCAAGGCGGCCGCAAATGAGTTCGTATGCACGCCGACCTCGCGCTGGGTTATCAGGCATTTCTTGTTCTTGTGCACGAATTCTATGGGGTCCTCGATGGTGACGATGTGTCCCTCGCGCTCGTCATTTATCTGGTCCATCATGGCGGCGAGGCTGGTCGTCTTCCCGCTGCCGGTGGGCCCCGTCACCAGTATCAATCCGCTGTTGAAGCGGGCGATGTCCTTGAGCTGGTCGGGTAGTCCGAGGTCATCGACCGACGCGATGTTCGTGGGTATGGTACGCATCACCGTGGAGGGTCCGTTTATCTGGTTGTGTACGTTGACTCGGAACCTGGCCACTCCCTCGATCTCGTAGGCCAGGTCCAGGTCGCCGGTGGCCTCGAAATGCCGTATCTGGTCGTCATTGAGCATTTCATAGATAAGCCCCCGGTTTATCTCGGGCGTCAGGATCACGTTGCCCGGATCAAAGTCTATCCTGCGCAGGTCGCCGTGAACTCGTATGAGGGGCCGGGCTCCGCACATAAGATGCAAGTCGGAGCCTTCCAGTCCGACCATAAATTTGAGGAGTTTATCGATCTCGGCCACCCGGCGTCACCATCCTATGCGCTTGCCTTGACGTGGGCCTTGCCGTGCGAGAGATACGAGCGAACGAGTTCCTTGTTCGTGGCCATCTGGTAGGCGTGCTTCGGGTCGACTTTCCCTTGCTGCAAGAGCTCGACGATGTGGTCGTCGAGCATGCGCATGCCGTACTTGCGTCCCGCCTGCATGTAGCCCGGTATCTGATATGTCTTGTCATCGCGGATCATGCTTTTGATTGAGGGAGTTGCAATCAGAATCTCCATGGCGGCCACACGGCCGTCACCCGCGGCGTTCCTGATGAGTTGCTGCGAGATGACTCCGCCCAGTGATTCCGACAGCATCGTGCGTATCTGTTTCTGCTGGTTGGGAGGGAACACGTTGATCACGCGCTCCACGGTCTTGTATGCACTCAGGGTGTGAAGCGTGCTGAATACCAGGTGGCCCGTCTCAGCGGCGGTGATCGCCATTGAGATGGTCTCCAGGTCGCGCATCTCGCCGACGAGGATAACATCGGGGTCCTCTCGAAGAGACGCTCTGAGGGCGGCGGCAAACGAGCGCGTGTGGATGCCCACCTGTCTCTGGTTCACTTGGCTCAGGATATTCGTGTGCACGAATTCTATCGGGTCCTCAATGGTTATTATGTGCTCTCCTCGCTCCCGATTGATCAGGTTGATGAGAGCCGCGAGAGTGGTTGACTTCCCGCAGCCGGCGGGGCCGGTCACGAGCACCAGCCCGTTGCGAAGGCGTGTCAGGCCTTTTATCGCCTCGGAAACTCCTATCTCTTCCGCCGTCACTATCACCGACGGCACGATCCTGAAGGCGGCGCCGATGCCTCGCTCCTCCATGTACACATTGGTTCTAAAACGGCTTACTCCTTGGATCTCGTAGCAGAAATCCACTTCTTTATGAACGTTGAACTCCGCCAACTGTTCTTCGTTCATGATACCCAGAATCAACCTGCGAACGACTTCTTTGTCCAAAACCCCGGAATCCGGCATCCTCGTGATATCGCCGAACAGCCGCATCATCGGGGGCATGCCCGACAAAATATGAACGTCGGAAGCTTTTAATTTCAGGGCGGTCTTGAGGATATTCGCCAACTCGGACAAGGGTGTTTTATCCCGCCTATTTGAATATTAACGCTTTGGGATCAAATAAGTTAGAAAAGCCTGAGAGGCTTTGGCCGAGTCTTGTGAGGCGACTCGACGTTACCATTATAATAGGGAAAACTTGTTCGTGTCAATGCAGACGGACTGGAAAATCGCGCGGGCGCTGTGCTCTGAGGCAAGGCAATCAAGAGTGGGTAACGAGAACGGAGGAGAGAATGGTATACATCACGCGTTCCCCGATAACCCTTCAATAATATCCAGACCCGAGCCCGTCAGTTCTTATAGAATGACCATATCTGAGCGCTTGTGATGACATGCAAGGGGTCTTCGTCAAGGCTCGCTCGTTCCGCCAACCGAAAGTGCATAGGTCCAGCTTTTCCCCTGGTCGAGAGGGAAATACTCGCTCGTCCTGAACGTGAACGGCTCCAGTCCATGGTCGGTCGGCTCCCAGATGTTCTTTCTGGAATTCCAGCGGAAGACGCCGTAGAAGTAATCGGACCCGAGAAGTCCGTTATGGATGGTGATCTCGGCTGGTCCCGTGACCTCGACGCCTCCGCTGGAAACGTCAAGCTGGACGGCCTGGACATGCGGCGAAACCAGAAGCAGACAAAGGAATGCGGCAGACAGAGCGATTACTGTTCTCATGATGACCCCTCCTGTTGTGATTGAGCGCCCTTTTTATAACTAAATCGTCGCCGCACCGGAAAATCGAAAAAAATTTTCAAGAAAATTTTGGTGCCGGAAGGTGTGACGTCGTTTCGGTCAAGGAATGTAATAACTTTGTAAGAGAAATGTCTCCACCGAATATTTACTGATGGTCCCACCCCATTCCGCAGTTTCCATTCTGATTCTCTTGACGATTCCGATACCTCGAGCGTACCATGCATCTTCCATGACCACTCCGGTCATACCGCTCCAGCTATCAGTGTAGTTGTGGACAAACGTAGCGCGCAAGCATTGAGGGAATGCTCCGGCCGGAACCGTGACGGCCTCCAATCCCTTGACAACGAATGAAGCACACCCGGAATAGTTTGCATATTGGTGCCCGAATGAATCGGAAAACGGAGCGTTGGTGAACGAATCAAGCGACTGAGTCCCAATGTACATTTGCGGAGGCGCAATCTTCATGGGCGGGCACCATGTGGTGCGTGTCCCATCGGGATTGCCATACACAACCATATGGGTACCAGTCTCATCCTGGATCCAGTTAGTCCATCCACCATTGGATGCATTGAGCCGGATGCACGTGAGGCCACACACCTGTTCTGTGCCGGCCACCATCAGAGTGAAGGTCCCGCCACTGGAATGCCGGTAGGTCCAACTTCCGCCTTTATCGAGGGGGAAATAGTCTCTGGTTGTGAATGTGGGGTTCTCGGGCCCGTACGCGGTCGAATACCAAATGTTTAGTCCCGGATGCCAACGGAAGACCCCGGACCAGTAATCGGACCCGAGAAGTCCGTTATGGATGGTGATCTCGGCTGGTCCCGTGAC
>CAZEBC010000017.1:31655-37699 GCA_964510165.1 uncultured bacterium
AGTAATCGGACCCGAGAAGTCCGTTATGGATGGTGATCTCGGCTGGTCCCGTGACCTCGACGCCTCCGCTGGAAACGTCAAGCTGGACGGCCTGGACATGCGGCGAAACCAGAAGCAGGCAGAAGAGTGCGGCGGATAAGGCGATTGCTGTTTTCATGATAATCCCTCCTAATTTTGAGTGAGCGTCCGTTTCTGCAAGTAAACCGCCGCCGAACCGGACAATCGAACAAAATTTTCAAGAAAATCTTGGGCGCGAAACCGCCTGGCCGCGCCGTATGGGGCCTTGGGGCTTTTCTATGACGATCGTTTTGGCGGCCATATCGCCGAGGCGCTGCCAGTTTTCCGTGAAAGCGACCAGCAGTATGCCGACCATGAAGTAATAGAACGCGTCCACGAACTCGAGGAAATTTCTGATGAGCGCGCGCAGGAATCCGCAGTAATCCAGGTCCGTGCCGAGCACGCGTATTCGGCAGACCCATTTGCCGGGAGTCACCCCCATATATCCTTCGAGGAAGCTGAACGCAATCAGCAGGAAAACGCCCCACAGAAAGGCGAGGCCGAATGTGAGGGAGAGGCTCTTTACGGGCGCAAAGAACTGGACGACTCCGAAATCCGAGGATTTGATGAAGCTGGAGAGGGTCCAGAGGAATGGAATTATTCCGATGAAGAGGATTGAACTGTCGATTATCTGCGAGATGGCGCGCCTTCCGAGCGAGGCAAAGCGGACTGTGGCATCGCCGTGTGAGTAGGTCGTTATGCGGTGGCGCGGCATGAGCGAGGACAGTATGAGGGCCAGTGCGACCGGCAGCGGCACGGACAGAATCTGTCCAATCACTATTCCCCTTATGAATCCACTCCCAAACATGAAGCCGCCTTCATGTTTTCGCACGAGCTTTGCCTGGTTTCCGTCGAGTGAATAAACCGAGAAAGCCCCCGGAAAACCGGAGAAGATCAGGCGCATCGTTCCGTCGCTCATGGGGACGGGGAAGAAATCTGCGGACATGAACCTGGTCTCGGCGATATTGAAGGAGTCGGTCCATGCGCCGCCGTCCAATTCAAGACCGCGCAGCCCATCTTCGTCTACGATGACGACGGCGGGCTGTCCGTCCAGGAGCAGCGCCTGCCACGCGCCTTCCGACGCTGTCACGGGGGTCCAATCAGAAGAGGAAAGGTCACCTTCCGTTTCCGCAAAGGGAAGCCCAACCATGTGGAGGATATCGCTGCCGTACCGGAAAAAGACGTGGTGTGTGTCGCCGATAGTGAGAACCTGCAGTTGGCGCCCGAAATTCAGCGAGCGTGCGCCCAGCCCGAAATTAAGAGGAATCCGTTCCCATTCGCCGTCCTGCAAGACGGCGAGGAATTGTCCCGTCGGCCTGTCTTCGACGACGGCGAGCCTGCCGTCAAAAGAGAATGGCCGGGAGAAGTCTCCGAGAGCGGGATAGGAATGCAGCAACGCGGGCTGGCCCTCGCGGAGTTCCCACAGGTGCGACTTCCCGACAATCAGCAGACGGTCGACCTCAGGAAAGAGCCGAACCTCGCCTTCATCAATCTCTTCGATCCGCTTGATGTTCTTGATATCGGGGTCGGAAACGAAAAGCCTTGCCAAGGGGGATCTGTCCCGGACCGGCCCGAGCACTTCGGAGACGTGGAACTGCATCACCGCGCCTTGTATTTTCTGGGCGTCCGAGCCGGCCGTCGAGGCGGGGCAATACACGTGGTCACCGTAGATGGCGGCTCGCGAGAAATCGTACATGGTGAATTCGTAGCCCTGGGGATACGGAGAGAAGAAGAACGACATGCCATAGAAAGCGATGAAGAATTGGAGAAAGAAGAACACGCCGCCAAGGATTGCGGCGATGGTTGTGTATCGCTTCTTGCTTTCCTCGGAGCGGTACCCCCGAGGGATTTCGGGCGGTATCGGAGGGATACTTTCGGGTTCGCTGCCGGGGATGGGGGGCACATCATCAGGACGCACGGCATCTCCTCCAGGGTTCAGCGCGAGATAAGGCCCGCGAACAGACAATGAGGATTATACCATCTGTTTCGCTCTTGTTCAAAGCGTTCCTTTTCCCTATGTTTTGGAGAAGCGTTCTTCAACCACGGAGGACCACCTCTTGATGCATGTCGTCGAATGCGATATACTCCGCTGTGCGCTCAGACCATTCGGTTTAGGATTGATGCCGTGACAAACGAAAGAATACTTCCCCTGAAGTTCGGCAACGCTCATTACGTTTTGCCCGCACTTATACTCTTTTCTCTGGCTGGCGCAATCATCCTGCTGGCGGCCACCGCACAGGGCATCGGCCTCTCGCCCGATTCGGCCTCCTATATCGGAGCGGCCCGCAATCTGTTGCACGGACATGGATTGAGCGTCCCGTTCGGAAACCCACAGAATCGGGCCATGACGCATTTCGCTCCGCTCTTTCCCGTTGCGCTCGCGTGTCTCGGGAAGTTCGGGATAGACCCGCTCGAGGCGGCGCGATGGCTGAATGCATTGCTCTTCGGCCTTAACATCTTGCTCGTCGGTCTGATGCTCCGCAGTTACGCTCCCGCTTCGTTCTGGACGCCCATACTCGGTTCATTCCTGATGCTGACCTCGGTCATCGTGCTGTGGGTTCATTCGTGGGCGTGGAGCGAACCGCTCTTCATATTCCTCGGCCTCTCCGGCCTCTGGCTATTGGCAAGACATCTGGAGCATCCCAAACCGCCTCTTCTCTTTGGATCGTCCGCCCTGATCGCGCTCGCATGGCTCGCCCGATATCCGGGAGTCGCCCTTGCGGCGGCCGGCCTCGTCGGCATCCTCCTTTTGTCTCGCGAAACGACACGAGTCAAATTTCACGATTGTGCAATCTTTCTTGGTGTCAGCCTTGTCCCGATCTCATTGTGGATGCTAAGGAACTTTTCAGTCGCGGGCAGCGCAACCAACCGCAGACTCGCTTTTCACTCCATTGACACCGCGAACTTCATGCTGGGGCTTCGCTCCATTTCAGCCTGGATGCTGCCACGCGGAACATCGGCGCTCTTCGGCGGAGTGATGCTCATAAGTCTGCTACTCTGTCTCACAATCGCAGGGGCGGTGGTGTGGGCGGAGGAGGAGCGGCAAGCGCGCGAGTTCTCCGGCCATGTCCGTTCCCTGCCGTTCCTGCTCGCAATCTTCGTCCTCACTTATGGCGCGACCATCATCTTCTCCATGCTGTTCCTTGACGCCAATATAACTCTCGACAATCGCATATTGGCGCCAGTGCATATCTGTGTGATTGTAATCCTGCTTTGTTGGGGGCACAGGTTGATTGGAGGAGCCGACAGAAATTCAATAGGAACCGCCGCCTGCGTCGCCTGTGCGTTCTTTGCCGCAGTTTATGCGGGAAGGGCCGCCTACGCCTTCGCTCACACGCGCAAACACGGGCTCGGCTATTCAAGCGCCGCATGGCAGAATTCCGCCATGATGCGCGAGATCAGGTCTCTCCCGCCCAGCCTTACCATCTTCACGAACGCGCCCGCCGCGGTTTACTCCGTTGCGGGACGCGCCTCATTGCCGGTTCCCGCCAAGGCGGACCTCTACACTCTTCGGGTTAATGAGAATTATGGAGATGAGCTTGTGGAGATGCGGCGGCAGTTGGCGACCGGGGCGGCGCTGCTGGCCTATTTCAATTCAAGCTCGTGGCATCTTCCGTCGGAAGACGAGCTAAGAGAACAATTGCGGCTTCAGCCTGTCCGCACCTTCCCCGAAGGCGCCTTCTACACGGCAACATATTGAAAACCGTAGGGGCGGCCCCTGCCTGGCCGCCCGCTGGGAGGGGCAGGTCCCCGCAACCTACAGTACCGGCAGGTGAATTTCATAAACAGATGCGCCCTCGTACCGTTTCAGCAACACACGCGGCACACTGAGCGGCAACCTCGCCTTTCCCAAGAGTTCCTCAAGCGTCTGGCCTGGCTCTTTCACGACCGCCAACACCCGGCGTCCCGTGTGCGGCTCCGACCGAAAATATTCCGGCGAAACTCCCTTCAGAACCAGATAGTACCACAGCGGGCCGTCCGCCGGGCAAACGGCGAACACTCGATCGCCCGGCCTCAAATATCCCTTAAGGAAGACTGCGATCTCTTCCGCATCCCTCAAGGCGCCGGTGTCCTCAGAAAAATGGACCGACTTTCTCTCGAGCACGCTCCATCCCAACCCGAGCGACAGGCCGACGGCAAAGACCGCCACGATGACGGGAAGATGTTTGCCAACCAGTTGCTCGAGCAAACTCAAGAGATATACCAAACCCGCAGCCGCGAGTGTCAAATAGAGGGGTAGCAGGAACAGCCATACCCGCTCGGGCGGAACCACGCGCTGAATCACCAATACGGGTGCAACCCAGACGAACACCACGAGAATCACCGGCACGCGCTGGGCGGACATCCTCTTGTGAAACACGAGCGAGATCGCAAACCCGGCCGCCAGGAGAACCGTCAACGCCAGGGGAGTGTCCCTGTTCCACTGACTCCACACCGTCCCGAGCGAGGCGGGAAGACCTCGTGCAAACTCAAACCATGACACCGGCCTCACAAACGAATTCGCCACAATCGAGCCTGCGCCGGACCGCATCAAGACGGGCCTGTACAGCACGAGTGTCAGGAGAACCGTTAACGATAGAGCCACAGCCAGGCGCATCAGCAGGGCCCCTCGCATGCGCCCATCTTGCTTCAGGATTATCGACAGCGCGATCCATACCATCACGATCCCGAATGGATAGACCATGATCGGCATCGTGTGGAACCCGATTGCCGACACCACCGCAAACAACAGCCATGCAAGCATGTTCGCGCTGCGTATCAAGTAAGTCCCGAGACAAAGGATGAGCAGAAACACCAGGCACACCAGCGTGTACCCGCGCGCGTTGGTCGAATACTCAATTAGCGCCGACGACGCAGCCACCAGCCCCGCAGCCACCAGTCCCGCATGCCGGTTGTAGAATGCGCGCCCCAGCGCATACGCCGCCGGCGCCAGCAGGCTCCCTGCAACCAGCGCGGGCAGCCGTATCACCCACGGCTTGTTTCCCATCAATTGATACGCCACATGAACCAGGAAGGTATGAAACAGATGGTTATTGGGAGCGGAATAGTCCGACAGGCCGATTCGCAAAGGCTTGGACGCATACAGCAGGAAGCTGTATGACTCGTCGTATCGCATCGGCTGGAAAAGAAAACATACCCTCAGCCCCGCAGCCAGCACCACTATCGCTCCCAGGGCCAGAATATGCGACGCGCCCTCTTGTTTCGCCAGCCTGGAAATCCGCTCCACCACGCCTCGCACGGACAAACCCATTCCTCACTCCCCGCACCGCAAACCATTTATGGAATGAGATCATTATACCCTATTCCCGTAACCCTGCGGATTCCTCGCGCTCCTCCGTGCTTTTCCGCTGGAAAACAGGAAATCACTGCTTAGTTGACATACTTGCTTATGCATATCATCTTATGGTAGGAATCATTGTGGCCACACGAAACGACGGCGAAGTGAACCGTTTCAATCGCTAACAATTCCGCTTCGTAACGACCAAGGAGTCTCCATGCTAAGACCCAACGACCCGAAAGCGCCTGACCAGAACGTATTGTCCGAACTGGTGCGAGGCATTGTTCAATCGGCTCATCCCGTGCGCATCATTCTTTTCGGGTCGGCCGTCCGTGGCCAGTTGGGACCACACAGCGATCTCGATGTTCTCGTCATCATGCCAGACGGTGTTCATCGCAGGCGCACCGCTCAGACCATCTATCGCAATCTCAAGGGAATCGGGTGCGCGAAAGACATCGTTGTGGTGACCGAAAGCGACGTTCGCGACTTCGGTGATAATCCGTCACTAGTCCTCTATTCCGCCCTTCACGAAGGCAAGGAGCTCTATCGTGCCGCCGGATAACCCTGCTCCCGGTTCAGCACAGGATTGGCTTATCAGGGCGAAGGGCGACCTTGCTCTCGCCAAAGCGCCTTTGCCAAAGGGGGCGTTCTATGAGGACTTGTGTTTTCATGCCCAACAAGCGGCAGAGAAGGCCTTGAAAGCCGTTTA
>CAZEBC010000018.1:0-36595 GCA_964510165.1 uncultured bacterium
ATAGGCGTTTCTCGTTTCAAGCACTCGCCTTCCTGGCCGAAACCCGAATTTGCGGGATTTCGGCCTGTTTTTTTCGCAAAAAATCACAAAGAATGTTCCGAAAACCGCTCAAGGGGGTAGATTTCCGGGTGGCATATCTGATAGAATGAAAAAGATAGAGGCCCGCAGGATGCCGTGGGGAGGTTGCGAATTGTTATGCGGTGTTCCCAAGCCTTGGCCTCGGAAAGGAGAGAAATCCATTGGCGAAAGTCTATGTAGTGGATGGCGACATCGATAGGGCCATCAGGCAACTCAGGAATAAAGTCAACCGGGATGGCATCATCCGGGATTACAAGGCCAGCCAGCGATTCGTGCCCAAGAGCCAGGCTCGCAGGAAACACGATGTCAGAAAGACTGGAAGGTAGGATGGTTGCCCCGCTCTGCGGGGTTCTTGTGTGTTGCCGATGGAACGAGTAACCCAAAAGGCCTTTTTGGCGTGTAAAACGAAGGCTTTTCAAAGAGGGAGAGGTGTGTCCGTGAACTTGACCCACTTCGCCCTCTCGTTGTAACTCCCACCTTTTCCTTCCTAATGTGTTCCTTATTTCATCATTCTCAATAACTTCCAGATCGCCTTCTCACGGCTCTTGAGGGGTGTCTTCTTGTGATTGTGGTTATGCGATAATCACTTCCCCCTTACTCATGCAAAAGACGACCTCGGCCCTTTCCGAAAGAACCGCTTCAAGAGGGCCTCTCGATTCCTCTTCCGGAACTTCTATCCCCACGAGGTCGGCCGGAGCGCCACGCTCAAGCAGTCCACCCTTCGGCGACAGACCAAGCGCCTTCAGACCGTTTGCCGTAGCCATTTTCAGAAGCGCTTCGGGTTCAACCCCGGGGTATTCCTCTCTCACGAATCTCATCTCCTCAAGAATGCCAAGCGAGGGACTGCTGAGCAGACTGTCGGTGCCTAGCGCAACGTTAATGCCGCGCTCCAGCATCTTGGGAAACGGATGCTTCTCGTGTCCGAAATAGCTATGGCTGCGCGGGCAAAACACGACGCTCGAACCTGACCGCTCGATCAGCTCCAAATCATCGTCTCCCACATAATTGCAGTGGACAAGCAAGGCCGGTTTTCGGAAGAAGCCGAGCCGCTCAAGGTACCGAACGGGTGAGGCGCGAGGCGGCCGCCACCCACGCGGCAGGCCGAATTCCCTACGAAACTCCGATATCTCGCCGGTTCCTTGCTGGAGAAACTGTGCCTCCGCCAGCGTCTCGGCCAGATGAATGGAGAGCGGCAGGTCGTTCTCATGGGCGAATTCGATGCACCGCCTCAGCAGGTCCTCAGAAACTGTATAGGGGGTGTGAGGAGAAACGCCGACAAGGGAACCTTGGGCGTCTGCATGTTCATTCACCCGCCGTTTCAGTGATTCAAAGGACAGGTTTGCCGTCTCGGGGTTGAAGTCTATTATCTCGTGGAACACCCGGATCGTGACGCCGGAACGCGCGTAGGCCTCCCAATCGGACACCCTTCCACAGATATCGCCGAGCGAGGTGACACCCGCCTTGCCGCTTTGCTCGAGCCCCGACCGCACGGCATTGTTGAACTCTTCGGGCGCGCACGCGCGCGTAGTCTTGATGACCTCGCGAATCCAATCGGTGAACCGGCGCTGGGGCCGAGTATCGGCGCGCGCGAGGCCAAGTTCGAGATGGGTGTGGGCATTGACCAAGCCGGGAATCAGTACCGCACGGCCAAGGTCTATAAGCTTGGCACGGTCCGATTCTTGCTGCGGAGAGCTTTCCCGTACTTCCGCAATGCGTGCCCCCTGGACGATGACTTCCGCGTCTCGGCGCGCGCGCCCGTTCTCGTCGAGCAGGTATGCGGAGCGGAGGATCAGGGCCTGATCCATTCGTGCCAGTCCTCGCCGATATCGCCGCGATTGCGGTAGCGCTGCATTGACTGGCCGCACTTGCAGTTGGCGGGTATTTGGGCGGCCAGTTCGGGGAGCATGCCGATTATCTCGGGGAATTTCTTGACGCTCGTCTCGACGGCGTCGCGCTCATCCTTGTCGGCCAGCCCCTCGAAGAGAACTCCCGGCTGAAACTCCTTCTCGCGCACGCCCTCTGCGTAATTCGTCACATAGCAGAGAGCGGCATAGCACATCTCGAGTTCCTTCGCCAGGAAGACTTCGGGGACAAGCGTCATGCCCACGAGGCCGGCCCCGTACGCCGCGAACTTGCGTATCTCGGCGGGGGTCTCCAGACGCGGGCCTTCGGTACAGACATACGTGCCGCCAACCCGATAATCCAGGTTCAGCCGGGAAAGCGCCGCCCCAAGCAGCGCCCGCAGGTGCGGACAGAACACCGGATTCTGCCGAATGAAGCCGAGTCCGCCACTCTCGAAGAATGTCGCCTGCCTGCGCCGCGTTTCGTCAATGATGTCGTCGATCACGACAAATTGGCCGACTCTGTAACAGGGGTCAATCGCGCCCGGCCCCGACCATGCGAATATCTGTCGCGCGCCAAGCTCCTTGAGCGCATAGATATTGGCGCGATAGTTCACGAATGAGGCGGCGACGGAGTAACCCTTTTCGCCGTGGCGTGAGAGGAACAGGTATCTTCCGGAAGTATTGCCGAACAGATAGATTGGCTGGCTTTTCCCGAAGGGAGTCTCCACCTCGCCGAGGCGCTCCTTCTCAGAATCATCAGCGAGAAGCCGGAATGCCTGGCTGCCGCCGATCACGGCAAAGTGGGGAAGTCCTGAAGGATTGCGGGCCAAAGCGGTCATGCGTGCGATGTGTGGCGACTATGCCCGACGCGGGGGACCCGAGGAAAGGCGGCGACTCATCTGGGCCACGCGCCCGGCCATGACCCACGAGCCGGCCGTCACTCCCGCGAACCGCTCTGAAAGAACAGCGGCGCGCTCCGATTCCATGGCCAGAGCCAGTGCGGCCCCAATGGCTGCTGCGGCCTCCTCTTCGCCCGCGGGTGATTCGGGCGGCTCCGCGAGTAAAACCGTCTGGGCGTCCGGCTCTATGGTTCTCGAATCTCCCGACTCCTGCCTCGCAACCATCCTTGAGACTACGGCGCCCAGCACCTGCATGCCGACCATCAGGATCGCGAGCACGATAAACACGCCGACAAACCGAACGACCAGCGTGCTCATGATGAAGCCCCACGGCAGTTCTATCGCTCTCTGTATCAATTCTTGCACTCGTTCGCTCTCCTTGTTCCTGAAGGTTCCACGAAGAAGTCTCTCCCATTATACAAGTTTTGGTGGGAGAATCAAGCCGAGCGCGGAATCGCTTTCCGTAATTCGAAACTGAGGCGCATAAAAGGCAACTTATTAACTAATGAGCGTTGCCGATGCGGCTGCTTGACAAATCGGGAAGATGTGGTATAATTCTCTCACTCGTTTTGACATATCGAGGTTAAGCGAGGTCACGCACGGAAATGTCACCGGCAAAGAGGTATTATTACTTCTTTTACTTTAGCTGGTGGCGTTCTGTGCCCGGTCGCCTCCGTTAGTTTCCTCGAATAAGACAGAGTAACAAGGCCACGGGCTCAGAAGAGTTCGTGGCCTTCTTGTTTTTGGGAACAATACGCGCAGCGCGGCGTAGCCGCAACCGAAACCCCTCACCCAACCCTATCCCACCGGGAGAGGGCAGGGTGAGGGAGAAACCAAGACAGGAATTCGCGATCTTTGAACATGAGTGATGTGGAAGGAGTGATGAGCAATGGCCACCGCGACCGCAACGGAAACATCGAACGACAGTATCCGCACCTGTACTGCCGGGGGAAACGGAAATGGTTCTCATGCGCCGGAACCGCGTATGTCCGCCAAGCCATATAGATTGACGAGCCGGGAGGGACACGCCGCATCCACGATAATCGACGTCGCAGGCGTGCCGGTCGGCGGCGAGGCCGTGGTGCTGATGGCCGGTCCGTGCAGCGTGGAGAGCGAGGATGGCATCATTGAAACGGCGCGCCGCGTGAAGGAATTGGGCGCGCACATCCTGCGCGGAGGAGCATACAAGCCGCGCACCTCGCCGTACAGTTTCCAAGGGTTGGGGGCCGAGGGCCTTCGCTTCCTTTCGCGCGCACGGGAACTGACAGGTCTGCGCATCGTGACTGAGCTCATCTCGGTGACCGACATCGAGCCCGTGACGCGCTGCGCCGACCTGATCCAGATCGGCGCCCGTAACGCTCAGAATACACCGCTTCTGTGCGACGCGGCCCGAAGCGGAAAGCCGATTCTCCTCAAACGCGGCATGAGTTGCACGATCGAGGAATGGCTCATGTCGGCTGAATATGTGCTCTCCCACGGCAACCCCAACGTGATCCTGTGCGAGCGCGGTATCCGTTCGTTCGAGACGATGACCCGGAACACCCTGGATCTGAGCGCCGTGGTTGTCGCGAAACGCGAGACGCATCTGCCTGTAATCGTGGACCCGAGCCACGCAACGGGCAAGCGTGAACTGGTGATCCCGCTGGCGCGGGCCGCGATAGCCGCTGGCGCGGACGGCCTGCTCGTGGAGGTGCACCCCGACCCCGACAAGGCGCTCTGCGACGGCGCTCAAAGCCTCACCTTTGAGCTGTTTGCCCAACTGGTCAAAGAGGTCACCCCAATAGCTCACGCCCTGGGACGCACCTTACATGCCGACTGCATGACGCCCACCGTTGTCTAGAGGACGGTTGCCTGGCTGCCCTGACGATGCGAGGCGCGGTTTGACAGCCCGAGGGAACTGCACTATAATCGGTGCGTCCCGATTCGGAATGGTTAAGCGCGCAGCCAGGTGAAACCATGAAAAGACAGATGCCCGCCGCCGTGTTCGAAGGAAACGGCGTCTTGAACCTTCGCACAAGGCCGGTTCCCGCCATCCGGCTGAATAACGAAGTTCTCCTGAAGATTGAGCTTGCGAGCGTGTGTGGAACCGATGTCCATATCCTCTCGGTTCCGCCCGGCCATCCCGCAACAGTCAACACGATACTCGGTCATGAGTATGTGGGCGAGGTGATCGATGCGGGTGACGGCGTCACCCATCTCTCCAAGGGCGACCGTGTTGTGGTGAACCCGAATCTGACCTGCGGCTACTGCGTGTATTGCCGAAAGTCGCTTCCCAACATGTGCGAGAACATGACCACGCTCGGCATATTCATTGACGGCGGGTTCACGCAGTATAATGTCGCGCCGTCGGACGCGCTGTTCAAGATATCGAAAGACGTTCCGCTCGATGAGGCGATATTCGCCGAGCCGCTCTCGTGCGTGCTGAACGGGATGCGCAAGCTGAAACCGATGGCGGGCGAATCGGCGCTCCTGATGGGTGCAGGGCCGATGGGGCTGTATTTCATAACGATGTTCCGCATGTCCGGGCTCAAGGATATCATCGTCAGCGAGCCGAACCCGAAGCGCGCGCGCATGGCCCGGCGCTGCGGTGCAACCGACATTGTGAACCCGAAACGAGAATCAGTTCAGGAGCGCGTTCGCTCGAAGACGACTATCGGCGCCGATATCGTGGTAGACGCGGTGGGAGCGCTTATGTCGGAGAGCATCGCGTGCGCGCGCAGAGGCAGCAGGGTGCTTCTGTTCGGGATGAACAGCAAGGCCGTCTCGGAGATACATCAGAACGACATAACCCGGAACGAGATCGAGATAATCGGCAGCTTCATCGCGAACGCTACGTTTCCGGCGACGGTCTCGCTGCTCGAGACGGGGAAGATGAACCTGCGTAAGCTTGTGACGCACCGGTTCAATCTCGAAGATATCCACGCCGCCATCGAGGCTATGCGGAGCGGAGAGGCCATCAAGGTGTTGGTAGAGACATGAGAACTGGGGAAATCCTATGAAAACAATCAGGCTGACGGCTGAGTGGAGTCCCAAGAGGGGATTCGTTCCGGGCGCGAAGGATATCGAAGGCAAGCTCACATACCTCGGCAGCCGAGTGTGGCGCAATCCGCGCGTGACGGTTGAGGACAGGCCGACGCCGCAGATCGAAGATGACGAGGTGCTCGTCGAGGTAAAGGCGTGCGGCATATGTGGCAGCGATGTCCACATGGCACAGGCTGACTCGAACGGCTACATCTTCTACCCCGGCCTGACCGCGTTTCCCGTGACCCTCGGGCATGAATTTGCCGGCGTGGTCGTCGAGGCGGGCAAGAGTGCAATCGACAAGCGCACAAACAAGCGTTTCCGCAAGGGCGACCCCGTGTGCGCCGAGGAAATGTTCTGGTGCGGACGCTGCCGTCCGTGCGCCGACGGCTACCCCAACCACTGCGAGGCGCTCGAGGAACTCGGGTTCACATGCGACGGCGCGTTTGCCGGACACGTCCGTTTGAAGGCGAAATACTGCTGGAGCCTCGAACCGCTTAGGGAACATTACTCGGAGAAGGACCTATTCGTGGCGGGCAGCCTGGTCGAACCCACATCAGTCGCGTACAACGCCGTCATCGAGCGGGGCGGCGGCATCAGGCCGGGCGACAACGTCGCCATCCTTGGCGGCGGCCCGATCGGCTTGGCCGCGGCGGCGATCCTCAGACGCGCGGGCGCGGCGCATGTGGTCTTGTCTGAACCGTCCGACAGCCGGGCCGAACTTGCGCGAGAGATGGGAGCGACCGCCACAATCAATCCGCTGCATGAAAGCTTTTCCGACAAATTGCTTGAGATAACCGACGGGTTGGGCGCAAATCTCTATCTCGAGGCCACCGGTCTGCCGGAGATCGTGTGGCCCGCCATCGAGGACTCTATCTGGCGCGGACGCGCGCTCAACGCCACGGTAGTCATTGTAGCTCGTGCCGACGCGAAAATCCCTGTCACCGGCGAGGTGTTCCAGGTGAGGCGCGCGCAGATCGTCGGCGCGCAGGGACATTCAGGCCATGGCACCTTCCCGCGCGTGATCAGCGCGATGGCGACCGGCATGGACATGACGCGGATGGTGACCAAGAAGATACGGCTGGAGGAGGTCCCCGAACATCTCAACCTGCTCCAGACCGACCGCGAGGAGTGCAAGATCACGGCGATTCTGTAATGTTGCAATGGGGGAAGAACGCTGGAGCAAAACATGACCGACACGCAATCCCGGCCGCAAAGCCAAGCGCCGCCTGCTCCGTTCACGCTCGCCTATTACGCGCAGGAAACTCCCGCAAAGGAGGCACTGGCCGACGGCCAGAGGCGATTGACCTTTGCCGACTTCGACCGCCTCGTGAACCGCATGGCCAATGTGCTCGCCGACATTGGCGTGCGCCGGGGCGATCGCGTGGCCATGCTCATGTACAACACGATCGAGACGATCGCGGTCGGATACGCCGTCGGCAAGCTCAAGGCCAACACGGTGCCCATCGGCTACCGACTCAAGAGCGACGAGGTCGAGTACGTCGTCAACAACTCTCAGGCATCGGCTCTCGTGACGTCTGCCGAGTTCGATGCGGTCGTCAGGCCGGTCGCCGGCAGGTTCGAAAACATCGCGCCCGGCAAGATTCTGGCGTTCGGAGACGGCGTGCCCTGGGCTGCACGATTCGAGAAGAAGCTTGACTCCGCCCCCGACACGTTCGTCGAGACCAATCCCGACGAATCAAGCTCCTCCATCATCTACACATCGGGGACGACGGGCAAGCCAAAGGGCGCGTTCAGGGACAACCGTCCCCGCGACCTGCAACTGATAATGAGCATCGTCTCGAACTTCCGCATCACGAGCGATGATCGCCACATCGTGGCCGGGCCGCTGTATCACAGCGCGCCGCCGGTATTTTCCGGCCTTCACACGATACTTGGCGCGTTCGTGTATGTGATGAAGAGGTTCGAGCCCGAGGAGTTCCTGAAGGCGGTGGACCGCGAGAAGATCACGAGCACATTCATGGTGCCCACCATGCTCAACATGATCGTCAACCTGCCCGAGGAGGTCAAGGCGCGGTACAACGTCAGTTCCATGCGAAACATTGTGGTCGGCGGCGCTCCGTTCCACATCAGCACCAAACGCAAGACGATCGACCTGTTCGGCGAGGGATGCCTGTTTGAATTCTACGGGGCGACCGAAACAGGAATCAACACCATTCTGAGGCCGGAGGAACAGCTTGGGAAGGCCGGCTCATGCGGTAGAGCGTTTGACGGAAACGATATCCTGCTTCTCGATGAGGACAGGCAGCCAGTCAAGCAAGGCGAGGTCGGCGAGATGTTCATCAAGAACAATATGCTGATCGACGGCTACTTCCGGAATCCGAAGGCCACCGAGGAGTCCTTTCATGAGGGATATCTGTCGGTGGGCGATATGGCGTTCATGGACGAGGACGGCTATTATTACATCGTCGACCGCAAAAAGGACATGGTGATAAGCGGCGGCGTGAACATCTATCCCGCCGAGATCGAGATCGTCATCAATCACCATCCGAAAGTATTCGACTCGGCGGTCATTGGCATTCCCGACGACGAATGGGGCGAAAGCCTGAAGGCGTACGTCGTCTTGAAACCGGGCTGCGCCGCGACGCCCGACGAAATCATCGCCTATTGCCAGGAGAACATCGCGTCTTACAAGAAGCCAAAGTCAGTGGAGTTCCTGGATGACCTCCCGCGCAATCCAAGCGGCAAAGTGATGAAGAAAATCCTGCGCGAGAAATACTGGACGGGACAAAAGAAGGTGCACTGAGTAAGGTTTGGGTCTTCCACCCGTTTCATGGTGCGAATGACTGCGCCAGGTCGATTATCTGCCGGCTCAGCCATTCGCCGAATGCGAAATACAGCTCAACGAGTCGCTCACCGCAGAGCAGCGAGAGGATGGCGCCCGGCGCAAGGTATGTCCCGAACGGAATGTATTCCTCCCGCTTCCTGATCCGTCCCAGAATCAGCAGGCCGGTTATCGCCGAGCCGACCACCGAGGCGACGAGCACCGTCACGAGCACGCGCTTCCATCCGAGGAATGCGCCCACCATCGCGAGCAGTTTGACATCCCCCATTCCCATCCCCTCTTTCTTGAGAAAGAAGAGCGAGAACAGAGCCGCCAGGTAGAGCATGCCCCCGCCAAGCACGCACCCTATCAGCGAGTCAAGAAACGACTCGCTCACAAGCAGGCCGGCCGCCCACTTGTCGGGAACGAAACTCAGCGCGAGTCCCAGGACAATGCCCGGAAGCGAGATCTCGTCGGGGATGATGAAGTGCTTCAGATCGATGACCGTGACCACGATCATGGCCGACGTGAAGACCATGTATATCGCAAACGCCGCCACATTCGGGAACTGCCGCAGAAGCACGACGAAAAGGACCGCAGTCGCCAGCTCGACCGCTGGATACTGCCACGAGATGCGCTCGCCGCAACGCCTGCATCTCCCCATAAGAAGCACGAAACTGACAACGGGGATGTTGTCGTACCAGCGTATCTCGCCCTCGCATTTCGGGCAGCGCGAGCCTGGCCAAACGAGCGACTTGCTCTCCGGAAGCCGCGCGATGCAGACATTCAGAAAACTGCCCACAATGGCGCCGAGCGCGAACACGTAAACGTGCAGGAAGATTTTGAGGGTGGCGGGGTCTTGTATCATTTCCTCAATGATTTGTCGAGTGTTGGCGCGGCCGGAGCGGCCTTGACCGCAGGTCGCCGCCCGGCAAACCGCATCCTCAACACGGAAGCGGTGTAGCGGATGAACTCTTTGAAAAAGCGCGTCTTGCTCTCACCGGCAGGCCGGTTGTCATAGAAAACCGGTATCTCCAATATGCTCAGTCTGAGGTCAACGACCGACATCAGGAGTCGAATGAAATAGTCGCCGTACCCGTAGAAAATCCAGTCGAAATCGAGCCTCTCCAATGTATCGCGCCGGGCCGCGAAAAAGCCGCTCAGCTTGTCCGTTATCGGGATGCCGAGCACGAATCGAATAAAGATGTTGTACAGCAGGCTCGAATAGTAGCGCCATTGGCTGTACATGCCGCCGCCATAAAGGAATCGCGAGCCAACCACCACATCATAATACTGAATCAATTTGATGAATTGGGGGATATATTTAGGGTCGTGATTGAAGTCGGTGTCCATGATCACGATCGTCGCCCCTGTGCTGAGTTCGATCCCCCTTCTGATTGCAGTGGCCAGCCCGCGTTCGTCCGTCCTCACATCAAGCCGAACGCTCCCGTCGCCCCCGAACGCGCCGCGAATCACGTCCGCCGTGCCATCGGGACTGTTATCGTCCACGACGATGATCTCGTAGTCGGTGATCCCATCGAGGGTCTGTTTGATCCGTCGCACCAGTTCTTCGATGTTCCCGCGCTCGTTGTAAGTGGGAAGAACGACGGAAAGCCTGCCCTTGTGCGCCGCTTCTCTGAAATCGCGTTCCACGCAAACCTCTGTTCATCCAATGTTCATGAACCAGATGATAGATGATATACCGTATTTCCTTTTTTTGCAAACGATTCCGCGAGAAGCCGACGCCTCTTTCCCATCGGGCTTTCCATTCCTTCGGTTTGGTTTTCCGTTCATGGGATGGTAGTATTATAACCGCCGTTGTTCAATGCACAGGCCAATCGCAATAAGTCTTGACAATGGAACAAGGAAAAACCGGTCGCGGCGTATGGAATTCGGCGGTGTGTGTCGCCGGCATGATCGCTTTCGCGCTGCTTTATCGGCATCTGAAAGCCCAGGCGTTGAGCCAGGGCTTCGTCTTGCAGGAATTGCAGCCGCTCATGGACATCGCCGCCGCCCTCGGCAAAAAACTCATCGAGGCGGGCGGTTGGCCTCTCCTCTCCACAACCGCGTTCACCCTGGTGTTTGCGCTTGGAGCGCTCCTCACGGCAAGGACCCGCAAAACCCCGGCGGCCGCTACCTGGCCGCTCATTGGGGCCGCCTGCTTTGTGACGATGTTCATCGGGGGCATGATCAATCTTGCCGTGTATGTCCTTGCAATGGCCGTAGTGCCCGTGCTCGCGTGGGCCGGGCAACGCCTCGATACCGCGGAATATCCGAGCGAACCGGCAAGCGTGTCCGAAAAAGCCATCGTTGCCGGCATCGTGTTGCTGGGACTTATCCTGCGCCTGTACAAAGTGGACGTGTTTCCCCGCGTGTATCTGATCGATGAACAATTGCTGGCGGAGGCCGCCCTTCAGATAGGAGAACGCGGCAGGAATTTCTTTGACGAACCCCACATCATGAAGCCGCACCTGCTGAGACTGGCATCCATCTGCGGCGCGTTCTCGGCGCTGGGGGTGGGCCTTTTCCCGCATCGCACGGTCTCGGCGCTCGAGGGAACGCTCTGCATCGTGCTCGTGTATCTACTGTGCCGAAGACTCTGGGGCAATCGGGCGGGCGTCTTCGCTGCGTTCACCCTCGCCATAGACCCGTGGCACATCGGATACAGCCGGTTCGGGATACAGGAAATAGAGGGGCCGTTGCTGCTTCCGGCGCTTTTCTACCTGATAATACGCGCGGTGCGGATGGGCGGTGTACTGAACTTCGCGCTCTTGGGCGCTCTCGCCGGCGCTTCGGTGTACCTTTACCTCTCTTGCCTGGTGATGGCCCCGTTTGCCTGGGTGGCCGTGATTTTGGGCAGAATCCTCACCAGAAAAGAACGCAAGCCCGTTTCGTTCGGCGAGATGGGCGCAATGGCCGCCGCAACCGTCCTGGTGGCGCTACCATATTTCACGCTCGGCCTCGAAAACGTCGGAGAATTGAACGATTTCTACTCGAGGTCGGCCCACTTCCTCGCCGAAGCGAGAGACCGCGGATGGAACCCGGCCTTCGCGCTTTTCGCCAATTTCTGGCGCGGGATGGAATACCTGCTTGAATGGTCGCCCCGCGTTACCAAGGTGGCGACACATTTCTACCCGAACCCCATCCTGATGGGCCTCGCGCTCATGGGCGTGGGAGTCCTGTTCGGCCTGCGAAAGCGGCTCGAAAACATGCTGGTGCTCGCATGGATACCCGTTGCGTTCCTGCCGGTTGTCGTCTCGTATGGCTTCGCGGACCGCCGCCTCTTTGCGACTCTCTACCCCGTCCCGGCGATGCTGGCCGGACTGGTCCTCACCAGGTTTCTCCCAAATCCCGATGCTTTCGGCGCGACAAAATGGCTGCGTCTGCTGTTCGCCCCATTTCTCGCCACGATGGCGCTTACAAGTGTCTTCATAACGTTCCAGGGTACGGACCCACGTGGCGGCGGCTCACCGCATCCAAGGAAGGCAGCCGAATTCATCAATTCGCTTCCCCCGCACTATGATGTGATAGTGTCGGACCGCATGCAGCGGCATGCCTACTTGTTGTATCTGGCCAACTACGAACGCCTCAAACAACGAGACAGGGGAAACGCATTCAGTTTTGTCAGTTTCGAGGATCTCGCGCCGCGCATCTCGCAGGTGGCCTCGACGCCCGGGCTGGCGGTGGTGATCGAAAGGGGAGTGGAGCAGCGCAGGTTTCTGGAGGCCGTCAAGAAAGCGAATCCCAACGTCGAAATATTCCAGTCCGACCAATATCTGGCGTGTGTGGTCCCTGCAGAGAACTGACGTCTTGGGCGTTCAGTAAAGCTTTATCACGACATCGATCTCGCCCAGGTCGTCCGGTTCATGATAGATAACATACTTGATCCCATGCTCGGTCAGACGTCGGACCTCGGCCTCGTCCAGTTCGGCAAGACCAGGCCCCTCAGGCGCCAATTCGTTTGCAAAATCACGCAGCGATTTGTCGTATCGCGACAACACTCCAGTCGGAATGGGCTTTTCGTGGACCGTCTGGTAATACATGTACTCCGTGAGCGCGTGGTACTTGTTAGCGGGAAGGTCCAGGACCGCGAATTCGCCCGGTTCCTGTGCGATTTCCGCGTATATGGGAGGGGCAGACACGACGCGCTCACGGAAACGCACATTCCATAGCTCGACCAGCACCAGCAACATGAACCCCCCGGCGACGCACCCGCGAACCACGCTCTCCCTTCGGGCTTCATTCTGCGCAGGGGTTCCGCTTAGCCTGGCCAGCACGTGAGTCAATCCAAGACACGCAAGCACGATGATTCCCATCTCCGCGAGCACGATAAAGCGGTAGGGCGTCCGCATCACATTGAAGAAGGGGAGCCACTTGTACAGGAGCAGGTACGGCAGCGGGATCGTGGTGCTCCATTTCCAGACATGAAGGTAAGGCCCCAGACTCAACACGAAAAACAGCACAAACAGGCACAGCCAGAGGCCGGTGGCCTTGAGAGGCGTCCTGAACAGCCCAACCGCCGCAAGCCCGATCACGGTAAACGTGAGGAACGTCGCGTGCCCGGGCACACCGGAAAGATAATAGGTGAATTCAGGCAAAAGCCCGAAAACGGAGCGGTAAAACAAATGCTTCTCTGCGGCTGGCCATACAAACCCGGCCAGATTTGCCGAGAGCATCTCGAGCGTCCACTCGGGCTGGCCTCCGGCGACGCCAGAATTAACTATCGCGATGACCTTCGGCGCAAGCACTGCCGACGTGAGGAAGCATAACACCGCAAGCCTGCGCCACACAGCCGCCCCCTTCAACTCCTTTCGCTCAAAGGCCATCCAATACGCGAGGATCACACCTGTCAGCAGGAGCAGAAAGTACGTATACACCGTGCAGGTCAGAAGGGTTATGCAGAAAAACAGAGCCGCCATCACCGGATTCGCGTATGATTTCTCCCGAAACGTCCTCAGCATGAACAACACGTAGAGCGCAATCCAGCCCATGCTCAACAGGTCCGTATGCACAATGTGCATCGTCCGATACGGACAGAACGCAAATGCGATTCCCCCAAAGAACGCCGCGAGCGAGTCACCGGCGAGATATCTCACGAGCGCGAACATGCCCAGCCCCGTCGTGACAAAGGTGAGCAGGATCGCGATATTACAGCCAAGTATGATCCCGCTCGGCTTGTCGAGCATCAATTGAAATGGGATCGTGAGCATGCTGTTCAAGAGCGTGAGTTCATGCAGGGCCAGACTCGTACCGTTCGGATAAAACAAGAACTTCGTGTGGAAAGGACTAGTCTTGAGGTCAACCAGCGACTTCTTCGCCCACCATGCATCCCACAGCACGATGTTCTGGTCGAAACTTTCGCCGATTTGACTCTGTGCGAACGAGACCGTTAGACGTGTGACATGGGGATACGTGAAACAAATGGCGAGCGCCGCGTAGAGGCAGGCCGCTATCAGATATGCGCGCCAGGCTTTCGATTTCGGCTGTGCGCCGCTATCTCGGGCACCCGCTTCATTCATTCGTTGGTCTCGGCCGCTCTTTTATCACGCGAGCGGGAACGCCAGCCGCAATCTTGTAAGGCGCCACGTCGCGGTTCACGAACGAGCACGCGCCCACCACCGCCCCCTCGCCGACCGTTACTCCGGGCATGACCACGCTGTTCATTCCTATGAATGCGCTTCTCTCGATCCGCACCGGCGCGCACCTCACGAATTGCCGGTCCGCTGGAGCGCATGAGGACATCTCATAATACCGGTCGGTCTGGCCGTCGGTGTAGTGGTTCACGCCGGAATAAATCAGCGAGCCGGCAGCGATGTCCGCATAATCGCTTATCGTGAGGCCGCCCCTTCCCTGCAACAGCACATTCGAGGCCACGTGCACGCAGCTTCCGATGCTCACCGGGCCGTTGCCCTCGATCTTCACGTTCGTGTCAAGATGGCTGTAATCGCCGACGCTCACGTTCTGCGGGGCCCAAATCGTGACGCCGAGATCTATCAAGACATTCTTGCCCATGCGCCCCAGCTTCGCCTTGAAATAAGCCCCCCGCAGGAAGAATCCCGCCGCCCCCCGGGGATAGCTTCTGACAAACATCTCGAGGAAATCCGAGACGATTGGTATCTTCACAATGAGCCAGATGACCGACGCGATGAGCGTCATTATGGCTTGGATGCCCGAGACCAGCACGCTTTCAGCCGCGTTCAGCCTGACCGCCGTTCCGTACGCATAATCGCCTTTCAGCGCCTTGGCGATATATTCGCTGGTGTATAACACGCGGGCTTACCCCCTATGCCGGGCAGAGAGCAGACTCTCACAAATGTAGTCGATGTCGCCCCCGGTGAGCGTGGGCGAGGAAGGCAGGCTGAGACCGTTCTGCGAAACCTTCTCGGATATCGGAAACCTCGCGCGCGTGGCATACATCGGAAGCAAGTGCATGGGAATAAAAACGCGACGGGTGTCTATCCCGGTCGCCGCCAGTCTCCGCGCGAGTTCCTCGGCGCTCACGCCGAACGAGGGGTCAACCATGATCGTGTAAAGCCAGTGCACGCTCCTGGCCCAGGCCATCTCAGGAGGCGCAACGATGCCTTCGACGTGCGCGAGCCGCCTGGAGTACATCTTTGCGACTCTGCGCTTGGCGGATACCAGCCGCGAGATTCGCCTCATCTGTGCCCGTCCGACCGCCGCCTGCATGTTCGTCATTCGATAATTGTATCCGACCTCGGGATGATAATACCTGCGCTGCGTGTCCATCGAGTGATCGCGCAGAAAGCGCACACGCTGGTCAAGCTCGGCATTATTGGTGACGACCATCCCGCCTTCGCCCGTCGTGATTACCTTGTTGCCGTAGAAGCTGAAACAGCCGACATCGGCCAACGCGCCCACCCGCCTTCCGCGATACTCGGAGCCGTGCGCCTCGGCGGCGTCCTCTATCACCGAAATCCCTCTGCCCTTCGTTATCTCCAAAATGCGGTCCATGTCGCAAGGATGACCGTACAGATGGACCGCGACCACCGCCTTCGTCCTCGGCGTAATCGCTGCGCGTACCTGCTCGGGATCAATCGTCCAGGTGTCCTCCGAGACGTCCACGAGAACAATCTTCGCGCCGATATAGGCGATGCTGTTGGCCGTCGCCACGAACGTGAGCGTGGGCATGATGACCTCGTCGCCCTTGCCGACGCCGAGCGCCATCAGAGCGAGATGCAGCGCCGCAGTTCCGTTGGATGTCGTTGCGGCATGCGCAGCCCCGCAGAACCTCGCGAACGAACGCTCGAACAGGGGAATATGTTTGCCGAGCGATGAGATCCAACCCGTCCGTATGCAGTCCTCCAGCAGGTCCAACTCCTCCTGCCCGAGCACCGGCTCATACACAGGATATCGCTTATTCTTTGATGGCATGTGTCTCGTCACTGCTCCACGCGGAATACTGAAACCAGACCTCTCTGAAACGCGAGTTTCAGGTAAGGCGCCTCATTCGGCTCGAATGCGCCGAGCCTCTTCTCCTCAGGTCCATGATAGACAAACGATATGCCGTTACGCGCGAGAAAGTCGTGCCGGACCGACGACGCCGTGTCTGCCGCAAAAAACCTCCTCGCCTCGTTAAACCGATAATCATACGACGGAAGATCATACTGGCCCAGCCATGCATGCTTGCGGGTCAAACGCGGCACGTAATTGCCCACCCATTCCCCCGAAAGAACCACCCCGTCTTCGGGACTTTCGCGAATAAATTCAAGCGCTTCATATTCATCGCGCGTGAGCGAGAACGTCGCCGGGAAATGCTTCAACCGCCAAATCCGCTCGTATATATTATAAAAGGTACTGGGAAAAGTAAAGACAACGAGGAGCGTCGCAAGCGCCATGCCTGCGCACCGGCGTCCCCGGGCAGCGTCCCCGTCTCCGACCAGCCCGAACGCGGGAAGAATCGTCCCGAAAATCGCCCGCGCCGACAGCGCCGCCAGCGGGATCTGGAGCCCCAGCACCGCGCGCGCCTCCTGAGCCAGCAAGGGGTAGGAATACAAGAGCGCCGAGTTGACCGCCGCCCAGCAGAGCAGAAACATGTCCTCCCGCGGAAGCGCGCGCTTTCTCACCAATGCTGCGACATGTACCGCCGTCAGTATGAGAAACGGAGCGAAACCGACGAGATAGGAAAGTGGCGTGGGCGACCTCACCGGCGCCTGCGGAAGAAGGTCCGGTTTGGCCAGCGAGAGATAGGCGTAGTAGGCGAGCGGCCACACCGAGGCTGCCCCGAAGGCCACAGCCATCCGCATGGGACGCTGTCTTCTGAAAACCACCAGCGATACGAGCGCAAAGGCCCCGACCACCGCGAATATCACGACGAGGTTCACCGCATGGATGAAACCCAAGAGCAAGCCAACCACTCCAGCAGCCAGCGCCGGCCATAAGGTCTCCCGCTGAAACGAATCCCACAGGAGCCCAACACACACGCCGATCAGGATCAGCGCGAGCGACAAGTGCGGATACGTCATGAGCGTGAAGAAAGAACTGGCCTCGGGAGTGCCCACGTCGGCAGGAATGAACGGCAGCCCCGAGAAGCGAAGCGGCATCATCATCCAGCCGGCTCCCGCGCCGAAGACTAACATCAGCATCGCGACCATCCGTTCAGCCCTCGAACGCAGGAACCTCGCAACCACATAATACGAAACGGGCACGAACGCAATCGTGGCCGCAATCCTGAAGCCGTGATACATGGCCAGAGGACTCAGGCTCAGCCAACTCCCGAGCTTCCCGAGGAAGAACCAGAAGAACCCGTGATAGATTCTGTCAGGCTCGCCGGACGCGAAATAGTTATGTAGAATCGGGCTCCAGCCGTCCACCTGCATCATCATCATGAAATAGAAGTTCGCGTCGCGGACGCCAGCGACTATCCCCATGAATCTCAACTCGGGCGGAAGCGCAAAGCAGCCATACAGGAGCGGAATGTTGGAAAGAATGACGAGCGCCACCATGACCGCCAGGAAAAAGATGAGTGTGCGGAGGTTGACCTTTGACACGCCCCGTCTATTCAGCTCCTCAGCTTGCCTTCGTAAAACCGCTCCATGCCTGGCTGCGCTGCAACCAAAGCTCCCTCACCCTGCCCTCTCCCGGTGGGAGAGGGTTGGGGTGAGGGGATGTCCACTGCGCATCACTTGCCGCTCACCACGACGTCCTTCACCAGAATCGTCGGCGAACCGTACCGGCTGTAAAACCGCAGGTCATCGGCGACGGCAACGACGTTTATGAGGATATCCTTCACGTTGCCCGCAATGGTGGTCTCTCGCACGGGGAACTTGACCGCGCCCCCTTCTATCCACAGCCCGTTCGCGCCCACGGAAAAGTCGCCCGATACGGCGTCCACCGTGTGCATCCCCATCACGTCCATGACAAGGTACGCGCGCGAGCAGCCGGCTATCAAGTCAGCCCTGCTGATGGTCCCCGGCACAAGGTACATGTTCGATGCGCCAACGTCCGGCATCGAGGAGTAGGAACCTCGCATGCCATTGCCCGTTGACTCGACTCCCCACTTGACGGCCGTATATGTATTGTGGAGGAATCCTCTGAGCACGCCCGATTCGACCAACACGGTCCTTCTCGACGGAATTCCCTCGCCGTCCGACGGCGACGGGGCGAACCCTGCTGGGAACGCGCCGTCATCAATAATAGTCACGTTCAGACTGGCGACCGCGTGGCCCACCTTGTCCATGAGGAACGACTTGCGCTTCTGCGCCTGGTCGGCCATGAGCGCGTGTCCGATCGCTCCCAGAAATTCCGAGGCGACCGACGAATCCAGTATCACCGGGACCGTCGCCGTCTCTATCTGCTTCGCGCCGAGCAGTTCGACCGCGCGCTTCGCGGCCACCCTGCCGACCCGCTCCACCTCAAGCTCCTTGAAATAGAACGAATGATCGAATTCCCAGCCGTACTCGGCCTCGCCGTCCGTCTCTGCTACCGCGATGATGCTCGCGTCACACGAGGTGCCCTTGTGCCGGACCGAGACGCCGTGACTGTTGACCAGGACAATCTCGAAACTCATGTCGGAAATCGTCGAGTGCCGAACCTTGTTCACTCTCCGATCGTATCCGCGCGCAACCGATTCCATCTGCATCGCCCGCTCGATCCGCTCGTCAACGCCCACGCTTGCAAGCTCGGGATCGAACCGGTCAACCTTCGGATATTCGAGCGAGGGCAGGGGAAGTCTGTTGAAGCGGTCGGGATGACCCGATTCGGCGTTCGCGAGCGCCTGCTTCGCAACCTGAGCGAGCCCTGACCGGCTGAGGTCCGAGGTATGCGCAAACCCGAACCGCTCATTCTTCAGGACGCGCACCCCGATGCCTGAGCCGTCTCGTACCTTCACTGTCTCGACCTGTCCCCCGCTCACTTCGACAGAGGTCGAACTCGAACGCGACAAGAAGCTCTCCGCCGCATCGGCGCCCTCCCCGAGCGCGGTCTCCAGCGCGACGGCCACCAACTTCTCTTCGCTGTGGTTCATCTCTTCACCGCCTTCACAAGCGAGGAAACAAATCGCGAGACCTCCGCCACAACGTCCGGCGAGGCGCCCCGCCCTTCTATCTTCTTCACAATGGCCGAGCCTACCACAACCGCATCGGCGTATGCGGCCACCTCGGCCGCCATCTGAGGCGTGGATATCCCAAAGCCTACCGCCACCGGTTTGCCCGACCGGGAGCGAATCTTCTCCACCATCGCCGGACCGCCGCCCGCCATTTTCTCCTGCATCCCCGTCACGCCTTCTCGCGAAACATAGTACACGAACCCCGTGCTGTATCTTGATATCAGGTCGATCCTCTGGTCCGTGCTGGTCGGCGCCGCAAGATAAACGGTGCAAAGCCCCTTCATGTCCATTAGAGGCTTGTATTCGCCCGACTCTTCGGGCGGCAGGTCCAGCACCAGCGCGCCGTCTACGCCGCATTCGGATGCCCCGGCCACGAACTGCTCGATTCCCAGATGATGGACCAGATTGAAATACGCGTACAGTATTATCGGGATTTCAGATTCTGAACGAATGCGCTTGACGGTGTGCAGCACCTTCCGAAGGCTTGTGCCAGCCTTGAGCGCGCGCTCAGCCGACCTCTGATTCACGACCCCGTCGGCCAGCGGGTCCGAGAACGGCACGCCGAGTTCCAGTATGTCCACGCCGATGCGGTCGAACTCCAGCGCCAACTGCCGCGTGACATCGAGGTTCGGGTCGCCCGCCGTGATATATGCGATGAATCCTTTCCGCCCCTCCCGCTTCAATAGTTCGAACTTGTCAACCACACGGTTCGCCATCAGTTGCCTTTCGACAGAATCTCCGAGACCACCTGCACGTCCTTGTCGCCGCGGCCCGAAAGATTCACGATGACTGAATCTCCCGCATCCAGTGTCGGAACGACCTTGAGCGCGTGCGCCACCGCGTGCGCGCTCTCAAGCGCCGGGATTATCCCCTCCACCTCGCTCAGGACCTGAAACGCGGCCAGAGCCTCTTCATCCGTTGCAGTCGTGTACTCGGTGCGGCCGGCATCGCGCAGATAACTGTGCTCCGGACCGACGCTCGCATAGTCCAACCCAGCCGATACCGAGTGCGTGAAGTCTATCTGGCCGTCCTCGGTCTGAAGCACGAAGCTCATGCAGCCTTGCAGCACGCCAAGCTCGCCCGTGGCAAAACGCGCGGCATGCTTGCCCGATTCGATCCCCAGGCCGCCTGCCTCCACGCCAATCATTCTGACGCCCCTATCCCCGAGGAAGTCATAAAACAGACCAATGGAATTGCTGCCGCCTCCGACGCACGCAATCAGCGCGGCGGGCAGCCTGCCCTCTTTCTCCAATATCTGCCTGCGCGCTTCCGCGCCGATAACCCTTTGGAAATCGCGCACCATCATCGGATACGGATGCGCCCCGAGTACCGAGCCGAGGATGTAATGCGTGGTCCGCACGTTGGTGACCCAGTCGCGCATGGCTTCGCTGATGGCGTCCTTGAGCGTCTTGCTGCCCGTGATGACCGGCGTCACCTTCGAGCCAAGCAGCCGCATCCGGAACACATTCAGCGCCTGGCGCCGCATGTCTTCCTCACCCATGTATATCTCGCACTCAAGCCCCAACAGCGCCGCGACGGTCGCCGTCGCCACACCGTGCTGCCCCGCACCCGTCTCCGCGATCACACGCGTCTTCCCCATCCGCTTTGCCAGAAGCGCCTGCCCGATGGTGTTGTTTATCTTGTGTGCGCCTGTATGGCAGAGATCCTCACGCTTCAGATATATCTTCGCGCCCCCCAGCCGCGCGGTCAGGCGCTCCGCCAGGAACAGCGGCGTCGGTCTGCCCGCGTATTCAGTGAGATAATACTCAAGCTCGCGCCGGAAGCCGGGATCGTCCTTGTATCTGAGATAGGCTTCCTCAAGCTCCTGCAGCGGAGACATAAGGGTCTCCGGCACATACTTGCCGCCATACGGACCGAAATGGCCTCCGCTGTCAGGTTGCATATCGTTTTGCCCTCCGAATGAATTCCCGCACTTTCGCCGCATCCTTCCTGCCCGGCGCCGACTCGACTCCGCTGGAGACATCTACCGCGTCGGGCGCGGCAACCTCGATGGCCCGCTCTACGTTATCGGGGCTCAGGCCGCCCGACAACACTATCGGCCTGCAATATGATTTGGCCTTGACCGCGATGCCCCAGTCGAATGTCCTGCCCGTGCCGCCCGCCATCCCCTCGACTTTGGTGTCAAGCAGAATGATGCCCGCGGGCGAACCCTCGATAACCCCCAAATCATCTTCGGTCCGAACGGAAACCGCCTTGATCAGCCGCTTCGGGTCCAGACCCGATTCCTCGATGAACCGCTCGTCCTGCCCTTCGTAAAGCTGAATGAAATCAAGACCTATGCAGTCAAAAATGCCTTTGGCCAGTTTCGGCGTCGGATTGACAAACACGCCCACCGTCGAGACAAACGGCGGCAGTTTCGCCCGGATGCTACCCGCTTGTTTCTCATCAACCTGCCTCCGGCTCGGCGCGAAAATGAAGCCGAGCGCGTCGGCGCCGCATTCGGCGGCCCACAGCGCGTCATCAAGATTCGTTATCCCGCAAATCTTTACTCTCGTCACTATGTTACTCGCTATCAGTTTCTTGAATTTTTGTCGCGATTTTCCCCCTCACCCCAACCCTCTCCTGGTGGGAGAGGGCAGGGTGAGGGAGCCTTTGTTGCGGCTTCGTCGCGCTGTGTTACTCGCCTCAAAAAGCGTGAATTTCCGTCACAATCCTGCTGTACTCTTGGTTGTAGCGGCAGTTCGCGAACCGCTCCTACAGTAGGAGTTCCCGCATTTTCCGGATTATATCAGAACTGGTCACCAGCGCTTCGCCCACCAGGATTGCGCTGACGCCGACCCCTCGAAGCCGTCGCACGTCATCGCCCGTATGTATCCCGCTCTCGCTCACGATTATGCGGCCAACGGGCGCCTCGGGCGCAAGCCGCAGGGTCACGGCGATATCTGTTTTGAATGTCCGGAGGTCGCGATTGTTGATGCCGATGATGTCCGCTCCCGCCTTGAGCGCCACGTCGAGTTGCTCCCGATCGTGCACCTCGACCAGCGCATCCATCCCCAATTCTCTTGCAAGCGCCAGATAATCGCGCGCCTGATGCTCATCGAGAGCCGCAACTATCAACAGCATCGCGTCCGCCCCTATGGCGGCGGTCTCCCAGACCTGATAGGAGTCTATGATGAAATCCTTTCGCAACGTCGGCAGGCGCGTCGCCTCTTTCGCGGCCCTCAGGTGAGAAGACTCGCCCTGAAAATACTTCGCATCGGTCAGGACCGAGAGCGCCGATGCGCCTCCTTTGGCATACGCCCGCGCGAGCGCGGCAGGGTCAAAATCCGCCCGGAGCACTCCGCGAGACGGCGACGCCTTCTTGATCTCCGCAATCAGGCTGACCCGGCCCGGCGCACTCAAGGCCCGGCGGAAGTCGCCGGGTTTGCGCGGTGTGACCTGCCGCTGTAGTTCTGCAAGGGGAAGGAGCTTCTTGGACTGTTCAACTTCGCGGCGCTTGTGCGCGATTATGTCGTCCAGGATCAACGTGACGATCCCTCTCGCAAACGCTGAAGCTTGTCGAACGCAGCGCCGGAATCAATCGCGTGGGAGGCCGCCTCTATGCCTTCGGAGATGCTGTTGACCTTTCCGGCGGCCAAGAGCGCAAACGCCGCGTTCAGCACAACGATATCGCGGCGCGGCCCCTTCTGGCCCTGCAATATCTCGACGAGGGTCCTTGCGTTTCCGATCGGATCGGCCCCGGCCAGGTCTTCCGGCTGCGCCCGCTTGACGCCGACTTCGGAGGGCTCGAACTCGAAGAGCGTGACTTCGCCCCCCCGGGTCTCTGCAATAAGGCTCGGGGCCGTTGTGGTCACCTCATCGAGGCCGTCGAATCCGGATACCACAAATGCGTGCCGTGTGCCGAGCTTGCTCAACGCGCGGGCCACCGGCTCGACGATGCCGCAGCTATACACTCCAATCAACTGAGAATCTGCGAACGCCGGATTGGTCAGCGGCCCGAGCATGTTGAATATCGTCCGTACCCCGATCTCGCGTCGAGGGCCGACGGCGTACTTCATCGCCCCGTGATAGATCGGAGCAAACATGAATCCGATCCCTATGTCGTCTATCGAGCGCTCGACCGACGACGGCTCGCTCTCGATGCGGACGCCAAGCTGCTCAAGCACGTCCGCGCTTCCGCTCTGGCTCGAAACCCCACGGTTCCCATGCTTTGCGACCGCCACCCCGGCCCCGGCCACAACAAACGCGGCGGTCGTCGAAACATTGAATGTCCTCGCTCCGTCGCCCCCCGTACCGCAAGTGTCAATCAGCGGGCGCCGCTTCGGATTGAGCCGCGTGACCTTCTCGCGCATCACTCTCGCGCAGCCCGTGATCTCGTCAATCGTCTCTCCCTTCATCCGCAGCGAGACGAGGAAAGCCGCTATCTGCGCCGGTGTCGCGCGCCCCGACATGACCTCTTCCATCGCGGCGGCAGCCTCCTCGATGGTGAGATTCTCTCGTTCGACAAGTTTTCTGATGAATTCCTTCAGCATAAGCTCCTGCAAATGGCGCGGAGGCCTCGCTATCTGTCATTTCTGCGAAAGCGGAAATCCATAATGATCACGGCATGAAATGTGCGCAATCCTTTACAATGCTACATATGATTCTGAATCGGCCTTCTCAGCCCGGCCGTTCGGCGCTCCGCAGCGCCCTCTCTTTCTCTTCAACCGCGTTGGCCAGCTTTTCCTTATATCGGGCGAGCCTGGTTCGCAGGCGGGAATCGGTGAGAGCCAATATCTGGACGGCGAGTACCCCAGCGTTGCGCGCGCCTGCTTTCCCGACGGCCATCGTGGCCACGGGGACTCCAGCAGGCATCTGAACGGTGGACAAGAGCGCGTCCAGCCCCCGCAGCGCTGATGAATCCATGGGCACGCCAATGACCGGCAAGGTCGTATGGGCCGCGATGACTCCGGCAAGGTGCGCGGCCGCGCCTGCGCCTGCGATGATCACTCTTGCCCCGTTGCGTGATGCGTTTTCCGCAAGATCGATGGTCCTCTTGGGCGACCTGTGCGCCGAGGAAATCCGCATTTCGTATCCGACCCCGAACTCATCGAGCGCTTTTGCGGCCTCTCGCATGGTCTCGAGATCGCTCTCGCTTCCCATGAAGATCAACACCGAAGCCGTCTTCGGACGCTTAGGCATCAGTGTCTCCTTTTCACAGGCGCCGCAGCGCCTTCTTGCCGATATCGGTCCTGTAATACTTGTTCTCGTATTGTATGGCCTCGGCGCATTGGTACGCCGCCTTTATCGCCGCCGGGATGTTCTCTCCCAACGCGGTCGCGCCAAGCACGCGGCCCCCGTTCGTCACAACGTTCTTGTTCTTAAGAGCCGTGCCCGCATGAAACACGATGGCGCCCGGGACTCTTGCCGCTTCGTCCAGCCCCGTTATCGGCTTTCCCTTCTCGTACTTGTCGGGATAGCCCTTCGATGCGAGCACCACACAGACGGCGGCCTCATCGGTCCATTCCGCCTTCACCTTGTCGAGCTTGCCGTCAACGCACGCGAGCAGTATCGGCACGATGTCGCTCTTCAGGCGCGGCACGACCACCTGCGTCTCCGGGTCCCCGAAGCGCACGTTGAACTCAAGCACCTTCGGCCCTGCTTCTGAGAGCATCAGGCCGCAGTAGAGCACTCCCCTGTATTCGCAGTTCTCCCGCTTCAGTCCGTCTATCGTGGGCCTGAAAATGCGGCGTTCGACTTCTTTCATGATCTCGTCGGTGACCACCGGCGCTGGAGAGTACGCGCCCATCCCGCCGGTGTTCGGGCCTCTATCGTCGTCGTATATGGCCTTGTGATCCTGAGACGGCGGCATCATCAGGATGTGCTTCCCGTCAGTGAACGCCAGCACCGACGCTTCTTCTCCCGGCACATACTCCTCAAGGACCACCCGATGGCCCGCTCGTCCGAAGACTCCTTTGCAGAGGCAGCGTTTCACCGATTCGATCGCCGCCATCTCATCGAACGCGACCGTGACACCCTTGCCCGCCGCAAGCCCGTCAGCCTTGACCACTATCGGCGCGCCAATGTCCCGGATGAAATCAATTGCTTCCTTGGCGTCGGAAAAAACCTGAAAGCTGCCGGTCGGAATATTGAACCTCGCCATCAGTTTCTTGGCGAACGCCTTGCTTCCCTCGAGCAGGGCGGCATCGGCGCTTGGACCGAAAACCTTGAGCCCGCGCTCCCTGAACCGGTCGACTATTCCCTCGACGAGCGGCGCCTCCGGCCCTACGACCGTGAGGTCCACTTTCTCTTTCTCGGCGAAATCGGCGAGTTTGGCAATATCGCCTCCGTCAAGGCCGACGCAGTCGGCGAGGTCGGCGATGCCCGCGTTGCCCGGCGCACAGAATATCTTTTCAACCAGAGGACTCTGGCTTATCTTCCAGACCAGCGCGTGCTCCCGGCCTCCACCGCCTACCACCAGTACCTTCATCAGACGCTCCCTTTTCCCCGAGTGTGCGCAAATCAATGCTTGAAATGACGCATGCCCGTGAATATCATGGCCATCCCGTGCTCGTTTGCCGCTGCGATGACCTCGTCGTCTTTCTTCGAGCCGCCCGGCTCGATTATCGCCGTGATGCCCGCCTGCGCCGCAGTGTCAACCCCGTCGCGGAACGGGAAGAACGCGTCCGAACCGCATACCCCGCCCCGGGCGCGGCCATCCGCCTTGTGTGCCGCGATCATGCTCGAGTCGACCCGGCTCATCTGGCCCGCCCCCACTCCATAGACCGTCAGGTCCTTCGCGTAAACGATGGCGTTCGACTTGACATGTTTGCAGATGACCCACGCGAACAGAAGGTCCTGCATCTCCTTCTCGGTGGGCGCTCGCTTGGTGACCACCTTGAATTGCGACTTGTCATACGTCGCCGTGTCGAAATCCTGCATGAGCAGGCCGCCGACCACGCGCCGCATGTTCGGCAGGCCGTCGCGCCGCCCGGTCAACTCGCCCGTCACCAGCACTCTCAGGCTTTCGCCCCACCACTGCGACTTCTTGAGTATCTCGAGCGCGTCGTCATCAACAGAGGGCGCGATGATCGCCTCGATAAATGTCTTCGGCTGAGCCATCAGTTCCGCCGTCTTTCGGTCTATCCGACGGTTGACGCCGACAATGCTCCCGAATGCCGACACAGGGTCTCCCTGCAATGCGCGCGAGTACGCCTCGACAATATTCTTTCCCACACCTGCGCCGCATGGGTTCGTGTGCTTGATTATCACGGCGGCAGGCTCTTTGAAGTCCTTCACGATCTCGATCGCGGCGTCCAGATCAAGGATGTTGTTGTATGAAAGCGTCTTGCCGTGAACTATCTTCGCCGTCGAAACGCTCGGCTCCTTCGCAGCCGGGTCAATGTAGAAGGCCGCCGTTTGATGCGGGTTCTCGCCGTATCTCAGGTCGGCCGCCTTCCTGAAGGCAAGGTTAAAGGTCTTCGGAAACTTCTCCTTCTCCCCTATCTGTTCGCGCGCAAGGTAATCCGCAATCGCGCGGTCATACGTGGCCGTATGCTCGAACACCTCGCACGCAAGCTCAAATCTCAATGCGTCCGACACCCATCCGCCGTTCTTCCTGAGTTCCTCTATTATCTGCGGGTAGCGGGCCGGATTCACAACCACGGTCACATACTTGTAGTTCTTGGACGCCGCCCTCAGCATCGTCGGCCCGCCGATGTCAATCTGCTCGACGGCGTCATCGAGCCTGATGCCCTCCTTGCTGATCGTCTCGCGGAATGGATACAGGTTCACGACTACCATGTCGATAAGCTCAATCCCGTGCCGATCGACCTCCTGCACATGCTCCAGGTTGTCCCTGATCGCCAAAAGTCCCGCATGAATCTTGGGGTGGAGCGTCTTGACGCGTCCGTCCATCATCTCGGGAAACCCCGTGTAATCGGAAACCGAGCGCACCGGTATGCCGGCCTCATCAAGCGCCTTCTGAGTGCCTCCCGTCGAAAGTATCTCGACACCCATCTCGTGGAGGCATTTGGCAAGCTCGACAATTCCCGTCTTGTTCGAGACGCTCAACAACGCGCGCTGTATCTTATTGGGCATGATCTCTCCTGGATTCTCTTCTTCTGGGTACGGGCCCGGCGTGCCGCGCCCGCAAGATTCGTCCTTCGGGAAATGACTACAGATTCTGCTTGACGTACTTCACTGCGTTGCGGAATACCGCCACGCCCATCCCCTCGCGCGGCACTCGTTCGCGGGTCCAGCGCGGATGATTCGTCGGAAACAGATACGCCTCAGGATGCGGCATCAGTCCGAAAATCCTTCCGCTCGTATCGCAGATGCCCGCAATGTTGTCCTGGGACCCATTCGGGTTGTGCGGATATCCGCCCAAGCGCCCTTCTGCATCAACATATCGAACAACTACGTGGCCTCGGTCATGCAACTGCCGCAGCGTTTCCGCATCCTTGGCCACAAGCTTGCCCTCGCCATGGCGAATCGGCAGGTACATTCTATCAATCCCTTTTGTGAAAATGCAACGTGATTCCGGGTTCACCGCGAGATAGACCCAGCGGTCCTCGAACTTGTTCGAGTCGTTATACGTGACCGTGACCTGCTGTTCTTCGTAATTGCCGCCGATCGCAGGCAGAAACCCCATCTTCACTAACACCTGAAATCCGTTGCAGATGCCGATGATCAGCTTGCCGTCCGCGATGAACCGCGCAAACTGCTCGCGCAGATGATGCCGAAGTTTGTTCGCGAGCACTTTGCCCGCCGCGATGTCATCCCCGTACGAGAAGCCCCCGGGGATGGCCACTATGTCAAACTCATCGAGCGAGCGACCGTTCGAGAGCGTGAGGTCGTTCACGTGCACGCGCTCGGCCCTGCCGCCGACGCCTTTCATATTGAAGGCATACTCGGTCTCGTAATCGCAGTTGATCCCGTAACCCGTCAGTATCAAGACTCGTGGCTTCATTTTATCATCATGAAGACCTATCTAACCGTCATGTCAACCACCATGACATCCATTAACTATCCTACCAGTCAAGAGGCTTCTGCCACGCCTTCTTGAGTTCGAATATGTCGGCGGATACCAGCTCACTCTTGCCTTCTCTCATCAACAGAACCGGCAGTTCCGTCACCTTCCCCACTCTGGCGCACGGAACGCCCTCCATAATCCGCTCGAATTCCTTCGATTTCCTCGGGGCAACCGTCACGACAAACCGGCTCTGCGATTCCGAAAACAGCAGATAATCGGCCCGCAACTCCTCCCCACGCGGAACAGCCGAAACATCCACCGATATCCCCAGCCCCCCCGCGAACGCAGTCTCCGCCAGCGCAACGCCAAGCCCGCCGTCGGAACAGTCATGACACGACGCGACCAGCTTCCTCTCCATCGCCTCGGCAAGCGCCTGATAAGTCTTTCGCGCCATTTCCGCATCCACCTTCGGCACGGTGTTTCCAACAAATCCGTGCTGCGCGAAGTATTCGCTCCCCCCGAGTTCGTTCCTGGTGAGGCCCATCACGTACACATAATCGCCCGCCTTCTTCGCGTCCATCGAGACCGCCTTGCGCACATCGTCCATCCGGCCCATCACCGAAAACAGCAGCGTCGGCGGCACCGAAATCTTCACGCCGCCGATCATGTAATCGTTCTTCATGCTGTCCTTGCCCGAGATGCACGGCAGGTCATACGCGGTGCAAAGATCGTACAGCGCCATGTTCGCCCGAACAAGCTGCGCCAGCTTGTACTGCCCGTCGGGCGTCTTCTCCGACTCGACAGGGTCGGGCCAGCAGAAATTGTCAAGTCCCGCCAGATACCCGAGCCTCCCGCCCACGCTTACCGCATTCCTCACCGCCTCATCAATCGCGCAGGCGACCATGTGGTAGGTGTCTATATCGCTGTAACGCGGACACAGTCCGCTCGCCACAATAACCCCTTCATACGAATCGTGAATCGGCTTGAGGACGGCGGCGTCGCCGGGGCCGTCATTATCCGCCCCGACAAACGGCTTAAGCGCGCTCATGCCCTGCACCTCATGGTCATACTGCCGCACGAACGATTCCTTGCTGCACACGTTGAGCCGCCCAAGCATCCGCCGAAGCGCCTCGCCATAATCGGCCGGCTCCGGAAAATCCGGTTCCTCACGGCGCGGCGGCGCCCATTTCGCCCGCAGTTTCATCTCGGGGACGCCGTCGTGGAAGAACTTCATGTCCAGATAGGCCACCGTCTTGTCGCGGTAAAGCACGTGGAACATGCCCGTGTCGGTGAAATTCCCGAGCACCGTCGCCTCCACGTCCCGCCTTCGCGCTAGCTCAAGAAACTTCTCGATCTTCTTCGGATCGACCGCGAGCGTCATCCGCTCCTGCGCCTCAGAAAGCAGAATCTCCCACGGCTGCAAACCTTCGTATTTCAGCGGCGCCTTGTCGAGCCGAAGCTGGCATCCGCCCGAGAGCCTCGCCATCTCGCCAACCGACGATGAAAGCCCGCCTGCCCCGTTGTCCGTGATCGCGCGATACAGCCCCAAATCGCGCGCCTCCAAAAGAAAATCCGTCATCTTCTTCTGGGTGATCGCATCGCCTATCTGCACCGCCGACGTCGGCGATTCGCTATGCAACTCCTCCGATGAAAATGTCGCGCCGTGAATGCCATCCTTGCCGATCCTGCCGCCCGTCATCACGATGAAATCGCCCGGCATCACGCTCTTGACATGCGCAGGCTCCCCCAGAATCTCCCTAGGCATGATCCCGCCAGTCCCGCAGAATACTAACGGTTTCCCCACGTAGCGCTCGTCAAACACGATGCTCCCGTTCACATCGGGGATGCCGCTCTGGTTGGCGCCGTCCCTCACGCCACGATGAACTCCCTTGAATATCCTCTTCGGATGCAGAAGCCTCGGCGGAAGCGGTTTCGCGTAATCCGGCGGCGCAAAGCAGAAGGTGTCCACATTGAATATGAGGCGGCAACCCTTGCCTGTGCCGAACGGGTCGCGATTCACCCCCACGATGCCCGTTACCGCGCCGCCGTAAGGGTCGAGCGCGGACGGACTGTTATGCGTCTCCACCTTCATCACGAGGTTCCACCCGTCGTTGAAACGGATCACGCCCGCGTTGTCGTGGAACACCGACACCAGCCACGGCACGCGCTCGGATATCTCATCCGTCGCCCGCTTGATATACGTCTTGAACAAACTTCGTATCGGCAGCCGGCGCCCACTCTCGTCCTCATACTCGATGGAAGCGTTGAATATCTTGTGCTTGCAGTGCTCGGACCATGTCTGCGCGATCGCCTCAAGTTCCACGTCGGTCGGCCTCTCGTCAAGTTCCACAAGCGCCCGATCCTTCGCCGTCGCCTCGCGATGGAAATAATCCCGAATCTCGCGCATCTCCTCCAGACTCAGCGAAAGGATGCCCTCGCGGCTGATGCGGAGCAGTTCTTCATCCGGAACATCGAGGTCGAACCTCTTGACCACGATCTCCTCGCGCTTCCCCGCAATCGGAAGCGGAAGCGATATCCCGTTGTTCCGCTTGAACTCCTCGAAATCGGCCACCCGCCATTGCTCGATAAGCCCGTTCGCAAGCAGTTTCTCCGCGATCGTCTCGGCCTGCTCCCGGCCAATGCCCCCCTTGATCACATACTGCTTCGAGGTGAATACGCTGCACTCGCCGATGTTCTCGCCGAAAATGTCAATGATGGCCTCACGCGAGGTCTTCCCTACGTTGTCCGTCACGCCCGGCTTGAACCCTATCTCGATCGCCCACGCGAATGTGTCCGCAAGCGGCGCGTCAGACGGCTCGGCCCGCAGCCTCGAGACCTCGATGATCGGGTCGGTGAACAGGGCGGTCCTCAGTCTCTCAACGTCGACTCGGGCGAGCCTCGTCAGAATGGTGTACACCCGAATCACCCGCACGTCGTCAACGGCGATATGCAGGTCTTCGATGATGTTCTTCTTGACGGATTCTCCGGCGGCGTCCAAAAGCTCAGGCCGAAGCCCAACCTCAATCCTATATGTGTTCATGATCTTCCAAAATGTATTCCGCCGCAAAACCCTGCTTCATTGCGACCACGCCTTGGCGTGGCGCGCCTCGCGAGATGACGAAGCAATCCCGATACGGCGCGGGGTCGGGGCTTTGCCCCTTCCTCGCAATGACCAGAAAAACGGGGACATGATGCTTCATCGTGTCCCCGCTTTTCTGGTGTTCCTTTGCGCTCTTTGCGTACTTGCGGTCTAATGATCTCTAACGTGGTCCCGATCATTCCACATATCTCACAACACCCGTCCCGCGAATGATCCGCCCAATGCGCCAAGGCTCCTCCCCCTCATCGGCAAGGCCTTCCAGCGCCTTCGCTTCATCAGCGGGCGAAACGACCATGACCATCCCCACGCCCATGTTGAATGTCCTCAGCATCTCATCCCGCGCGATATTCCCCTCCCGCCGGATCAACTCGAAGATCGGAAGCGGTCGCCAGCTCTTCAGGTCAATCTCCGCGTCGAGCGTCTTCGGAAGGATGCGGGGAATGTTGTCGGTCAGTCCGCCGCCGGTCATGTGAGCCATGCCGCGAACCCCAACATGCTTCATCAGCCTGTGGACCGGTTTCGCATAACATTTGTGGGGGGTGAGAAGTTCATCGGCAAGTGTCCTTCCCAGCATATCAACGTGCTGATCGAGCTTGTATCTCTTTGAATCAAATAGCAGCCTTCGGACAAGCGAATAACCGTTCGTGTGTAGTCCGGAGGATTTCAGCGCGATTATCGAATCGCCCTCCACTATCTTTGCTCCGTCAATAACCTTCCCCTTCTCGACCACGCCGATGATCATGCCGGCAAGATCATATTCCCCGGCCTTGTAGAAATCCGGCATCTCCGCCGTCTCGCCGCCTATCAGCGAGCAGCCCGCCAACCGGCAGCCCTCCGCCAAACCCGCCACCACCTGTTCCGCAATGTCAACGTCGAGTTTGCCCAGCGCAAGGTAATCGAGAAAGAAGAGAGGCTCCGCTCCCTGCATCAGGATATCGTTCACACAGTGCGACACAATGTCTATGCCGACCGTGTTGTGGCGTCCCGTCGCAAACGCGATCTTCAGCTTCGTGCCCACGCCGTCAACGCTCGCAACGAGCACCGGCTCGCGGTATCGCGTCGTGTCCAGCTTGAACAGCCCGCCGAACAGGCCGATGTCCTGCAACACCCCCGCCGAGAAGGTCCCTCGTACGAGCGGCTTTATCCTTCGCTTCAACTCGGTGGCCGCGTCAATGTCGACCCCCGCCTCTTTATAGGTGAAGCCGTCCGCCATCGCTATGCCCTGACCTTTGCGGAACGCCTGTGGTCATAATAGAATTTGTCGAAATCGACCGCCAGGCTGATGGGGTATTCGCCCGAGAAACACGCCAGACAATAGTCCTCGCGCTTTCCTCCCGCCGCGTTCACAAGCCCCTCGACGCTCAGATAATGCAAAGTGTCAACCCGAAGATACTTCCGTATCTCCTCAAGATTATGCGTCGAGGCGATCAGTTCCTTGCGCGTCGGCGTGTCTATCCCGTAAAAACATGGGTGGGTGATCCGAGGAGAACTGATGCGCATGTGGATTTCCTTCGCGCCCGCGTTGCGGATCATCTTCACGATCTTCCGGCTCGTCGTCCCGCGTACAATCGAATCGTCCACCACGACCACCCGCTTCCCCTGCAACGCCGTCTGAAGCGGATTGTACTTTATCTTCGCGCCAAAATCGCGAATCGTCTGCGACGGCTCGATGAACGTCCGCCCAATGTAATGGTTCCGGATCAGACCCATTACGAACGGTATCCCCGATTCGTGCGAATAGCCGACGGCCGCCGCATTCGATGAGTCGGGCACCGGCAGCACCAGATCTGCCTCCACCGGCGCCTCGCGGTACAACATGCCGCCCAGCCTGTGCCTCACCCGCTCCACGTCCCGCCCGAAAATCATGCTGTCGGGCCGCGCGAAATATATCAATTCGAAGATGCAAAGCCCCGTCTTCGCAAGCCGAGGACCTAATGAATACGAGTGCGCTCCCGCCCGGTTTATCACAAGCATCTCGCCCGGCTCGACATCGCGAACGTACTTGGCGTCCACTATGTCGAACGCGCAGCTCTCCGAAGCCACCACGAACGCCCCCTTCAACTTCCCCAGGCACAACGGCCTGAAACCAAGCGGATCACGCACCGCAATCAGGTTCTCAGGGTCCACAACCACGATCGAGTATGCGCCCTGCACGCGCGTCAATGCCTCCGTAAGCGAATTGCGCAACAGCTTCTTCTTCGAACGAGCCACCAGATGGATGATGACCTCGCTGTCGCTCGTTGACTGAAAGATCGAGCCGCGACCCTCCAGGTCCGTCCTCAGCACCCGCGCGTTCACCAGATTGCCGTTGTGCGCAATCGCAAGCGGGCCTCGCGCATAATCCACCAGCAGCGGCTGCGCGTTCTTCAACAAGCTCGACCCCGACGTCGAATAGCGCACATGCCCGATCGCCACGTCGCCGACAAGGCCCTCAAGCACGTCCTTCTTGAACACGTCATACACGTGACCCATCTCGCGATAACCGTACAGACGGCCTTCGCTGCATGAAACGATGCCGGCGCTCTCCTGCCCCCGATGTTGCAGCGCGTACAATCCCAAATACGTGATCTTGGCGGCCTCAGGATGACCGAACACCCCGAAAATGCCGCACTCATGCTTCATGAAATCGGCCTCGCGCAAGGCATGCCCGCAAGAATGACCGCAGTCGCGCATAAGTATCAGAGGTCCTTCCCGGTTATCAGCCGATAAGCCTGCTTGTATTTCGCCTCGGTCCCCCGAATCACTTCCGGCGGAAGCGGCGGAGCCGGCGGCGTCTTGTCCCAATCTATCGTCTCCAGATAGTCCCGCACATACTGTTTGTCGAAATTGGTCTGCGGCTTGCCCGCCTCGTAACTCTCCGCAAGCCAATACCGCGACGAGTCCGGCGTGAGCAACTCGTCAATAATAATGGTCTCGCCGTCAACCTCCCCAAACTCGAACTTCGTGTCCGACAAAATGAGCCCGCGCGACGCGGCGTATTCGCTCGCGGCCACAAATATTGCAAGGCTCTTCTCCTCCAACAACCGCGCCTTCTTCTCACCAATGAGCCTCGCCATTTCCTTGAAAGAAATGTTGATGTCGTGCCCCGACTCAGCCTTCGTTGCCGGCGTGAAAATCGGTTCCGGCAACCTCTCCGATTCCCTCAAGCCGGCCGGAAGCGCGATCCCGCATACCGACCCGCTCTGACGGTACTCCTTCACCGCCGACCCCGCAAGATATCCGCGCACCACGCACTCCACCGGATAAGGCTTTGTCTTCTTGACCAGCATCGACCTCCCGCGCAAAACGTCGCCGTAAGGCTTCGTCACCGCAGGAAACTCGTCAACCTCCGTCGTTATCACGTGATTGGGAACAATGCGCCGCGTGAAATCGAACCAGAACCTGGAAAGGCCCGTCAGCACTTTTCCCTTGTTCGGGATGCCGTCAGGCAATATGCAATCGAACGCCGAGATGCGGTCCGTCGCCACCAGCAATAACTTGCCGTCAACCTCGTAGATGTCGCGCACCTTGCCCCGATTAAGCAGCTTCAACCCGTCAAATTCGGTCCTGAGTACTACGTCCGTATTCATGCCCCCCTCATTCATCCTTCAGTCCGGCCCTCTCAAACAACTCGTCCACAAATCTGAGGTGATGATCGAGACGCAGACAATTGTCAAGCTCCTCCTCCGTCAGATGCGACCGTATCTCCCCATCGGAAAGCAGCGCCTCGCGGAAATCGGCGCCGTCCTCCCATACCTTCATCGCCGAGCGCTGCACCAGCTTGTATGCCTCCTCCCGCGTCAGCCCTTTCCCCACAAGCTCAAGCAATATCCTCTCGGAAAAGATCATCCCCTTCGTCCGTGCCAGATTCTTCAGCATGTTCTCCGGATACACAAGAAGCTTATCAATAATCCCCGTGAACCGCGCCAGCAGATAATCCACCAGAATGCAGCTATCGGGAATAATCACTCGTTCGACCGATGAATGCGAAATGTCGCGCTCGTGCCACAACGGAATGTTCTCCAGCGCCGCCATCGCGTTCGCGCGGACCACCCGCGCAAGCCCCGACACCTGCTCGCATCGGATCGGGTTGCGCTTGTGAGGCATCGCCGACGACCCCTTCTGGCCCTTCTCGAAGTATTCTTCCGCCTCCAGGATTTCCGTCCGCTGAAGACTCCGTATCTCCGTCGCAAACTTGTCGAGCGAACTCGCGATGATCGCGAGCGTCGTCAGAAACTCGGCGTGACGGTCCCGCTGGATTATCTGCGTCGAAAGCGGCGCCGGCCTGAGCCCAAGCTTCCCGCAGACATATTGCTCCACCAACGGATCGAGGTTCGCAAACGTGCCGACCGCCCCCGATATCTTGCCAACGCCGATCGTCTCCTTCGCCCTCTGCATGCGCTCCAGGTTGCGGACGGTCTCGGCGTGCCACAGCGCCATCTTCAGCCCGAACGTGATAGGCTCGGCATGCACCCCGTGCGAACGACCAATCATCACCGTGTGCTTGTGACCCAGCGCCTTCTTCTTCAATACGCCCAGCAGCAGCCTCAGATCCTCAATGATGAGGTCGCTCGCCTCGCACAGATTGACCGCAAGCGCCGTATCGAGCATGTCCGACGAGGTCAGCCCAAAATGAATGAACCGCGACGCGGGCCCCACGTTCTCCCCCACCGCCGTCAGAAAGGCGATCACGTCGTGCTTGGTGACGTCCTCAATCTCCGCCACCCGCTCAGGCGTGCAACGCGCCTTCTCCTGTATCTCTTTCAGCGCGTCCGCCGGGACCTTCCCCAGCTTCGCCCACGCCTCACACGTCAGCACCTCAACCCTGAGCCACGTCTTGAGCTTGTGTTCCTCGCTCCAGATCGCCGCCATCCGGGGTCGTGAGTACCTACCGATCATCGCCAAGCCTCGCTATCAGAAAATCGCGCAACGTGCTGTGGGATATTGGGTTTGGAACTTTGAAACGAAGGGCTGAATACATGTACAGATGTATGATAACAGGTTGGCCCGTGCGAGTCAAGCACACAAGCGCATTCCCCGCATGACCGCGCAGACCCTAAACTCTGAACCCTAAGCCCTCTGACCCGTCCGAACTTGTCCGACCCACCCTATCCCCCTCACCGGTTCGCCTTTGTCCTTTCAACCCTGAACCCTATACACCCGTTTCCCCCCTTTTCCTTTTTCCCATTTAATCCCACTCTTTTCAATCCCTTCTGACTTTCGAAATTTTTGTTAACAAAAACTTCGTTGACCGAAGAAAATGCCCTATGCTTCAATAGCCTCATGGTCAGCCAATCGTAGGCGCACCGGGCCCGGCGCGCCTACCCAGATTCGACTGTTGCCCACGTGGCCGCCCTGCCCTCTCCCCACGGGAGAGGGTTGGGTGAGGGAACACAGGGCCGAACCTCCTC
>CAZEBC010000019.1:0-9364 GCA_964510165.1 uncultured bacterium
TTCTTTTGGGCTCAGTCGAGTTCGGGTGTGAAGGATTGCATCAGGCTGAGGAGTTCCTCCGGCGAGATGGTGTAGACGCCGCTCATGTATTTTCGGGAAAGAACGTAGTAGGAGATTGCGTTCTGCTCGATAAACTCGGGGCGGCCCTTGCCCTCGATGATGCGGCCAGGCACGCCGACCACGAGCGAGTTAGGCGGCACGACCATGTTTTCCCTTATGAGCGCGTTGGCGGCAATCATCGTTCCATCGCCAATCTGAGCGCCATCCAGAATGGTTGCGCCCATTCCTATCATCACCCGATTCCCGATTGTGCAGGCATGCATGATGGATGAATGAGCTGCCGTAACGAAATCACCGATGGTCGTGGGGTGCGTAGGCGAGGCGTGTATCGTGGCCTGATCCTGGATGTTCGTGTAGCGTCCTATCTTTATGTAATTGAAATCGGCTCGGATGACCGCATTGGGCCAGATGCTGCTGTTCTTGCCGACTTCAAGCGCTCCATGCAGAACCGCCGTGGAATGAACAAAAACCGAAGGATGGATATTCATTCTCGCTTTCTCCTTTAACGTTTTGCTTCTTCACGTATCCACTTCGAACAGTCGTCGTTCGATGGTTGAGAGCAGTTCGACGCCGTCGGGCTTTACGATGAACGAATCCTCCAGCTTGATCGTGCCGAAGTCGGGAATGATCGTGTTGATCTCGACGGCCAGGGTCATATTCTCCTTGACGATTGTCGGGTCGTCAGGCCCGAGTATCGGAGGCTCGTCAAGCTCGAGACCCAGGCCGTGGCCCACAAAGGGGCCCTTCTCATCATATCCCATGAAATATTGGGCATACTTCGTGCGGGAGGCCGCCTCGATCCCCTTTCGGTAAATTTCGGCCACGGGGACGCCGGGCCGAATACTTGAGAGTATTTCATCTTCGATCTTGCTGAGTTCTTTGAACACGTCAAGCTGTCGCTCGGACGCGCGCCCTATCACGTACGGCCTGGTGACATCGGTGATATAGCCGTGGTAACAGCCCGTTATGTCTATCATCACGAGGTCACCCCGCTTCATGATCCTGTTTCCGGCGCTTATCCGCATGGCGCGGCTGAGCCCAACGCCCGAGGCGACCTTGGCAAATCCGGCGAATCGGGTGAGGCTGTCGCCCGACCCGATCATGCCGTACATCGTGTAGGCGTCAAAGCGGCGATTGACGAGGATACCCTCGTGCTTGTTGCGCCGCAGCTCGGCCTCGATCTCGGCGGCCATTTCGACCTCGCTTATGCCTTCGCGAATGGCGTCGAGAGCGCGCCGCTGGGCTTTGTCGGTCATCGAAGCCGAGACGCGCACCAGGCCAAGTTCCTCGTCATCCTTGACTATTCGCTGAGAGATAATGAGCGGACTCAGGTTCTTGAACGCCGCGCCGGGAAGTTCGTCGCGAATCTTGAAAAATAGTTCCGCCGGTATCACGTCGAGTTCGAGCCCGATTGCGGAGCGGCCCAATCCTTCCGATCGTAGCTGTTCGGGGACTGTACGCAGGCTGCCGTCGCGCACAACGTCGTCAATAGTAGAGTCCTCTCGTGCGAATTCATATGCGCGGCGAACATACAGCCGCGCGGTCCGGGGAGTGATGAGCAGGATGCTGGGAACAGAAACGCCCGCATAGTAAAGGATATCCCGGGAGTAGAGCAGGATGGCGGCTTCGATTGATTCTTCCGCCATCGCGGAACGAAGCGCCTGAATGCGTTTATTGGACATTGAGCAATCTAAAAAATTCTTCTCCGGAAGGTATTACCTCTTAAGATCAAGCCCTTCGATGGTCTCGGTCACGAAGGTTCGAACCTTGCCCGCTGCGGCCATCATCGCACATGCCATGGTTTCTCGGATTTCGTCGTCTGTTGCGCCCGCCTTCTTTGCACCTGCAAAGTGGTTCTTAGTTCAATGGCTGCATCCGGCGACTGCGGCTCCGGCAAGAAGGACAAGTTCCCGCGTCTTGCTGTCGAGAGAGCCGGGGACATACTCGAAACGCAGGAAGACCTCCGCCTTCTGGGGTCTTTCATTGTCTTTCATGATTCATCCCTCCGTTCACAGAGATCAGCACATATATCCGAAGGTGTTGGGGAGAGAACCGGGAGATGCGCTCTCGGGGCACTAGTATAGCAAATCTGGAAACGGTTCGACAATTGTTTCGCGGCCGAGAATCTGTCAGGGAAGATGGCATTAAGCCGACGAGATCAGAGCGCCCGCTGCCGCGTTTCGGGTCTTTCGGCGAACGCGACTCCCATGTTAATGAAAAACCCGAGCGCTGCGCCAACGACGATCCAATTGAGTACGGGCGACCAGAAGGCCGAAAAAAGATATTTCACTGCACAGAGGACCGCTCCACCGAGCGCTCCGCCAACGCCTCCCCAGAGAAGGCATCTGACGAAATAGCGGGCAGATCGCTCATATATTCCGTCAGCCGCTCCCAGGAATGCGCCTACCACGGCGCCGCCCAGCACGCCATATTGGGACGGTTCGAGGATTCCGAGCACCGGCATTTCGGAGGTGGTCCTGGCCCGGAACAACCCCATAAGCAAGCCCGCGAGCATTCCGCCCAATACCCCCAGTGAAAGGGATAGCATCCCCTTGCCGGTCCTTTTTTGGGCGACTCCAATGGCAATCCCGATGAGCCCGCCGTAAAGCACCCAGCTCCACTGAAACAGGGGGGAATCGTAAGATACCTGAGGCGATTCTCCTCCCGAGAAGGAGATAATCAAGCCTGCGCCAATTCCCGCGAGAGTTCCAAATCCCATGCGTGCCTGCTCATATTCAGGAGCGTTCGCGACGAGGCCGGCGTACCGGCCTATCTTCTCGACGCGTCGGTGCACGCTCGAGCTGGGAAGCCTGGGAGTCTTGTAAACGGACAGGTGTTCCTGCTCGGGCGGCGCCACTTTCTTGGGCGCTTGTTCTTCCGACGCCGCCTCAGTTGCAGGAGGGCTGGCTTCGATCTCGGACCGTGCCACCCACCACGGCTGGTATTTGCTCTGCATCGGCACATCGGTCTCCATCTTGCCGGTGAGCACATCCTTCAATTCGGCAGCACTTCGCCATCGCCCATCAGGCTCCTTGCGGAGACATTTCATTACGATGGAATTCATCCATGACGAGACACCGTCAATGTGCTTCGGAATGGCGTGGATGTGCTGGAGGCTGACTTCTTCGCCTCTGAACGGCGGGAAGCCGGCGAGCATCTGGTACATGGTTACTCCGAGCGAGTAGATGTCGCTGCGACCGTCCAGAGGGCGCCCGAAAACCTGCTCAGGACTCATGTAGGTCGGCGTCCCCCCGAAGCGGCCCTCGCCGTTGTCACCGGGGTTCTGCTTCACGAGAGCGATTCCGAAATCCGCAAGTTTGACTCTGCCGTCCGGCATGACGATGATATTGCTGGGCTTGATGTCGCGATGAATGACGTGCTCCGCATGGGCAAACTTCAAAGCTTCGCAGACTTCCGAGATGTATTTGATGACCTCTTGCTCCGAAAAGCGGCCGCCGGTCTTTTTGGAAGCCATAGCGGCGAGAGACTCGCCCTTGACAAATTCCATCAACAGGTAGGTGGCCTCGGGCGTAGTTTCGAAATTGTAGAGCCGGATGATATTCGGGTGGGCAAGCCGCATTGCGGCCTTGGCCTCTTGTTTGAGGGTCTCGGCAGCCGACAGGTCGTTGGCGAAGCGGTCGATCAAGACCTTGATCGCGACGTCCATTCCCAATTGTCGGTCGTACGCCCTATACACGACTCCCATGCCGCCGCGTCCCAGCTTTTCTTTCAGTTCGTATCTTCCGCTGATTATGCGGCTCAGTGTTTCCGCCGAGTCCTCGTCGGAACGAGCGGAATTGACGGCGACCTCCGCCTTGTCTTTCATGGCGAACAGATTCTGTCCGCACGTATGACAAAACCTGGCGTCATCTCTGCTTTCTGAACCGCACTTGTCGCAAACTATCAACTGTGACTCTCCTGTATGCCGCGGGGCGGGAATTCACTGTCAACATATCCGATGAGATGCCGCCTGAGCATCTCGAGGGATAGCGCCACCGCGCGCATCTGGTTCATCGAATCCGTCCCGGCAAAGCGGAACTCCCAATACACTTCTCCCGCATGCGAACTGATGGCTATGCACGTCTTGCCTGACGGCCTCTCTTCCGGGGCGAGCGTTTCCGATTCGGGCAGAATACCCACTGAAGCAAGGCCGAGGTCCGCGCCAGACCGGATGCGGGCCGCTCGCGCGAGACTGACCGAAAGCACGGCGTGCGAGCGCCTGAGCACAGTCCATTTTTGTAATTCGGGTTCCGTAAAACGGCGCATTGACTCTTCGCAGTTTACCACAGTCGCCTCTTTCAAAGCTGCGGTTCTGAGGGACACAAACCTCTGGGCCAGCGCCCCTCCGGTCAGCGTTTCGAGGATGGCCAGGCTTTTCTGTTGATTCTTAAGTAATCCGTCTACAACATCTTCCAGCGTTTCGGCGTCAACCCCGAACACGAGCGGGCCAAACCGCCGCCGGATTTCCTCCTCCATCGAGGCGATTTTCGACTTGGCGTCGGAAACGGTTTCGGCCTTTGCAGTTATTCTTAGCAAAATCTGTGCCGGTTCCGCCAGTATCCCAAGCGTGGGATTCACCGATTCCCTGAGCAGGTCGCCCACGCGGGCGTCCACCCTGCTTTCGCCCATCCCGCATATCTTCAGCACGCGCGAGCTGATGTTGAGTTCCCCGAGCGAAAACCTCTCGCGCAGGAACGGAACCACTATTGCCTCCATCAGGAACTTCAACTCGCGGGGAACGCCGGGGAGAGAGATGATGACTGCTCCCGCCTTTTCACAAATAAAGCCCGGCGCCGTGCCGACCGGATTCTTGATTGGGGTCGCGTTGCGAGGAATGAAAGCCTGTTTGCGATTGTTTGGGCTCATCGTGAAGCCGTGCCGCATGAATAATGCCTCTATCTGGTCGAATAGTTCCTGATGGAATTCGAGCGGCTCCCCCACTACCTCGGCGACGACCTCGCGCGTGAGGTCATCCTCCGTGGGGCCTATGCCACCGGAGGTTATCACAATGTCGGAACGCCTAAGGGCGGCCTGCAGCGCATCGTTCATCCGAAGGCGATTATCTCCCACGGTCGTCTTGTAGAAGAGGTTCACGCCGATCTTGGCGAGTTCCTGCGCCAGATACGCGGAGTTCGTGTCCAGTATCTGGCCGAGCAACAACTCCGATCCGATCATTACAATTTCTGCATTCATGGCTTTCAACCCCCAAATTTGCCTGAAGACTGACACAGGCGCCGGTGTCCACAAACCCCCGTGGGCCTCTTGTCTTCCTCCGCATCACAATCAGGATATGTTATAATCGAAAAAAAATGAATATCTGCCGGCCGACAATCCGACATTTTACAATTATACTCTGTCCATCAAGAAAACTGCGGGCCGTTTCAGTTGTGTGAGACCGATTTGATGAGCGAGCAAGAACCGGGCGACCACGTGCACTTTCTTCGCGGCAGAAACACGCGTTTCCGCTTTGAGTGCAATGCATGTGGGCGCTGCTGCGGCGAGTTCATGATTGTGCTCAGTCCATACGATATCATTCGGCTTCGGACCGCTGCCAACCTCAGCACGACCCGGTTGCTGGAGCAGGGCATAGTTCACATCACAAGGGAGTCCTTCAAAAAGGTTTTCGGGTTCGGCCCGATTACAGACATGTTCGAGTTATTCGGGGTTCAGCAGAACGATAACGTACCCGTGGCGATGCTAAGCTTCCATTCCGTTTCAGAGGGGAAGGCCGAATGTCGTTTCCTCGCTCCCGAAGAGGGAGGCAGACGCCTCTGCGGCATTTACGAGAACCGGCCGACAATGTGCAGGCTGCACCCCCTGGGTTGTGTGACAATCGCCGGCCGACGCACATGGTTTTTTCGACACCCATTATGTGGCGTTCCCCCTCACCCCAACCCTCTCCCTCAGGGAGAGGGCTGGATGAGGGATGAGGCGCGCGATGGAGCGGAGCAGACTGTGAAGGAATGGGTCCTTGCCTCGCGTCTGACGCCGTTTCTCCGGGCGAACGCGCGTTACCTCCGCTGGATGCGCGACCTGCTGGATCGCTGCGAGGTTCTCGCCAGCCTCCCCGAACATCAATGGCAAACGCTTGCGACGATACTGTACGATTTCGATTCACACGACTCCGGCAATCCTCGCCGGGACAGACAAGGGAATTCCCGGGTGTCCGTCTCTGTGATTGAGAGAATGTTCTATCAATGGCTTGAAGGCGTGAATCGCACTCGATAAGTGGCAGGCAAGGAGGACCGGATGCTCCTCGGCATCATCTCGGACACGCACGACAATATGACCATGTTGAAAAAAGCTGTTGACCTTTTCAACGAGCGCGGCATCTCCCTGGCGCTGCATGCGGGCGATTACATCGCGCCGTTTACAGCGCGGGAGTTTCGGCGCCTCACCTGCAAGCTGGTGGGCGTGTTCGGCAACAACGACGGCGAGAGATTCGGGCTTGTCAGGCAGTTCGAGGGATTCGGCGAATTGCACGAGGCCGTGCATCAACTGGAACTGTCAGGCAGGAGGATAGTCATTACGCATTACCCCGAAATAGCAGAGACGCTGGCAGTAGGGGGCGCTTACGATGTCGTCATCTACGGACATACCCATCGCCCCGAGATTCGCGAGGGGAAACCGCTGGTGATAAACCCGGGCGAATGCGGCGGCTGGCTCGAGGGCCGGAGCACGGTCGTGATTCTCGACCTTGTCCGGATGCGTGCGGACCTGATTGACCTCTGAGGACACGCCCTTTTCGCATCTTGTCGCGGATTCAGCCTGCACGTATGGAGACGTCAGGCGAACAGCTTTATCGTCTTGATCTCGAAGGGGCGGAAGTTCAAGCGTACCTGATCCTCGCTCACCGCGAGCTTCTTCGAGGCGGTCTCGATAATGTTCGTTTCGATCGCTCGTTTGACGGGGAACGCGGTCTGCATGCGCGCGTCGGTCCTCTTTCCAGCGGTCTCATAGAGCCTGATCACTACCGCATCTTCGTCCTCCGCTTTCTTGAAGGCTGAGACGATTATGTTTTCGGGAACAACCGAAAGATAAGAGCGCCTTCTCGGAAGCATGGCCGAATCGCTCAGAAACGTCATTGGCGGTATCGCCCATTGTCTGCCCCAGCGATGTATGCCGTTCTCGAGCCATCCACCCTTATATGAGGTCAAAGAGAACGAGAAGTTGTGTTTGCCGCGCTGCCGGTATCTCTCGCCGAAGAAGAAGCCGCTGCTGTCGTTGGTCCAGAGGAGAGGAAAAGAGGGAACGATCGTGAAATCAACGATGGGCCAGCGCGTCGCGATGGCGAGGCCGCGGCCTTCGCTTTCGAAACACAGCCAGTTCTGAATGTCTCGCACCTTGAACGGTATCGGCAGCGATTCGTCAATCCAGAAATCGGTAAGTTCGTTGCCGTTCTTATGAACCGCGAAAGGAACATCGAGGTACTTCTGGCCATTCATCAGGGAGTGCGGCATCTGGAGATACAGCGCCGTATTGGAAACCCCGTCCCAATCCAGTTCCAGATGCAGGTCAATCCTCTTTATTTCATTGAAGAGCACGACCCGCTGTCGCCTGCGCGAGGCCAAAAATTCGCCTTCGGCCACAAGCGATTTCGCGAAGTCGCCGTCTCGTTCGACCCGGACGCTGGCGGGGTAGCCCTGGGCCCGCCAGATTTCGCCTGTCGGCTCGACCGACTCGGCCGAGCCTTCATTTTCCGGATTCTCGTAAAAACTGTCGTCGGGCACAACCAGTTTGAGGCCGATCCCGAACAACTCGAACAACCCGAACTCGAAATCGAGCGGTCCCATGGAGACATTGAACGTGCCTGCCAGTTCGCGGTCGAGCTCCTTGTCATAAAGGCTTTGGATACGGCTTCCATCTTCCGCGAATTCGACCCGGTAAAACTCGTTCTCAATTACCCGTCCGGCCTGCTTGGGTGCACCTGGCGCTTCCCTTTCCTGCACGACCGGTTTCACAAAGTAGCTGGAGTATCCGAGAGAGGGCAGGTCTCGACACAAGAAATCGGCGCGAACGCGATGGGCCGTACCATCGCTGTGCCGCTCCACGATCTCCATGTCAAATGGAACCGGTTTGTCGTCAGCGTCCACGATCTCGATCGCTCGCAGCCCGGGCATCTCGCAGGTTACTTCAATCGTTGAGATGTCGGTTCGCGGCCATGCGAGAGGATTGAATACCATCACCGGCATTCCCTTGAGAGGCTCCTCTGTCTGCGCGGTTTTCGCGAGTTCATAGAATGCGTCCTCGATCAGCCAATGGCAATCGCGGAGCGCGAGCCTCGCGAGTTCCCTCTTATGTTCGTCCGACTGGACGCCGCCCCTGGTTTCATCCTTGCCACCCCAATTATGATCGGCTACAAGCAGCCCACGCCGCCAGGACTGGTTGATCTTTTGGCTTGGATATCGCTTGAATTCGCCTTTATGAATGCACAAAATCGAATGCAGCATTTCGGCGATTGGCAGGAGATTGTGGACATGTTTCATGTCGCGCGCAGTTTCAACTTGCAGCGTATGGATCGCAATCCACATGTTCGGCATGTCCCCCGATCGACGCAGGAATTTCTTTGACCGATAGCCGGCGATTGCCGACTGGAGCGTCGAGAGCGACAGCTTTGGCCGGTCATAGCTCCGGTTCCATTTTTCGATTACACCAAGCAGATTGGCGTTCGGCAGCGTCATGTCGTCGCCGTCGGGAATGATCAGATCGGGACCGGAAAATTTGCGGGCGGCCCGCTCCAGTTCGGCGGCGAGATTCTTCTCAGTTTCTTCGAAGCTCACGCCCAGCTTCCGCCAGTATGACCAGTTGTACGGAATGCAGCACGTAAGAATCTCGGAGCCATCCGGACCGAGCCAGTAGAAACAACCATGCGGGCCTCGAGTGATCACGAGGACATCCATCCCGGCGTCTTTCACGAGCTGAGGCGTCTGCAGGATGTGACCGGGCGTATCGTATTCCTTCGCGATGAGCGGCACAAAGTCTAGCGTTTTCTCGAGCCATCTCTTGCCCAAACAGAAGTTTCTGACCACCGCCTCTTCCGAGCAGGCGCCCGCATTTGCCGAAACGAACAGGCCGCCAACATCCAACTGACCGGATTCCAGGAGCCGGCGAATATCGTCTTTCCGAGCGGGATTCTTCTCGAGGTACTCGATGAGGCCGGCCGTCGTCTCGTATGAAAACTTGAAATCAGGGTTGGAGGAACACAGTTCAATCACACGGTTGATGATTTCCTCATTGCGTTTGCTGCACGCCTCAGGCGTGTTCCACCATGTGAAGTCAATGTGTGAATGGTTGACGAAGTGAA